>DASYSQ010000294.1:0-11135 GCA_036003145.1 Pseudolabrys sp.
TCGCCTCGGTCACCGATTCACCGAGGGTGGGCACGCGAATGTCAGCCATGACTTTTCTCTCGCCTCGTCTGCGTCGTCATAAAGACGTGGATGCCCGGCACAGGGCCGGGCAGGACGGAGTGCAATGGATCACCCAAGCGCTTCTTCCAGGAATTGCTTGAGCTGCGCCAGGTGTTTCGACATCTGCCCGACCGCGGTCGAGGCCGAGGCCGGCCGGCCCGCATAACGCATCGTGCGGTTCCTCGCACCAATCTGATTGAGGATCCACTGCAGGAAGACGTCGACGAAGAACCACGCGCCCATATTGCGCGGCTCCTCCTGGCACCAGACCATCTCTGCCTGCTTGAAACGTGAAAGCTCGGTGACCAATGCTTTGGTCGGGAATGGATAGAGCTGCTCAATGCGCAGAAGATAGATATCGTCGACGCCGCGCTTCTCGCGCTCCTCGTAAAGATCGTAATAGACCTTGCCTGAACACATAACGACGCGGCGGATCCTGTCGTCGGTGACGAGCCTGATCTTCTCGTTCGGCAGCAGCTGCGCGTCGTCCCACAGCAGGCGGTGGAACGACGTCCCCGTGACCATTTCGTCGAGCCGCGACACCGCACGCTTGTGGCGCAGCAGGCTCTTCGGTGTCATCAGGATCAGCGGTTTGCGGATTTCGCGCTTCAACTGGCGGCGCAGCGCATGGAAGTAGTTCGCCGGCGTGGTGAGGTTTGCCACCTGCATGTTGTCTTCCGCGCACATCTGCAGGAAACGCTCGAGCCGCGCCGAGGAATGTTCCGGGCCCTGGCCTTCGTAGCCATGCGGCAGCAGGCAAACGAGACCGGACAGACGCAGCCACTTGCGCTCGCCGGATGAGATGAACTGGTCGAACACGACCTGTGCGCCATTGGCGAAGTCACCGAACTGCGCTTCCCACAATGTCAGCGCGTTGGGCTCGGCGGTGGAATAACCGTATTCAAATCCGAGCACCGCCTCTTCCGACAGGCTCGAATTGAGCACCTCGAAGCGCGCCTGCTCCTTGCCGAGATGATTGAACGGGGTGTGGCGTTCCTCGGTGTTCTGATCGAACAGCACCGAGTGGCGCTGCGAAAAGGTGCCGCGTTCGCTGTCCTGGCCAGACAGGCGGACCGGATGCCCTTCCTTCAGCAGGGAACAGAAAGCGAGCGCCTCGGCGGTAGCCCAGTCGATCCCCTCGCCGGTCTCGATCGCCTTGGCGCGGTGGTCGAGGAAACGCTGCACCGTCTTGTGGACGCTGAAACCCGCCGGAACGACAGTGATCTTCTTGCCGATCTCGCGCAGGGTTTGTGCCGCAACGCCGGTATTGCCACGGCGCGGATCTTCGACCTCTCCGGTCGGCTTCAATCCCGCCCAACGGCCGTCGAGCCAGTCAGCCTTGTTCGGCTTGTAGCCCTGCGCCGCTTCGAATTCGGCCTCCAGGTGCGCGCGCCAGTCGGCCTTCATCTTCTCGACTTCGCCCTCGGTGACGACGCCTTCGCCGGTCAGTTTCTTGCCGTAGATTTCCAGCGTGCTCGGATGAGAGCGGATCTTCTTGTACATCAGCGGCTGGGTGAAAGACGGCTCGTCGCCTTCGTTGTGACCGAAGCGCCGGTAGCAGAACATATCGATGACCACCGGGCGCTGGAATTTCTGCCGGTACTCGGTGGCGACTTTGGCCGCGAACACCACCGCCTCCGGATCGTCGCCGTTGACGTGGAAGATCAGCGCCTCGATCATCTTGGCGACGTCGGAGGGATAGGGCGACGAACGCGAATAGCGCGGATAGGTCGTGAAGCCGATCTGGTTGTTGACGATGAAGTGCAGCGACCCGCCAGTGCGGTAGCCCTTCAGATCCGACAGGCCGAAGCATTCCGCCACCACCCCCTGGCCCGCGAATGCGGCGTCGCCGTGCATCAGCAGCGGCATCACCATCGTGCGCTCGTCGGGCGTGGCGTGGTGCTGGTCCTGTTTGGCGCGCACTTTGCCGAGCGTCACCGGATCGACGATCTCCAGATGCGAAGGGTTGGCGGTGAGCGACAGGTGCACCTTGTTTCCGTCAAACTCGCGGTCCGCTGACGCACCGAGATGATACTTCACGTCACCGGAGCCTTCGATCTCGTCCGGCGTCGCCGAGCCCCCCTTAAATTCGTGGAACAGCGCACGGTGCGGCTTGCCCATCACCTGCGTCAGGACATTGAGGCGGCCCCGATGCGGCATGCCGACGCAGATTTCCTTCACGCCGAGATTGCCGCCGCGCTTGATGATCTGCTCGAGTGCCGGGATCAATGCCTCGGCGCCGTCAAGCCCGAAGCGCTTGGTGCCGGTGTATTTGACGTCGAGGAATTTCTCGAAGCCCTCGGCTTCCACCAGCTTGTTGAGGATCGCGCGCTTGCCTTCGCGCGTGAAGGCGATCTCCTTGTCGCGTCCCTCGATGCGCTCCTGGATCCAGCTTTTCTGTGCAGCGTTCGAGATATGCATGAACTCGACGCCGAGCGTCTGGCAATAGGTGCGGCGCAGGATCGCGACGATCTCTCGCATTGACGCGAACTCGAGGCCAAGCACCTTGTCGAGAAAAATGCGCCGGTCGAGATCGGCCTCGGTGAAGCCGTAGCTCCGTGGATCGAGTTCTTCTTCGTTCTTTTCCGGTTCGAGTCCGAGCGGATCGAGCTTGGCGTGGAAATGGCCGCGGATCCGGTAGGCGCGAATGAGCATCAACGCGTGGATGGAATCCCGCGTCGCCTGCATCACATCGGCTGAGGCCACCTCGACGCCCTTCACCTGCGCCGCCGCAGAAATCTTCTGGCCGATCTTCTTTTCAGTCTCGGCCCATTGACCGTCGAGGGCCGCAACCAGATCGCCATTCGGCCGCACCGGCCAGTTCGGGCTCTGCCATGAGGCGCCCTGCGCATTTTTGACGACGTCCGCCTTCTCGTCCTTCAGGCTCTGGAAAAAGGCGCGCCACTCGGCATCGACGGCCGCCGGATCGGCCTCGTATTTCGCATAGAGGTCCTCGATGTAGGCGGCGTTGCCGCCGTAGAGGAACGAGGTGTTGGCGAAAATAGCGTTGGCGTCCTGACGGGACATGGCGATCTAAATCCTTGCGCAGCCTGAAAAAACGGCGCGGTTCAGCCGCAATAGCTCGAAAAGCCGGCGAGCGGCTGGTGTTGCTGTTTTAGCTCTATTTAAGACGTCTGTAAGTCTATGAAAGGCCAAGCACTGAATCAGGATTTCAGTACTTCAACCAGCGTTTTCCCGATCCGTGCCGGGGACGGTGATACCTTGATTCCCGCCGATTCCATTGCCGCAATTTTGGACTCGGCGTCACCTTTACCGCCGGAAATGATTGCCCCGGCATGGCCCATGCGCCGGCCGGGCGGTGCGGTGCGGCCAGCGATGAACCCGACCATCGGCTTCCTGCGGCCGCGCTTGGCCTCGTCTTTCAGGAATTGCGCTGCATCCTCCTCGGCCGCGCCGCCGATCTCCCCGATCATGACAATCGACTCGGTTTTTGGATCGGCCAGGAACATCTCGAGCACTGCGATAAATTCAGTGCCTTTCACCGGGTCCCCGCCAATGCCGACGGCGGTGGTCTGGCCAAGGTTCTCGCGGCTGGTCTGGAACACCGCCTCGTAGGTGAGCGTGCCCGAGCGCGACACGATGCCGACCTTGCCCGGCTTGAAGATATTGCCAGGCATGATGCCGATCTTGCATTCGCCCGCGGTCATCACGCCCGGGCAGTTCGGGCCGATCAGCCGCGATTTTGAACCCGAGAGCGAGCGTTTCACCTTGACCATGTCCATCACCGGAATGCCTTCGGTGATGCAGACGATCAGCGGGACCTCGGCCTGGATCGCCTCGCAGATGGCATCGCCCGCGCCCGCCGGCGGAACGTAGATCACGCTGGCATCGCAGCCGGTTTTTTCCTTCGCTTCGGCAACGGTATCGAACACCGGCAGATCGAGATGGGTTGAGCCGCCTTTGCCCGGCGAGGTTCCGCCGACCATCCTGGTGCCGTAGGTGATCGCCGCCTGCGAATGGAAGGTGCCGTTCTTGCCGGTGAAGCCCTGGCAGATGACCTTGGTGTTCTTGTCGATGAGAATGGACATCAGAGCCTGCTACTGTTTCGCCCGTTCCATGATCTGACACGAAGCGACAATTGAACGGCTTGGGCGTGCCGCGTTCCGCGCGTAACACTTCTCCATGCGATCGGGCGAGAGAAGCGTAATCCGGAAATAACCATCCATATCGGCGCCCACGATCGACTTGTTGTCGCTCGCAATCGCCCAGGCAAACGGCTCCTTGGTGTTGGCGGCCGCGGAGGAAGAACGGCCCCAGACCAACCTTCCATCCTGGCCTTCAACGACGTGGATCGCCTCAATGTCGCGCACTCGAGGCGGGTTGGCGATCGTTTGCTTGCCCGCATGATGGGCGTTGTTGCCGAACACGATCGACTTGCCCTTTCCGGTCCAGGTGCCCTTGAGGTCGGGAATGGCATCCTGCGCATGCGCGGGCATCACAATGGCGCCCAGGATTGCAAGCGCGAAAACATAACGGAACATCGCTTCCCTCCTGTGCCTGTCTGAAACGATCATCAATTGCCCTTCACCGCTTTCACGATCTTCTGCGCGGCGTCGTCAAGATCGTCGCCTGACGTCACATTGAGTTTGGATTCGGCGATGATTTTTTTGCCCAGGTCGACGTTCGTGCCTTCGAGCCGCACGACCAGCGGCACCTTCAATCCCACTTCCTTCACCGCGGCAACAACACCCTCGGCAATCACATCGCACTTCATGATGCCGCCGAAGATGTTGACGAGAATCCCTTTAACATTTGGATCAGAGGTGATGATCTTGAACGCTGCGGTCACCTTTTCCTTCGTGGCACTGCCGCCGACATCGAGAAAGTTGGCCGGCGCCATGCCGTACAGCTTGATGATGTCCATGGTGGCCATCGCAAGACCGGCGCCATTGACCATGCAGCCGATCGAGCCGTCGAGCGCGATGTAATTAAGATCGTATTTCGAGGCCTCGATTTCCTTGTCGTCTTCCTCAGTCAGGTCACGCAACGCGACAATATCCGGATGGCGATAGAGAGCGTTGCCGTCGAAGCCAACCTTCGCATCGAGACAGATGATCTTGTTGTCCTTGGTCACCACCAGCGGATTGATTTCAAGCAGGCTCATGTCCTTCGTTGTGAAGGCGGAATAGAGCTTCGGCAGGATCCCTTCGATCTGTTTGGCGAGATCGCCGGACAGCTTGAGCGCCTGCGCTACGCGGCGCCCGTGATGTGGCATGATCCCGGTGGCCGGATCGACCGAGAAGGTGAGAATTTTCTCGGGCGTCTTGTGCGCAACTTCCTCGATGTCCATGCCGCCTTCGGTCGAGACAACGAACGCGACGCGAGAGGTTTCGCGATCAATCAGCGCAGAAAGATAGAACTCGCGATCGATCGCCGAGCCTTCCTCGATATAGAGACGGTTGACCTTCTTGCCGTGCGGGCCGGTCTGGTGTGTCACCAGCGTCGAACCCAGTATGCGTGTGGACTCTTTTTTCACGTCATCGATGGATTTCACCACCTTGACGCCGCCGGCTTTGCCACGTCCACCTGCGTGGATCTGGGCCTTTACAACCCAAACCGGGCCGGCAAGTTCCTGCGCGCCCTTGATCGCTTCATCCACGCTGAATGCGGGGACGCCACGCGGCACCGGCACGCCGAATTCGCGCAACACCGCCTTCGCCTGATATTCGTGAATATTCATGCCGAACTCCCGGCTGAACGCGCCGGCTTCTTTCTAGTTGTCGAGATTGGGGGCGATCTTTTTGCAGGCATCGACCAGGCCCTGCACCGAAGCCGCCGATTTTTCGAACATGGCGCGCTCGCCGCTGTTGAGCTCGATCTCGACGATGCGTTCGACACCTTTGGCGCCAATTACAACCGGGACGCCGACATACAGGTCCTTGATGCCGTACTCGCCGTTCAACCAGGCGGCACAGGGCAGCACCCGCTTCTTGTCGCGGAGATAACTTTCCGCCATCGCGATTGCGGAGGCCGCCGGCGCGTAGAAGGCTGAACCTGTCTTGAGCAGATTGACGATCTCGGCGCCGCCATTGGCGGTCCGCTTCACGATCTCGTCGACGCGCGCCTGCGTCGTCCAGCCCATCTTCACCAGATCGGGCACGGGAATGCCGGCCACTGCCGAATAACGCGTCAGCGGGACCATGGTGTCGCCATGGCCACCGAGCACGAATGCTGTGACGTCTTCAACGGAAACGTGGAATTCGTCGGCAAGGAAGTAACGGAAACGCGCCGAGTCGAGCACGCCGGCCATGCCGACAACCTTCTGTTGGGGCAGACCACAGCTCTTCTGCAGCGCCCACACCATGGCGTCGAGCGGATTGGTGATGCAGATCACGAAGGCATTGGGTGCGTATTTCTTGATGCCGGAACCGACCTGGCCCATCACCTTCAAGTTGATGTCGAGAAGATCGTCGCGGCTCATGCCGGGCTTGCGCGGCACGCCTGCGGTGACGATGCACACATCGGCACCTTCGATCGCGTCATAGCTGTTGGTGCCGATGAACTTGGCATCGAAGTCGTTGACCGGTGACGATTGGGCGATATCGAGCGCCTTTCCTTGCGGGATCCCCTCCATGACGTCGAACATGACGACGTCCCCCAGTTCTTTCAGCCCAATGAGATGGGCCAGCGTGCCGCCAATCTGGCCAGCGCCGATCAACGCAATCTTGTTACGCGCCATGGTTGGAAAACTCTCGACTTGCTGCCGCGGAGCACGGCGGGTGGTGGTTAACCGGTTAGGTTCTGGTCGACAAGGTGCCGAAAGGCAGGAGATTCTACCCGTCCAAATCTTGTATACATTATACCAGCAGACGGGAGGCGTTGAGTCCAGAGGCGACATCCGGCCTTCTCACGGACGCCGCCAGATGAGGACCGGCGCTCGTGATCGCGCCGCGCTAGGTTTCGATAATTTTGCCGGGGTCGATCGCCGGTCCCTGTTTTGGACCGTGCGGCAGGCCGAGATAGGCCTGCGACCGCATCTCGATCAGCCGCGAGGCCGTGCGTTTGAATTCGTTCGCCTCGTAGCCTTCGGCCGCGGTGTAAAGCTCATCAGGTTGTGCCTGCGCGGATGCCAGCAGCTTCACCGAATTATCGTATAGCGTGTCGATCAGGATGATGAAGCGCTTGGCCTCATTGCGCCTGGCGTAATCCATCACCGGAATGTGGTCGAGGATGACGGTGTGGAATTCGTGAGCAATCCTGAGATAGTCAATTGCCGCCAGCGGCTGCTCGCAAAGATCACTGAACGAAAATCGCGCAACGCCCATCGCGGTTTTCGGTATCCGCACAGCGTGGCCCTTGACCATCAGCTCGTGTGGCGCGCCCGCATGGCCGCCGGCAAGCCGCCGCCAGGCTTCGTCGAGCGCGGCATCAGCTTTCGCATCGTCCGGCACGTACCATGTCGGCACGCCAGTCAGCTTCTCCAACCGGAAATCGGTGCGCGCCTCAAGCCGCACGACCTCACAATGGCGTTCGAGCAGCGCAATGAAAGGGAGAAATAGCGCACGGTTAAGCCCATCCTTGTAGAGATCTTTCGGTGCGAGATTGGATGTTGCCACCATGACCACACCGAGCTCGAACAGTCGCGTGAACAGCCGTCCGAGAATCATGGCGTCGGCGATGTCCGTGACATGGAACTCGTCGAAACACAGAAGCCAGCTTTCCTCCGCGATTGCGGCCGCTGTGCGCTGGATCGGATCGAGTTCGTTGGTCTCCCCGTTCTTGATCTCCTGCCGATAGCCGTGGACCCGCTCATGCACGTCGGCCATGAACTCGTGGAAATGGACGCGGCGTTTGCGCACGACCGCGCTGGTCTCGAAGAAGAGGTCCATGAGCATGGTCTTGCCACGGCCGACCTCGCCATAGACGTAGAGGCCTTTGAGCGGCACACCAGCCTGTTCGCGCTTTCCGAACAGCCAGCCGAGCGCCGACGACTTGCGCGCCAGCCTGTGCTGGTCGATCCGTCTTTCAAGCGCAGTGAGTTGGCGCGCCAAGACTGCTTGGCCTGAATCGGCCTCAATCTTTCCGGCGGCGACTAACGCCGCGTAACGGGTGGTGAAGATTTCAGACATCGGGCTAGGACAAACGGAAGGAAGTCGCAGTGACACGTAATGATGAACCGTGCGCGCTGTAAATCGGCTGTCGGCACGAGTGGGTCATGTTGCGCACAAAATGTGCGGTAATCCTTTGGAAGCTATGCAGTTTTGCGGGGCAGGCCTTCCTGACGGGTCTTTGCATCGAATTATTGCTGCAATGCACCATATACAAACGGAGCCAGGCGATTCGCGGGCAGCAAACCTGCGGCGCCGCGGCGGGAACGCGATCAGGCAGGGCGGCGTGGACCTCAGGAGACCCAGACATGCACGAGCCTTTGCCGGATGGCGGCATGATCCGCAAATTGTGGATCAATGAGACCGACGCCTATCGCGACCATCTGCTCCGCCTTGATCCCGAGAGCCGGAACCGGCGCTTTTCCGGCGCAGTGTCCGATGAATTCATCGCCTGGCATGCAGGCTCGGCGGGTGGCCTCGGTGTCATCGTGCACGGCTTCTTCGTCGACGGCACTCTGCGCGGTGCCGCCGAGCTTCGCTCGCACGGCTCAGTCTTCGCACGCGAGGGGGAAGCCGCCTTCAGCATTGAGCAGCCGTGGCAAAGCCATGGCGTCGGCACCGTCCTGCTTGAACGCACACTCTTGAGCGCGCGTAACCGCGCAATCAAGTCACTGCAAATGCACTGCCTGGCTGAGAACCAGCGAATGCAGCAGCTTGCCCGCAAGTTCGAGGCCGATCTCAAATTCGATTTCGGCAGCGTCGTCGGCGAAGTCGACCCTCCGCGCTACACGCCTCTGTCACTGATGCGCGAAGCAGCCGCCGATGCGCACGGTGTCGCGACGGCCATTCTCGACGTGCAGTCGCGGCTCCTCAACCCGGTTTGAACGATCACGCGCTGAGCGGGTAGCTCGCCTCGACCACATACGGGCCTCCGCCAACGGAGGCGCGCGAGGAAAACAGAACGAAGCGCGAGACACGGAAGCGCGAGGTGCGGAAATAGCCGCGCGCCGAAAGATACTCGGCAACCTGTTGACTGGAGGATTCACGCAGACGTGCCAGTGTTACGTGGGGCGTGAACTTGCGCCCCTCGGGCTCCAGGCCGATCCTTTGCATCAGCCGTTCCTGCTCGGCCTGCACATCGAGCAGGGCTTGCGCGTGCGCGACGCTTGCGACAACCGCGCGCGGCTTGCGTCCGCCAAAGGACGTGAGCCCCTCCATATAGAGTTCGAAAGATCCACGTTTGACGCGGCCGAGCATGGAGGCGACTTCATGGGCGAGTTGATCGTCGACGTCGCCAATGAACCGCAATGTCAGGTGGTAATTTTCGGGATCGATCCAGCGGGCACCCGGCAACCCGCCGCGCAATGTCGCCAGCGCCTGCCCGACATCGGTCGGAATTTCGACACCCGTGAAGAGACGCGGCATGACGAGACTCTCAATTACGACCCCCGTGCGGTACGCGCCCGGGCGATCAATTCTTCGACCCGTGGCAGGATACGCACCACAATCGCATCCACGCCGGCGGCGTTTGGATGCAGGCCATCACCCTGATTTAATTTCGGATCAGCAGCCACACCCTCAAGAAAGAAGGGATAAAAGACGACCGGGTGAGTCGACGCAAGCGTCGGGTAGATACCGTCGAAGTCGCGCGCATAGTCCCGGCCCATGTTGCGAGGCGCCCGCATTCCGGCCAGCAAGACAACAATGTGACGGTCGACAAGTTTGCGCAGGATTGTGTCGAGCGCGGCCTTGGTGACGCCGGGATCGAGCCCTCGCAATGCGTCGTTCGCACCGAGCTCGACGATGACCGCGTCTGTGCCATCCGGAACCGACCAATCAAGACGGCCAAGTCCGCCGGAAGCAGTATCGCCCGATACCCCGGCATTGATGATCGTGGCAGCAATGCCTTTGGCCGCGAGTGCCTCCGCAAGCCTCGCCGGGAACGCTGCCTGTACCGGCAACCCGAAACCGGCGCTGAGCGAATCACCCAGCACCACAACTTTGACTGGACGTTCGGCCCCTCTCGCGCCAGCGGCCGGAAGCAGCGCGCATACCAATGCCAATAGCAGCCAGGCCGCAAAACGCTGGACCCGGGCGGGGTTCCTCCCATATGAGCGGTGTGGCGAAAAATGAGGTCCCATGACGGTTAACTCGCAGGCGGGGGCGGCTATTGCGCTCGCCGGTGTCAATCTCTCGCTTGGGCAGGGAGCTGCCCGCGTTCATATCCTCAAAAACATCGACCTGCATATAGGCAGTGGCGAGGCAATCGGACTGGTCGGGCCATCCGGCTCGGGAAAATCGACGTTACTCATGGTGATGGCGGGCCTTGAGCGCGCGGATAGCGGAACGGTCGCGGTCGCGGGCAAGAACCTGGGCGCACTCGATGAGGACGCGTTGGCGCGTTTTCGCGGACGGCACGTGGGAATCGTTTTCCAGTCCTTCCATCTCATTCCGACCATGACCGCGTTGGAGAATGTCGCGGTTCCGCTCGAGCTCAGCGGCATCGCGGATGCGCGTGAAAGAGCGAACCACGAACTCGCTGCCGTAGGTTTGGGGGACCGTCTTTATCACTATCCGGCCGAATTGTCGGGTGGCGAACAGCAGCGGGTTGCGGTCGCACGAGCACTCGCACCCGATCCGCAAATCCTGGTGGCGGACGAACCGACCGGCAATCTCGACGAAGAAACGGGACAGCAGATCATCGATCTACTTTTTGCCGGGTTCGCAAAGCGCAAAACCACGCTGGTCCTGGTGACGCACGATGCCGCTCTCGCGAGACGCTGCGAACGCGTCGTCCGACTGCGCTCGGGTCGTATCGACGGTGTGACGCCATGACCACGAAAGCGGTTGCCGCGCCCCACAGCCACTGGCTGCCCTTGCGTTTCGCCTTGCGGGAATTGCGCGGCGGGTTGCACGGCTTTTACGTCTTCATCGCCTGCATCGCGCTCGGCAGTATGGCGATTGCTGGGGTCAGCTCGCTGGCGGCAAGTCTTGCAGACGGGCTTG
>DASYSQ010000295.1:0-3643 GCA_036003145.1 Pseudolabrys sp.
TCTTCTGGGCACGATTGCGGGCGGACTGGCCGCGCGCGATCGTGGCGAGGCGACACTGTTCGCAGCGCTGATCATGAGCTTTTCGGCAGCATGCTGGACATCGGCGCTGTTGATCCCGGCGACCGGCGAGGGCGCACCGCAACTCAAAATCGGGACCAATATCGCCGCTTCGACCGCCGCAATGATCCGGCATCTTCGCTCAGACGCGAGAGTGTGGTGGGGCGCGATGGTGACGAGCTGGTTCTGGCTCGTCGGCATCGTGGTGCTGTCGCTGCTGCCGCCGCTGATCAAGACAATCATTGGCGGGAACGAAGAGACGGTGACCGTCTATCTCGCCGGGTTTTCGATTGCGGTTGGTGCCGGCTCGGGCCTGGCGGCCGTGATCGCGCGTGGGCGCATTGTTCTCAGGACGACGCTGGTGGGCGCGGTCCTGCTCGGGGCTTTCGCGCTCGATCTTGGACTGGCGACGTTTGGCGTGCCTTACGCGGCATCGCCGCAAGGTCCGGGAGCGGTCTTTGCATCGGCGCTCGCCATACGCGCCGCGATCGACTTGTGCGGACTCGCGGTTGCCGGTGGCCTGTTTATTGTCCCCGCCTTTGCCGCGGTGCAGGCCTGGAGCGGTGCGGATCACCGCGCCCGCACGATTGCCGCAGTCAATGTGCTCAACGCCGCGTTCATGACTGGCGCGACGGTCATCGTCGCCGCCTTGCAGAAATACGGAACGACCGTTCCGGCGTTGTTTGTGCTGATTGGTCTCGCCACGCTCGGGGTTGCAATGGCGATTTGGAAAACGATGCCGAAGGTTTGATTTGTCGTTCCCGCCCCGGACGACACCGCAGCGCTACTTCCCGCGCATCTTCAGCACGCGGTCGACCATCTCGCCGGCGACACCGAGATAGTTCGCGGGATCGACCAGTTTTTCCAGCTTCTTGCGGTCGGCATGCTTGCTGATTTCCTTGTTCTCGACGAGCAGGTCGATCAACGGACGACCGGTTTTAACAACCTCGCGGCAGATGTCGTAGACGAGATCATGAGCCTTGTTGCGGCCGAGATCGGCACCGAGCCCCATCATCACCGCTTCGGACATGATCAGCCCCTTGGTGATGTCCAGATTTTCGCGCATCTTCTTCTCGTTGACCTGCAAGCCTTCGACCAGAAAACGCGTCTGCGCCAGCGCGCCGGCCGAGAGCATGAAGATTTCGGGCAGTGCGATCCATTCGATTTCCCAAGGGCCGGTCGATCGCTCGTGGTCCTCGACCTGGGCCTCAAGCAGTGCGGCAACGAGCTGCCGCACCATAGCGGTCTGCGCAGTGATGTAGACCGAGGAAATCGGATTGCGTTTCTGCGGCATGGTCGAGGATGAGCCGCGGCCGGCATGGAATGGCTCATAGACCTCCTCGACCTCAGTTTGCATCAGCAGTTTCACGTCGAAAGCGATCTTGCCGCAGCTTCCGGTGACCAGGCCAAGAAAGCAGCCGACTTCGGCAATGCGATCGCGCACCGTGTGCCAGGAAATCTCCGGCTGGCCGAGCTTGAGCTCTTTCATCAACTCGTCTTGTACTTTCAACCCATCCTTGCCGAGCGAGGATAGCGTGCCGGCGGCACCGCCGAATTCGCCCACCAGAACGCGCGGCTTGATCTCCCTCAGCCGTTGCTTATGGCGTTCGAAGGCGGCGAGCATGGTCGCCATCTTGTAACCGAAGGTGATCGGCACCGCCTGTTGAAGATTGCTGCGCCCCGCCATCGGCGTGTCGCGGTATTTCCTGGCGAGCGCCGCCAGCCCGTCGCAGATGCCGTCGATATCCTTTTCGATGATGGCAAGCGCCTCGCGGATCTGCATGATGGTGGCGGTGTCGGTGATGTCCTGGGTGGTTGCGCCCCAGTGCGACCACTCGCCAAGCCCGTCTTTGCAAAGCTTCACAAGCTGCTGCACGACCGGGAGCACCGGATAGCCGATCCTCTCGGTCGCTTCCTTCAGTTTCGCCATGTCGATTTTGTCGGCCGAGCAATGGCGGACGATTTCGGCAGCCGCTTCCTTCGGAATGATACCGAGCCTGGCTTGCGCACGCGCAAGCGCCGCCTCGAAATCGAGATATTTCTGCACGCGGTTCTCGTCCGAGAACACATTCCGCATTGCTTCGGTGGTGAAGATGTCGCGGAACACCGCGGAATCGAGGATCGTCGAAGGCATTCGGGCTCTCCTGTCGGCCGCACGTTAGCGTTTCCCGCGCGGCGATCAACACGCGATGCGGCCAAGTCCCACCAAGTCCCACCAAGTACGACCAAGTACGACCAAGTCTGATCAAGCCCGATCAAGTGTACCGGTTGCGCTGAGGGGTTTTTCGGTCCCAAATAGCGCAAATTTGTCTGCCGATAAGGAGTCCCGCCATGACCGTGATGAGCAAGCCGCAGCAGAGCTTCCGGCTTGAGCCCGTGCATCCGAAGCCGGAAGAGGCGCACACCATGCCGTACGCCCCTGCGGTGCGGATCGTCGGCGCCTGCGACCTGATGTTTCTGTCCGGCGCGACCCCGTCGCCGCTTTATCACAAACACCCGCATGTGGACGCCGAGCACATACACCCGCACTCGATCGAAGAACAGACCACGCGTGCGATGGAGGCGATCAAGTCTATCCTCGACGAAACCGGCGCGAGCTGGCGCGACGTCGTGAAGGTCACGAAGTATCTCACCGATTTCCGCGATGCCGACGCCATGCACGCAACCATGGGCAAATATTTCGGCGATTGGCGGCCGGCAAGTACGACCGTTTGCATCAACCAGTTATCGTCGCCGGGGGCGCGCGTCGAGCTTGACATGATCGTGGCGCTGCCGAAGAAAGCCACGTGACACTACCTTCCCATCTCGCGCGCATAACCGAGACTGAATATCCGCGTTTTTCCGACGCGGAAATGGTGCGCCGGCGCGCGGCCATTGAAGCGCTTCTGGCCGCGGCGGAGTGCGATCATCTTGTCTTCTGCGGCGCCAACCGCTTCGGCTCCGCCGTGCAATGGCTGACGCAATGGCCGGTGACCGCCGAGGCGGTCGCCGTGCTGACGCCGGGCGAGCGCGACGCGTTGTTCGTCCAATATGTCAACCACGCGCCACAGGCGGGGATTCTTGCCGACAAGGCCGATGTGGCCTGGGGCGGAGAATCGTCGATCGCCGCAGCGAGCAAGGTGCTGGAGCAGCGCGGCGCGCGCCAGAACCGCGTTGCAACTATCGGCCCGGTCAGCGCTGAACAGCACGCCGTCCTCTCGGCAAAATTCGAAAAACTGAAGAGCCTCAACCGCGACTATATTCGGTTGCGGCAGGTGAAATCTGCCGAAGAGCTCGATTGGCTGCGCATCGGCGCGCATTTCAGCGATCTCGGAATGGTGGCGCTGCGTGATGGATTAAAGCCCGGACTGAACGAACGTGAGCTCGGCGATTTGGTCGAGCGTGCCTACGTTTCGCAGGGTGCGACCAATGTCATTCATTACATCGGCGTTACGCCGATGATTTCGTCGGATCTCGGCGTCCCCTGTCAGTTTCCTCGCATGCGAAACGTGCAGGCGGGAGACGCGGTGGTTGCCGAGATCAGTGCTGCGTTCTGGGAGCATCCGGGGCAGGTGCTGCGGAGTTTTGCACTCGGCGAGCCGAACAG
>DASYSQ010000296.1:0-5718 GCA_036003145.1 Pseudolabrys sp.
GCTGCGCACATCCAGCTGATGATGGAAGCCACCGGTAACCCATTGATCGAAATTCCACCCGAAGTCTGTGCCAAGACCGCGGAGCAATACGAGCATCACGACGCCGGCCGCGGCAGCCATGACTGGGCGGCTTACCTGCGCATCCTCGACAAGATCGACACGAGTTATCGCAACTGAGCATCAGGCTCGTGGCCTTTACCAATCGCACGAAAGAGCGCCTCGCGCGCGGCGAGGTTGCGTTGTGTATGGCGACGCGTCTCGCCCGCACCGCTGAAATCGCCATGGTCGCGGATGCCTGCGGCTTCGATGCGCTTTTCATCGACATGGAGCATTGCACGATCTCGCTCGACGACGCGGCGCAGATCTGCGTCGCCGCCTTGCCCATCGGCGTCACGCCGCTGGTGCGCATTGCCGGACATCACTTCGAGGATGCCACGCGCCTGCTCGACATGGGCGCGCTTGGCATCACCTGCCCGAACGTGAGCACGCGCGCCGAAGCTGAAGCATTCGTGCGCGCCTGCCGCTTCCCGCCGCTGGGCGAGCGTTCGGTCGCGGGTGCCGGCGCACTGCAGGGTTATCGCCCGACGCCGCTCGGTGAGGTCAACAAGCAAGGCAATGCCGCAACACTACTCATTCCGATGCTGGAAACGCCGGAAGGCATAGCGAATGCCGACGCCATTGCCGCGGTACCCGGCATCGACGTTCTCCTGATCGGCTCCAACGATCTTTGCACCGCCATGGGCATTCCCGGTGACCTGAAAAGCCCGAAGTTGCGGGCGGCCTATGAGGCAACGGCAAAGGCCTGCAAGACGCACGGTAAGCATCTCGGCGTCGGCGGGATCCGGGCCGATGTCGAGCACGTTGCCGAACTGGTGAAGCTGGGCGCGCGCTTCGTGATCGCCGCGTCCGATGTGCAATATCTGATGAAATCTGCGCGCGATGAGGTCGCCGCCCTGCGCAAGGCAACCGCCTAGCGCCAGACGTACCAACGCCCAGCCCTCATTTGATCATACCGAGGACCCGCGGCAACCACAGGGTCAACTCGGGGATCATCGTAATGGCAATCAACGACAGCAATAATGGTATGAGCCAAGGCAGAATCGCGACGGTCGTTCGTTCAATCGACAATTTGGCGATTCTGGACAACACGAACAGCACCATGCCGAGCGGCGGATGCAACAGCCCGATCATCAGGTTGAGCGTCATCATGACGCCGAAGTGCACCGGGTCGATGCCAACCTTAACAATGACCGGCATCAGAACAGGCACCAATATGCTGATCGATGCTATCGGTTCCAGGAAGCAACCGACGACCAGCAGCAAAACGTTCGTAAGCAACAAAATGATGTAACGATTATTCGTCAGAGCCAGCAGTGCCTCGGTGGTGTATTCGGTCACGCGGGTCGTCGTGAGCACCCAGCCGAACAGCGAGGCAGCGCCGACGATCAACAACACGCCGGCCGTGGTCTCGATAGTATCCATCGAGACCTTGTAAAACTGCTTTGGTGACAGCGTGCGGTAGAGAAATATGCCGAGCACCATCGCCCAGGCACAGGCAGCGATCGCCGCCTCTGTCGGCGTGAACCATCCGAACGTCATGCCGCCGACGATGATGGCCGGCGTCAGCAGAGCCGGGAATGCCGCCAGGAAAGTGGTGCCGAGCGTACGCCAGCGGAATGCCTGGTCGCGCCCCATCCCGTAGCGTCGCGCGCAATAATAGACATAGCCCATCATGAAAGCGGTCATCACAAAGCCGGGTATGACACCGCCGAGAAATAGCGCACCGATCGAGACATTCCCCATCATTCCGTAGATCACAAACGGGAGGGACGGCGGGATGATCGGGCCGAGAGTTGACGACGCTGCCGTGACGCCGACCGAAAATTCGGTGTCATAACCGTGGTCCTGCATCGCCTTGATCTCAATCGTGCCAAGGCCCGCCGCGTCAGCGATCGCCGTTCCGGACATGCCGGCGAAAATCACCGAACCGATGATGTTGACGTGCGCCAGTCCGCCGCGTGTCCAGCCCGCAAGCGCAACTGCGAAATCATAGATGCGGTTGGTGATGCCGGCCGAATTCATCAGATTGCCTGCAAGTATAAAGAACGGCACGGCCAGCAGCGGAAATGAATCAATGCCCCCCGCCATTCGATGCAATATGACGAAATCCGGCAGTTCAGCGATGAAATGCGTGTAGACGAAGGACGATCCCGCAAGCGCGATGAACACCGGCACGCCCACGAGCAGCACCGCGATGAACAAAAACGCCATAATGATCATCGGATTGTCCTGCCCTTAGTCTGGCGCGATCTGATGCGTCCAGTCGTCCGGCCGTCTCCAGCCCATCCGGGCGTTGCGCCACACATTTTGACCTTGGCGGATGAGCATCAGGAAACATCCGAACGCGACACCGGCGTAGACATAGCTCATCGGCAAATCGAACACGGTCATGCGCTGCTGGTGCATGCGTTCGGTGATCGTCCACGACACGAACGCGAGCAGGCCGAGAAAGGCAAGTTTGACGAAATCAACGAAGGCCAGCAGGCCCGCGCGCAGCGGCCCGGGCTTCATGACATTCGAGAGCAACTCGACGGCAATGTGCGTATTGCGCCGTGTCACCATCGCACCGCCGATGAACACGACCCACATCAGACCGTAGCGGGCGATCTCCTCGGTCCAGGACAGGCTGTCATTGAGCACATAGCGCGTGAAGAACTGAAGAAAGACAATGAAGGCAAGTGACCAGAAGATCACGAACGCAAGCCAATCCTCCGGGTAGTGTTCAATGACGACCTCGGCGTCTTCGGCCTGAATGAGGCGCTTCTCGCCCTTGAGCGTCTTCTTTTTTTTACTCATGATCCCCCCGTGGCAAATCGCACCCGTCACGCCGTACCTGAGCACGGCATGACGCGACTTGCACTGGTTCCTTTATTTCAACGCCTGCAGCGCGTCGTATTCGGCCTGCGACCAGCCGGCGCCCGCACTGGCGTCCATATGAAGCGGAACGGCTGCCTTGCGGAATGCCTCGCGGTCGACTTCCACCACAGTCTTGCCGAGCTTACGGAATTCGTCGGCGAGCTTGAGCTCCGAGGCGCGGATCTGGTCGGTCGAATTCGCACTAGCCTGCATCAGCACTTCCTCGAACACTTTCTTGTCGGCATCCGAGAGCTTCGACCAGACGTGGCTGCCGACAATTGTGACCAGGGATTCGGTGATATGGCCGGTGAGCATGATGTGCGACTGCACCTCGTAGAACTTTTTCGCCATGATGGTCGGCAACGGGTTTTCCTGGCCGTCCACAGTGCCCTGTTGCAAGGCGAGGTAGACCTCTGCGAAGGCGATCGGCGTGGCATTGGCCCCGACCGATTTGGTGAACATCAGGAATAACGGCGCCGGCGGAACGCGCAGCTTCATGCCCTTCATATCCTCGGGCTTCTTGATTTCCTTGTTGGCCGTGACGTGGCGCTGGCCGTAATAGAGGATCGCGACCACCTTGTGCTTGGTCTTGTCCTCGTAACCTTTGGCGATGTCGCGGAAAAGCTTGCTGTCGCGGTAAGCCTTCCAGTGGTCGAAGTCGCGCAGGATGAACGGCGCGCCGGTGATCGAGAGCGGCTTGTGGATTGAGCCGGCAAATGATGCCCCGGTATAGATAATATCGACGGTGCCGAGCCCCAGCCCTTCATTGATCTGATTTTCATTGCCAAGCTGGGAGGCGGGGAATACCCCGATCTCATAGCGGCCGCCGGTGCGCTTCTTGATCTCCTCGGCCGCCCATAGCGCCTGCGTGTGATAGGGCTCGGCGACCTCATACACATGCGCCCACTTGAGCTTGGTCTGGGCGCCGGCCGGGCCGGCCATAAGGACGAGTGCGGCAACAAGCGCGAAACTCTGCGCCAACTGGCGCGGCCAATTCGGCATACTTCCCTCCCATGTGGCGATTATTTAAAGCATCGCCTGGTCGCCAAGATGTTACTATGCAGTCAACTTCACGCAACAGGCCTCATTACCCCGCGCGGTCGATCGCATGAACACACCAAGGACGATCCGGTTATCGCTTGAAGACAACGTCGTTGTCGCGGTCGATCAGATACCGGCCGGTGCTGCTGTCGCAGGCGTTGCCGCGCGCGAGCGCGTGCCGCGCGGCCACAAGATGGCAATAATGGCCATTCGCGAAGGCGAACCGATACGGAAATACGGCCAAACGATCGGATTCGCATCAAAAACGATCTCTCCTGGCGATTGGGTGCATGAGCAAAACGTGGCCCTCCGCGATTTCGCCCGCGACTATAAATTTGCCGAGGGCGCAAAGAACGACGAGATTCTGCCGTCGGAGCTGCGTGCGACATTCGAAGGCTATGTCCGGCCCAACGGAAAAACCGGCACACGAAATTACATCGGCATTCTGACGTCGGTGAATTGCTCGGCGTCGGTCGCAAAATTCATTGCCGAAGAAGTCAATCGATCCGGAATTCTCGACGACCATCCTGAAATCGATGGCGCGGTTGCGTTTGTTCATGGCAGCGGATGCGGTATGGCCGCCTACGGAGAAGGCTGGGATCTGTTGCGGCGGACGCAATGGGGTTACGCGACCCATCCCAACCTCGGCGCCGCGTTAATGGTTGGCCTGGGTTGTGAAGTCTTTCAAATCGATCGCATGAAGGACGAATACGGAATGGTTGAGGGCGATCACTTTCAAACCATGACGATTCAAGCAACGGGTGGAACCAAAAAAACCGTCGATCAGGGCCTCCAGCGCATCAAGGCGATGCTGCCGGTCGCCGGGCGCGCCAGGCGCGAAACGCGGCCAGCCTCCGAGATTGTGCTGGCGCTTCAGTGCGGGGGGTCCGACGGTTATTCCGGAATTACTGCAAACCCTGCATTGGGCTCCGCCGCTGATCTTTTGGTCAAAAATGGCGGAACGGCAGTGCTCGCAGAAACGCCGGAAATCTATGGCGCGGAGCATTTACTCACACGGCGCGCAATCAATCGCACGGTGGGCGAAAAGCTCGTCGCGCGCATCCGGTGGTGGGAGGGCTATACAAAGCGCAATGGCGGCGAGATGAATAACAATCCGGCGCCGGGCAACAAGGCGGGTGGACTCACAACCATTCTGGAAAAATCATTGGGCGCCGCAGCCAAAGGCGGCACCACTACATTGCGTGCGGTCTACGAATACGCCGAACCGGTAAAGGAAAAAGGGTTCGTATTCATGGACACCCCCGGCTACGACCCCGTCGGCGCGACTGGCCAGGTTGCCGGCGGCTGCAATGTCATGTGCTTTACCACCGGTCGCGGTTCTGCGTTCGGCTGCAAACCGACGCCTTCGATCAAGCTTGCCACCAACACCGAGATGTACCGGCGCATGACCGACGACATGGATATCAACTGCGGCGACGTCCTGGATGGAACATCGATCGAGGCAAAGGGACAGGAAATCTTCGAAAAGGTATTGCAGGTTGCATCCGGCACGCACACCAAATCTGAAGAGCTGGGCTACGGCGAGCTTGAATTCGTCCCATGGCAAATCGGCGCGGTCATGTAGCCCGCATGTAGCCCGCCTGAGTTTACCGCTCGTTGCGCCCGCCCTCGCCCGGGCCCCATTTCCAGAAGTCCCGCCCCTCTTCCTTCATGAAGCGCGCAAGCACCATCATGTGCACCTCGGAGGCGCCATCCACCAGGCGGGCCGAGCGCGCGGAGCGATAGATCCACTGCGCGATT
>DASYSQ010000297.1:0-13339 GCA_036003145.1 Pseudolabrys sp.
CTCTTGTGTGGCGGCTTTATCGGAAAATTGCGTGAGCTCGAAAACATCGGGCTCGCGAATCGCAGGGCCCGGCCGATTGTCGCGAATGTCGCCTTCGATCACGGTCAGACGGTCGGCGACACGATCAAGCGTACCATTTACGGCTTCAAGCGCACCATGAGTGCGGGCGATATCCTGCCTCAGCAGATCAAAATCTGGCGCGCTTTCTGCCCGAAGGCCCGCAGTCTCCTTGTTGGCGCGGAGGTCTTCGATATGAACCAGCAGATCGGTGAGTCCGCGTTCGACCGCATCCAGATGGCTGAGGCGAGAGTCGGTCGCATCGAGGCGTTCGAACAGTCTGACGATCCGGTCCTCGAGGAGGCCAACTGCGATCTGATCGCCACGCGACGGTTGAAGTTGCTCGATCTTTTCAGACAGGGACTGCATCAGAATTTCAAGGCGGTGCGGCATGTCGCCGTTCTGGGCACGGTCGGCCAGGGCTCGGCTGAGTGCATCGATGCGCAGCTCGAGCCTGTTGAGCGCATCGCCGCCGCCGCCGATCGCAAGATGGTCGATCTTGTCGGCAAGCGCTTGCACCTGGGCATAGAGCCCACTCATCGCTTCATTGGAAGCAACATGCGCTGCCATTTCGCGCAGTGCGCCGATGGAGTTCTCGAGTCGCTGCATCGTCGCCGGGTCTCTCTGGGCTACAATGAGATCGATCTTGTGGCCGAGCGCGTCGATGGCGTCGGTGTAACCCACCAGATTTTCCGCCGGCGTCAGCGCATGCAACGCGTCGCGCACTTCAGCGAGCCCGTACTCGATGCCAGCCAAAGCGTTACCGTCCACGCCGGCCTGACGCCCGTCCGCCAGGCGCTGGGTGAGCCTCTGAATTTGTATCTCGATCGTCTCGATGGCGCGACGAGGCATCGCCTCAGCGAGCGTGTGGCTGATCTCGCGAAGCTCTACGTGTAGTGCCGCGATTGCCTCCTCTACGCCGGGCCGTCGCAATGTTTCGATCTGATCGGTAATTCGCCGCAGTTGACCCTCTAAGCCCGAAAGGTCCGGTGCTGGCGCCGGCGCTGCACTACCGTTGAGCGAGCGGTGGCGCGCGGCAATTTCGGCGATCGCACTGACGAGGCCGGGCGGATAGATATTGTCTACTGCATGCGGTGTTGATGGACGTGCGATTTTTGCGGCGAATTGGTCGAACCGCTGCTCCATGCGCGCGAACAGTTCGGCGAACTGGTCGGATTCTTCGCGGTCTCGCTTCGGCGCGTAAGGCGCGGACCCGCTGCGTGTCACCTGGTCGATGCGGCGGGTAAGATCGTCGAGCCTTTGGTGCATGCCGGTAAGATGATCGGCGGTTCTTTCGTCACTGTCGCGCGAAAGCGAAGGCACCCTGATGCCTTGCGTCGCGGCCTGCTGCAGGATGATCGCGTTGAGCCAGTCACTCAGCGGCATCCCCGCACGGCGCGCTGCTTCCTGCGCGGTCTGTTGCGCATGCTGTCGAATTCCTTTGACGTTCCACGGAAAGCCAAATTTCATGCTCACACCCACGTCCGAGGTGGAGACGAGTCGGATCGACTCTCGTGGAACCGGCGCGCGTTAACGGCGGGTGGATACGGGGCTCGGTTCTTCGTCCACACCCAACTTTTTGCCGGTCACGGTAAACAACCCGTTAACGTTTTGCGGTTTTGGCGCCCCCCGGTTCCCCGCCCCCTGATGGGTCGCGGCCAAGGCGGTCTTACGACAGTAATATTTTCTGGGCAGAACACCTGAGTGCCACCGCTCCCGGAGACTGCGAGCCTAAGGTTCGCGCGAGTCGGGCAGGTAATATGTAGGGGTGACATGAAAAACGAATACCGCACTCATACCTACGGCGGTATCGACCGGGCCGGCGAGAGCCGCAAGCGGGGTCCGGAGTCACTCGCCACGGGCAATATTACCATCGGCGAGCTTGCGCGCGAATCGGGCGTGACCTTGCGGGCACTCCGATTTTACCAGAGCAAGGGTTTGCTCGCCCCCCACCGTAACGGCGCCGCCCGTGTCTTTAGTCACGCTGACCGCGACCGGCTGGCCCTCATTCTGCAGGGTAAGCGGCTCGGGTTCACCCTGACTGAAATCCGCGAAATGCTCACCGCACGTGCACGTGGTTGCACCAACGCCCTGCCGATCAGCCGCCGGAAATGCGTGGAGCAAATCAATATGCTGGAGCGTCAGCGGCGCGACATCGAAACGGCGCTGGCTGAATTGCGGCAGATTTATACCGAAATGTTCACCAGTTCCGATGCTCCCCCGCGGATCAGAGCGGCCGGGTCCCGGAAGGGCTGACCGGCACCGCCGCTCCTCCCGTTTCCACTGCATTTAACGGAGGTGTAAACCGGGTACGTCATAGTGCGTACCAGCGGGGCTTTCGCCGGTGCCGTGTGAGCGAAGTGAAACCGGTAGCTTTATATCCTGTTAACATCTTGCGGCGCGCTGCCGGGGAGCTGGTTCATGCCAATCTATAAGGCCCCTGTAGATGACGCGTTGTTCTTGCTCAACGACGTCTTCCATCTCGATCACTATGGCAATCTGCCTGGGTTTTCCGACGCCTCGCCTGATGTCGTGGAAGCAGTGCTGCGCGAAGCGGCCAAGTTCAGCGAGGAGGTGCTGACCCCGCTCAACCGTGTGGGCGACAAGGAAGGCTGCAAGCGCGCTCCTGACGGGAGCGTGGCCACCCCGAAGGGATTCAAGGACGCCTACAACAAGATCGTTGAGGGCGGCTGGACTGGTATTTCGGTGCCGAGCGAATTCGGCGGCCAGGGCCTCCCGGCGACACTGACCGAAATCGTCAACGAATTCTTTTGTTCCGCCAACATGGCCTTCGCCATGTATCCGGGCCTTACCCAAGGCGCCATCGCCGCTTTGTTGGTGCATGCCTCCGCCGAGCTAAAGACAAAGTATCTGCCGAAGATGGTTGAAGGCGTCTGGACCGGCACGATGAACCTCACCGAGCCGCACTGCGGCACCGATCTCGGACTGTTGCGATCGAAAGCGGTGAAGCAGCCCAACGGAAGCTACAAGATATCGGGCACCAAGATTTTCATCTCCGCTGGCGAGCACGATCTTTCCGAAAACATCATCCATCTCGTGCTTGCGCGGATCGAGGGTGCGCCCGCCGGGACGAAGGGCATCTCATTGTTCGTGGTGCCGAAAATTCTGGTGAAGGACGATGGTTCGCTCGGGAGCCGCAATGCGGTCAGCTGCGGTTCGATCGAGGAAAAGATGGGCATACACGGCAACTCGACCTGCGTCATGAACTACGATGGTGCCATTGGTTGGCTGATCGGTGAAGAAAACCGGGGCCTCAATGCGATGTTCACGATGATGAACGAGGCTCGGCTTGGCGTCGGTGTGCAGGGTCTCGCCCTATCTGAAGTAGCCTATCAGAATGCGGCTGCCTATGCGAAGGAACGACTGCAAGGCCGCTCCATATCCGGCGTCAAATTTCCAGACAAAGCTGCCGATCCGATCATTGTGCATCCGGACGTGCGGCGCGCTTTGATGAGTATTCGCGCCTTCAACGAAGCAGGCCGCGCACTAGTCATGTGGACGGCGCTCAAAAGCGATGTCGCTCACCGTTCCGATGACGAAAAAGAACGCCAGAGCGCGGACGATCACATGGGATTGCTGACGCCGGTCATCAAAGGCGTGCTGACTGACGGCGGTTTCGCCAACGCGGTGATGGCGCAACAAATTTTCGGCGGGCACGGCTACATCGCCGAACACGGCATGGAACAATTCGTGCGGGATGCACGTATTGCTCAGATTTATGAAGGCGCCAATGGCATCCAGGCGCTCGATCTGGTCGGGCGCAAACTTGGCAAGGACGGCGGCCGCGCCATCATGGCTTTCTTCAACGAGGTGCAGACGTATCTCAAGGAGCGCGCCAACAGCGACGATATGAACGTCTATCTCAAGCCGCTCGGACAATCGCTGGCGCACCTGCAGGAGGCGTCGATGTGGTTCATGCAGAATGCCATGGCCAAACCCGACAATGCCGGCGCCGGCTCCTACGACTACATGCATCTCTTTGGCCTGGTCGCGCTTGGCTACATGTGGTGCAGGATCGCGGAAGCCGTCCTTGTAAAGAAGGGAAATGCCTCGGCACAGCGCATGACCGCCAAACTTGTAACCGCCCGCTTCTTCATGGAGCGTATGTTGCCGGAGACCGCGACACGACTCGCGCGCATTCAGGCGGGCGCCGCTTCGACCATGGAATTGCCGGCCGACGCGTTCTAGACCTTCGTTCTTATCGCGGACTATTGAGCAACGGACCCTGGCGGGGCCGTGCTTCCGTTCATGCTCAAAAGCTATGGCACGCTTTTCGGTTTAAGAAATTTTGAAAACGCCGCCGCGGAACTCGGTCGACGAATCGTTTGCAAGATTTCCCGACGGTTCGGATCGCCGTGTGTTAAATTAATTCAGACAAATAGGTGCCCGGGTACCTTGCTCAAATTGACGCCTAAGTCAGCTGCGAATTCGGATCGGCATTCAATCCTCGTCGTCGATGACAACGAGGACAACCGATACACGCTGCAGACACTTCTGGAAGCCGATGGTTACCAGAATATAGCGAGCGCCTCCGGCGGCAACGAGGCGATAAGCCTGATCGAGAATGAAAAATTCAGTCTCGTTCTGCTCGATATGATGATGCCGGATTTGAACGGCGACGAAGTATTGAGATTGATCAGGAGCAGGGCGGACACGCGAGATATTCCCGTGGTCATGATCAGCGCCGATACGGACACGGACAAAATTTCAAAATGCATTGAGCTCGGCGCAGACGATTATCTGCCAAAACCATTCAATCCGACGATCCTGCGCGCGCGCATCGGGTCCGCCCTGCGGCGCAATTCCTTACGCACAATGGAAGCCGACTATCTATCCAGGGTCGAGAAGCAAAAGGGCAACTCCGAAGCCCTGTTGCGAAACATTCTTCCTGCTGAAATTGCATTTCGGCTTCGAAACGGCGAAAGCAATATTGCCGATCACTACGACGATGCCACCGTTCTCTTCGCCGACATCGTCGGGTTCGGCAAGATTACTGCGCGGATGAAAGCCTTCGAAATTATCGAATGCCTCAATCATCTCTTCAGCGAATTTGACCGCCTGGCAGAAGCCTGCGGCGTCGAGAAGATCAAGACGAGCGGCGACAACTACATGGCTGTCGCAGGTATTCCCCGGCTAAGCGTGAACCATGCGCAAACGGCGACCAGGCTTGCTCTCGATATGATCGAGGCGGCGAAACAGTTGCATCTGCGCTTGCCGGAGCCGTTTTCGATTCGGGTGGGGCTGCATTCCGGTCCCGTCATGGCGGGGGTCATCGGCACTCGCAAGTTCTCGTATGATGTGTGGGGAGACGCCGTCAACATCGCGGCCAGGTTGGAGGCCGCGAGCCAGCCCAATCGTGTGCTGATCTCTGCATCGACGGCCAGTGCAGTTGGCAACGATTTTGTTCTCGACGGTCCGCAAAAAATTCCCACCAAGGAAGATCGCGTGGTGGAAGCCTTCTTTGTCAGCCGCCGCGCCTGAACAGGTGCGGCAACGTCGTGACGTTCGCACGATGTCCAGATGGTTCAATGGGGGACACGCCAATGTCTCTATTGCGGTTCCGGTTGGTCAGAGTTGGAGCTTTGACGATTGCGACGGCTGCGTGTGCATTCGGTGGTTATGGCCTCGGCCCGCTGCATGGCCAGACAAGCGACGATGTCCATGTGGCTGAAAGCCTGTCAACATTGTTGCAGGCAGCCCGAACGGTCGTGTCGCGGCATCAGGCCGAGATCAACAATCCGGAAGTAGGCGACAAGGGTTTCACCGGTGCGAAGGTGCTGGCCGAAGCTGTGAGCGCTTACAAGACCACAACGGGCGTCGATCCATCCGCTATCGATCCTTCAACGCGTCAGGGTCGCTTGTTGCGCGCACAAATGGATTCAATCGTCGAAGTGGTCGATGCCAATCAGCAAACGATCAACAAAAAGGGTCTTGGGTTTAAGGCCTTTATTCCCGCGACGTTCGGTCGGCTGGTCAACGAGGCCTTCAGCAGACGTGCAGGTCAGGAAGCGGAGGTCAAGGTTACCGCGCCTTCCGATCGTATCCGCAATCTCAAGGCTCGCGCGGATCCGTGGGAACTGAAAGTCATAACGGAAAAATTCCTGCTGACGAGCTGGCCCAAGGGCAAGGACTTCTCGGCCATGGCCGAAAGCAAGGGCCGGCAGGCATTCCGCATGGCCGTTCCGGAATATTACGCAGCCTCCTGCCTTTCGTGCCACGGCGGTCCGAAGGGCGACATCGACGTGACCGGCTATCCGAAAGAAGGAGGAAGCGAGGGCGACCTCGGCGGAGTCATTAGCATCAGCCTCTATCGTTGAGCGTCCGTGATGACGACGATGCTTCGGCGGCTAAGTATCAAGACCCGGGTGCTGCTCGTTAGTGCGATCCTGATTGCCATCCTGGCGGCAATGACCCTCTATACGACGGCAAGGCTGACCGCCAATTCGCGCGCGGTCGCAGAGACCGCCGAACTGGCCGGGCTCAGTCAGCTGGCCAACCAGACCCGCACCGCCTTCGGCGAATACCGTTATTGGCTCACCGATCTGGCAGTGAGCCTTTTGCGCCTGTCGGAATTGAACGCCAACGCAGCCAAGGAGCGGCTTTCGTTCAAGCTCGATGAACTGGCGCGCAGCCGGCCCGAAATCGCCGCGACCATCAAGCAGGATGTGGAGGAATTCGAAAGCGACGCCACGCGAGCCGTCGTGGAGTACACCGCCGACCAGCGCGTGATTGGCAACACGTTTCTCGCGTCCGCCCGCCAACATAGCATTGCGATCGACGCCCGGCTCACGAGCTTCGTTGAGAACCTCAATCGCGAGGCGGCGGCGGCGCGCAGCCGGATGCAGGCCGACGTCGCTCGTACAAGAATTATTGCCGCCCTCGCGGTGGCCATTGCGATTCTCCTGGGTCTGGCGGCAACGCTGGTGGTGTTGCGCTCGATCTCGGAGCCCCTCGACGACGTGGTTGTAGCGATGGCCGGAATATCGGCCGGTGACCTTAATACCCCGATCCCTGCATCAGCCCCCGATGAAATCGGCGCGATGGCGCGTACTCTCGAGTTGTTTCGCGGCAGCATTATCGAACGGACAAAATTGTCGGCGCATAGCGAGGAGCTGCGCCGCATGATCCAAACGGCTATCGAAACGATTTCCGACGGTTTCGTGCTGTTTGACCCCGATGACCGGCTCGTCCTGTGCAACAGCAGGTTCCGCGAGCTCTATCCCAAGCTCGCGGATGTTGCTCAGCCGGGAGCGCCATTTTCGAAGATTCTCGAGGTCGGCGTGGCGCGTGGCCTGATCGATACTGGAGGCCAACCTGACGACGTGTGGGTCGCAGAGCGTTTGCGGCGGCACAGCAAGCCCGAAGGCCTGGTCGAATACCACCATGGCGATATTTGGGTGCGCGTCAGCGAGCAACGCACCCCGGACGGAAGCACTGTCGTCGTCTACACGGATATTTCGGAGCTCAAGCAGCGTCAGGAAGAACTCGAAGAAGCCATGGAACAGGCTGAAGCCGCGAACCGGGCGAAGTCGGCCTTCCTCGCCAACATGAGCCACGAGCTGCGGACTCCGCTCAATGCCATTATCGGCTTGACCGAGATGATGGTGACCAATGTCGCGCGCTTCGGCACCGACAAGGCCCTGGATCCGTTGCGCCGCGTTCATCGGGCCGGCAGGCATTTGCTCGAACTTATCAATCAGGTCCTCGACCTGTCGAAGATCGAGGCGGGCAAACTGGAGCTTAATCTGGAATCGGTGAATATCCCGCGCTTGCTCGACGAGGTGGCAGGAACAGCGCGTTCCCTCGCTGAGCAGAACAAGAACAATCTCACAGTCGAATGTCCGGACGATATCGCTCCACTGAATGTCGATGCGCTGCGCCTGCGGCAAGTTCTGCTCAATCTTCTCAGCAATGCCTGCAAATTCACTAAGAACGGCGACATCTCGTTGCGCGTGGTGCCGGCATCCGCAGATGGACGGGCCTGGATGGATTTCATCGTGGCCGACACCGGCATCGGAATGACAACGGACCAGTTGGACAAACTGTTTGAGGAATTCACGCAAGTCGATCAATCGACTGCGCGCCGCTACGGTGGAACCGGCTTGGGATTGGCGATTACGCGCCGCCTGTGCCGCATGATGGACGGCGAAGTGACGGTCAGGAGCGAGGCCGGAAAAGGTTCAACATTCGTCGTCCGTTTGCCGGCAGGTACAGGGGCGGCGCCTGATGCAACGGCGCCCGACGCAACAGACGCCGACAGCCGGCCTGAGACGATTGGCGATTGCGTGCTCGTGATCGATGACGATGTGACAGCGCGCGAGCTTATTGCCAATCATTTACGTGAGGAGGGCTTCTCTGTTGTCACCGCCAGCAGCGGGCGCGACGGACTTCGACGCGCCGAGGAGCTGCATCCGATCGCCATCACGCTTGATGTCCTCATGCCGGATCTGGATGGCTGGACGGTCCTCGCGGCGTTGCGGGGCAACCCGGAGCTCGCCGACATTCCGGTTATTATGGCAACGATTACCGATCAGCAGCGAAAGGGAATGACGCTTGGCGCTGCGGGCTATCTGACCAAGCCGATCGACCGCGACCGGCTGATCGCGCTCCTGCGACCGTTTCAGGCGCGCGTGCGACGAACACGCGTCCTCATGGTCGAAGACGATCCTGCTCAACGGATATCGATCCGATCCGTCCTGGAGCCGCAGCAATGGCTTGTGACCGAAGCTGACAACGGCCGGGTCGCCCTGAGCCGGCTGACGGAGGAAATTCCAGACATTATTTTGATCGACCTGATGATGCCGGAGATGGACGGATTCCAGCTGATAACGGCCTTACGTGAGCGGCCGGACTGGCGTCGCATCCCCGTGATCGTGATCACGGCGCTCGACCTGACGGCGGCAGACCGCAAGCGACTCAATTCCGGCGTTGAGGGCATCTTGCTGAAGAGTTCCTTCGAGCCTTCTCAACTTGTGCGGACTGTCCGTCAGGCAGTCGCCAATGCGCGCCGCAAGAATCAAGTGCCGGAGGTGGCTTCGTGACGAAAGTTCTGTACGTCGAGGACAACGACGACAACGTGTACATGCTCAAAATGCGTTTTGAACTGGCCGGCGGATTTGAATTTCTGTCGGCCGAAGACGGCGAAGTTGGTTGTGCGAAGGCCAGAGCTGAATTGCCCGACATCATTCTGATGGATCTGGATTTACCGGTGATTGACGGCTGGGAAGTAACTCGCCTGCTCAAGAACGGTGCGACGACGCAGCATATTCCGATCATTGCGCTTACCGCACATGCGATGGCGGGCTCGCGCGAGCAAGCCCTTGCGGCCGGTTGCGATGAGTTCGATACCAAACCCATTGATTTCGACCGGCTCATGCAAAAAATCGATCTCGTGCTTACTGGACGCGAGCGTGGCTGACGGAAGCGCCACGCTCCGATGCGATGCTGGATCAGGCTAGCGCGAGGCGGCGGCGCGACCGCTGCAACAGCCAGGTCATGATCGAGACATTCACCAGGTTCCACGCAAGACCGTTGAGGAACGCGATCCGGTAGGATCCGGTGAAATCAAAAATCAGGCCCGACATCCAGCCGCCCAGCGCCATACCGAGCAGGGTCGCCATGAGGACCAGGCCGAGGCGGGTGCCCGCTTCGCGGGGCGAGAAATATTCGCGCACAATGATGGCGTAACTCGGCACGATGCCGCCCTGAAATAAACCGAACAGCGCCGAGATCACGTAGAGAGAAATAAGCCCATCGAACCAGAGATAAAGGAACAGGGCGACACCTTGCAGTACTGAGCCGATCAACAGCGTCCGTACGCCGCCGATCCGGTCGGCAACAAAGCCGGAGGCGATGCGGCTGATAATGCCGAAGCCAAGCATCAGCGACAGCATCTCGGCGCCGCGAGCGACGCCATAACCCAGATCGCCGCAATAGGCGACGATATGCACCTGCGGCATCGACATCGCCACGCAGCAGCCGATGCCGGCAATGCATAGAAGTATTTGCAGTGTCAGTGGCGAGAACGGCGCCTCGGCCTGTCGGCGCGCAGCTGCGCCGGCAGTTTCACTGTGATGGTCCTCGATCCGTGCACGCATCGCGAACACCAGTGGCATTATGGTGATGAGGCAGAACAGTCCAATGCCGATATGCGTCGCGCGCCAGCCCGACGTTGAAATAAAATGCTGCACCACAGGTGGCCAGATTGTGCCTGCGGTGTAGTTGCCGACAGCAGCAAGCGCGACGGCAATGCCGCGTCGTTGCACGAACCAGTGTGAAATGTCGGACATCAGGGGCCCGAAACTGGCCGAACAGCCGATTCCGATGAGTCCATGCGCGAGTGCGACCAGCCACAGGTTTGGCGACCATCCAACCGCGAGAAACCCGGCCGTCAGCGCCAGTGTTCCAATGCCGAGCGGCAGAGCGATGCCGAACCGGTCCGCAAGACGCCCCATCAGCACGCCACCACCAGCAAAGCCAAACATGACCATGGTGAAGGGAAGCGAGGCGTCGGCGCGACTGACGCCGAAATCAGCCTGGATGGCGGGCAGCGCCACCATGTATGACCACATACCCACGCCACCAATGGTGGAGAGCAGCACGGCCACACCCAGGCGCAGCCACGCGGTCGGCGAATCAATCAGTGACGGCGCTTTGGCGCCGATTGGCGAAATCATAGTGCTGGTAAACCCGGGCTATATTCGTCCGCTCGTAGCACTCAGCCGCGGCCGCGACTACCCTTCATTCGGGGGAGCAATTTCATTGCGGGTTCGACTGGCGGCGCGGGCGCAGTCGATCGGTCAATGCGGGATAATCTTGAACGAGCCGAAAAAGTCGTCCTTCATTCCAATCGCTTTACTGCGCAGCTCGATGGGAAATTGGACGACCAATACATAGCCAGCAGTCTTATTACGCATTATCCGGAAAAAATGCTCCTGCTTGGGCTCACTGAGCGCGAACGACAGAATTTCCAAATCGCCCTTTTGCTCGTGTCGTACCTCTGACGCGACCGCGTCAGCCCGTCTTTTCATTGTTTCCAGGAAACTCTCAATTGGCGGCACCGGCTGCTGGACCGGCCTCTCCGAGGCAGAAAATCTCACTCCTTCGGGAGTGACGCCTGTCAGTACTTGCACCGCCAGCGCGGCTTCCGGGACTTCCCCCGTATGCGCAATCGCCCGATAGGGGATCGGAAATCGGATCGAGAACGAACCGTTTACAGGCGTGGCCTCACCTGGCGGAAAGTCATTCCCGCGCAAGGTGGTTTGGGCTTGCGCGGAAAAGGCGAGCGCAAACGCAAAAGCAATGATGGCTCCGAGCCGATAGGAAATCACCGGCAGCGCCTTTCTTTTGTGGCGGCAGCATGATGGAGCACCACGCCCGACGCCGCAATTGCCCCAGGCAGTCATTTACCACTCGCATCCGCCCGGACCGAGCCTTATCTTGTCGCCGGGTGGATTCGATCATGGACGCACTCAATCTTCCGCGCCCGGCCTGGATGAGCGAAGACCTTGTCCTCCTTGAAGAACAGGCGCGGCGCTTCATCGCCGATGAATTCGTCCCGCACCTCGATCGCTGGCACGAGGCGCATATCTACGATCGCGACGTCTGGACCAAGGCGGGTGAAGCAGGTCTGCTATGTGCGTCCATGCCGGAAGAATACGGTGGCGCCGGCGGGACCTTCGCGCATGAGGCGGTGATCAATCGCGAGTTTGCGCTGGCGGGTTTCGACACGTTCGGCGCGCCCCTGCATTCGGGGATCGTTGCGCCCTACATCCTGCACTACGGCACCGAAGATCAGAAGAAGCGTTGGCTGCCGAAGCTCGCCACCGGCGAGCTGGTCGGCGCAATTGCCATGACCGAGCCCGGCACGGGCTCCGATTTGCAAGGCGTGCGCGCTTCGGCGAAAAAATCCGGCAATGGTTATGTGCTCAACGGCTCCAAGACCTTCATCACCAATGGCCAGCACGCCAATCTGATCATCGTCGTCGCCAAGACTGACCCGAAAGCCGGCGCCAAGGGGACGTCTCTGTTTGCCGTCGAGGCTGACGATGCGCAAGGCTTCCGCCGCGGCCGCAAGCTGAAAAAGCTCGGCATGGATTCAGCCGACACCTCGGAATTGTTTTTCGAGGACGTGCAGCTGCCGGCGTCGAGCTTGCTCGGGACCGAGGAGGGGCAGGGCTTCTACCAGCTGATGAAGGAACTGCCGCAGGAGCGGTTGATCGTAGCCGTGCATGCGGTGGCGATGATGGAGCGGGCGCTTGCCCTCACGATCGACTATGTCAAGCAACGCAAGGCCTTCGGCCGGGCAATTATCGAGTTTCAGAACACGCAATTCGAGCTCGCCGAATGCAAGACCGAGACGACGATCGCCAAGGTTTTCCTCGATCATTGCATCGAGCGGCATGTCAAAGGCGAGCTCGACACAGTCACTGCTTCGATGGCGAAATACCGGCTTACCGACACGCAAGGCAAAATGATCGACCGCTGCCTGCAATTGTTCGGGGGGTATGGCTATATGGATGAATATCCGATCTCTCGGATGTATCGCGATGCACGCGTTTTGCGCATTTATGCGGGAACCAACGAGATCATGAAACTGCTGATTGCCAGGAGTTTGTAGTTTTTCTTCCCTCTCCCGCAGGGAGAGGGTGCCCAAGCCTGGCGAGAACGGGTGAGGGGTTACAACCTCTCGATAGGTTATAAGCCCCACCCGGTTCTTGCTCGCTTCGCTCGCAACTCACCACCCTCTCCCTATGGGAGAGGGAAGGAGAAGAGAGATGCCCGACGCATTCATCTACGATGCCATCCGTACCCCCCGCGGGCGCGGCAAGATCGACGGATCGCTGCATGAGGTGACCGCGCTCAATCTCGCCGGTCAGGCGCTGGCCGCCATAAAGGATCGCAACAAGCTCGATCCCGCGCTGGTCGACGACGTGGTGCTCGGTTGCGTTGATCCGGTCGGTGAAGCCGGGGGCGACATCGCGCGCGCCGCGGCACTCGTCGCAGGGTTTGGCGACGGCGTGCCCGGCGTGCAGATCAATCGCTTCTGTGCGTCCGGCCTCGATGCGGTGAACTTCGCTGCGGCGGAGATCATGTCCGGACAACACGAAATGACGATCGGAGGCGGGGCCGAATCGATGAGCCGCATCGGCATTGGCGCCTCAGGCGGTGCCTGGCCGGTCGACCCGTCGATCGCGGTTGCGACCTACTTCCTGCCGCAGGGTATTTCCGCCGATTTGATCGCGACGAAGTACGGCTTCAC
>DASYSQ010000298.1:0-6220 GCA_036003145.1 Pseudolabrys sp.
ATGGTTGGCATACCGCAGCATTTCTTAAGGCTTTCTCGAACGCCACGATATATGCCTTTGAACCGGATCCCCGCGCCATCGAAAGATTTTCGGCGAATGTCAGCAGTCCGCGCGTTCATTTATTCAAAATGGCGGTGGGTGCTACAGATGGTGAAGCCCAATTTCATGTCAGTAGCGGGCTGCCTCCCGGTATAGACCCGGCTGGTGCAGCAGCTGTTTATCCTCGTGGCTGGGATCAATCGGGCTCATTGCGAGCCCCTAAAACTCATAAGGAAAGGTGGCCATGGTGCAAGTTTGAATCGCTCATTAAGGTCACCGTGTGCTGTCTTGACAATTGGGCGCGAGAAAACAGCATCGGCGCGATCGATTTCATATGGGCTGACACGCAGGGTGCAGAAGGCGATCTTATCTCCGGCGGCCAAGCAACGTTAGCCAGAACGCGATATCTTTATTTGGAGTACAGCAACGACGAGATTTACGAGGGGGAACCAAGCCTACAAGCGCTTCTCGAGATGCTGCCGAACTATTCGGTGATTAAGCGATTTCCCAACGACGTTTTGTTGAAGAACGTGCACAGATGATTCCACTTCCAAAGCGCCTTCATGATGTGGCGCGTGTACATAGAGAGGCGCACGATGTTTGAGTTCGGCCAAATGCTGAGCCAGACCGTCCATAACGTCATGCTCCTTTTGGGGCGTACCACGCCTCGCCAACCGTGATATCAAGATCACCATCGCCTCGGCCCCCGGCGCCGTTGCCGCCGGCGACCATGGAGACGTTGCGCCAGGCCATGGCGGCGCACCAAGCTGGCAACTTCAATGCAGCGGAAATCCTCTATCGCCGCGTTCTCGACGTTGACGCAAAGCAATTTCCCGTTCTGTTCATGCTTGGCGTTCTTCATGCGCAGCGTGGCAACTTTGTGGAGGCCGAAAACGTTCTGTGCGATGCGTTAAGGCTCAATCCAAACGATGCGGGTGCGCAATTCAATTACGGCAATGTGCTGCTTGCCTTGCAGCGCTTCGATGACGCTTTTTCCGCTTTCGGCAAAGCACTGGCGCTGAACCCGATGTTGGCCGAGGCGCAACTCAACCGGGGCAACATTCTGCTATCGCGTAAGTCCGTCGAAGGGGCGATCGCTTGTTTCGACGCTGCCATCTGTATCGAACCGAAATACACTGAGGCATACTGCAATCGCGGACATGCGCTGGAGCAGATCAGGCGCTTCGAAGAAGCGCTCGCGAGTTGCGATAGAGCTTTGGCGCTCAGCCCGCAAAATGCCGACTTTCATGCAAGCCGCGCGAACATCCTGCATCGCATGAAACGGTCCAACGAGGCTCTTAGTGGCCTTTCCACGGCGCTGTCGCTGCGGCCCAACAACGCCGCCTTCCACTACAATTGCGGCAACATACTGTTTGAGCTCAAACGTTTTGCCGCAGCATTTGAAGCTTACGACAATGCTTTTCGCCTCGATCCAAAATTGGATTACGTGGAGGGCGAGCGCTTTTTTGCCAAGATGATGATTTGCGATTGGACTGATTTCGCAGCCGAAAACGCACGCCTTGTGGCCGGCGTTGCAGGAGGACGACCGGTTTCGCGTCCTTTCGCCTTTCTAGCGGCTGAGGCGACTCAGGCAGTTCAAGCGCAGTGCGCCAGACTTTTCGTCGATCACGAATTTCCCGCCATGCCGGCGCTTTGGACCGGACAACGCTATCGCCACGACAAGATCCGCCTCGCTTACCTATCAGCCGATTTCGGCGAGCATCCGGTGTCGTACATGCTTGCTGGTATGTTCGAATGCCATGACCGTGCTCGCTTCGAGACTCTTGCGGTGTCCTTCGGCGCCGCCCATCCGACGCCGATGCGGGCGCGGCTCGAAAAGGCTTTCGACCGCTTCGTCGATAAGCGCGACAGCAGCGACGTTGAGATTGCGCGCATGTTGCGAGAATGCGAGATCGATATTGCAATAGACTTGATGGGACCGACGCAAGAGGCCCGTCCGGCCATCCTCGCATATCGGCCGGCGGCTATTCAGGTGATGTATCTTGGCTATGCAGGCAGCAGCGGTGCTCCTTATTTGGACTATATATTGGCCGATCGCATCGTCATCCCCGAGGTTGAGCAAAGTCTTTTCTCCGAAAAGGTTGTCTATCTGCCCGAGACTTTCATGGGCACTGACTCAAAGCGCGCTATCGCTATGAATACGCCCTCCCGCGCCGATGAAGGGCTGCCGGAGTCCGGTTTCGTGTTTTGTGCTTTCAGCAACAGCTACAAAATATCTCGACAGATTTTCGACCTCTGGATGGAAGTGCTGCGCGGTCTCGACGGCAGTGTGCTGTGGCTTTCTAGTGCCAATGATGGTGCCATTGGCCATCTGCGGAAAGAGGCGCAGTTGCGGGGCGTAGATCCCGGGCGGCTTATTTTTGCGCGCCGTGTCGCACGTAATGATCAGCACCTGGCGCGGCATCGGCTCGCAGACCTGTTCCTCGATACGGCGCCCCTCGGAGCGCATTCGACTGTCTGCGATGCCTTGTGGGCAGGCACACCGGTTCTCACGTGCGCCGGCGCAACGTTCGGCGGTCGCGTCGCTGCCAGTCTTGTTTCGGCCGTAGGCGTCCCCGAACTGATTGCCGATAGCCTGAAGGATTATAGGGAATGTGCGCTTCGCCTGGGCCGCGATCCGCAGCTGCTGGCATCGCTTAAGGCCAAGCTTGCAATTCATCGCAAAACCTGCCCACTTTTTGATACCGAGCGCTTTACACGCCACATAGAGACTGGTTTTACGACGATCTGGGAACGTCATCAGCGAGGCGAACCGCCCGCGGGAGTGACCGTGCCGGTATTGCCTCAGGTCCGTTGAAGGTGGTTTTGCTCCCAAAGATGTTTCACCATCTCGAGTGTATCAATCTGATATTTTGCCCACCAGTCTTCTTCGATCCCCACTTGGTGAAGCTCCCGGTGGCGCCCGCGACAGAGCGGGACGGTGGATTCATCGCTCACCTTGAGACCGATGGCTCGCGGTTGCGCAAACCGCAGATGAAGCGAATCGGAGGGTTGGCGCCCGCAGACTAGGCACGGTTGTGAGGCAACGAATTTCAGGTGTGCCTTGTCGCGCAGGCGCTTTGGCTCTGCAATACCGAGCTGGCTCTGTCGATTTTGGTCGGAAACGAGCCAACCGGTGTGGACGGCAGGGGCAGCGGGGGGAAGCTGTGCGGCTTTAGCGATACCCGAAAAATTCCGAAATCGGATTGCTCAAAAGAGCATGGGCTTTGGGACGACTTTAAAGCTTCATATTGTGCAATCCACAATTTGTCATGATATATTTGAGCCCTTATACAGGTCTGAACGTATTAAATTGAGGCTACCGCGCCGTCATGCCCGCACGCATTTACAAGCCGTCCAAGACCGCCATGCAGTCGGGCTCTGCCAATACAAAGTCATGGATGCTCGATTTTGAGCCGGAGGCGCCGCGGCGGGTCGAGCCGTTGATGGGATGGACGTCATCCGGCGATATGCGTCAGCAGCTACGGTTGTGCTTCGGAACCAGGGAAGAGGCGATAGCCTATTGCGAGCGCCATGGCATTGCCTACCAGGTTTTTGAAACGGCACCCGTGAAAAGGCGCACCATCTCCTACGCGGATAATTTTTCCTTCAGGCGTCGCGACGCCTGGACACACTAGGCCGTACCGACGCGGATTCAGGCTGGCTGTTTTTGGGACTCGGCAGCGCCGTCCAGGCTGCGTCCCTGGGTTGCCGCGCGTTGCCGGAGCAGAGAAACGAAACGCTCTTCCGGCATCGGCTGTCCGAGCAGAAAGCCCTGGCCATAGTCGCATCCCATGCTCACCAGCGCCAACGCATCGGCCGCCTTTTCGATGCCAACTGCTACGACGTAGCGCCCGAAACTGTGCGCGAGATCGATCACCGTCTTGCATAGCGGTGCGTTGACCTTGTCTGTACCGCAGTCGGCAACGAACGAACGGTCGAGCTTCAGTTCCTCGAAAGGCAATTCTTCGACCTTGGCGAGGGACGAGTAGGCGCGGCCGAAATTATCGATCGCAAGCCGCACGTTGTGCGGCTCAAGTTTCTTGCTGAGCTCGCCGGCGAGCGCAAGATCGCTGACGATTTGATCCTCGGGTACGTCAATGATGAGTCCGGGCCATTTTTCGTCGGCCGGATGGTGCTTCTTCACGATGTCTCCGACGGGAATTTTCACAAGCGCCGGCACGGGGATATTGACCGAGAGCCGCAGGTTGACCCCAAGCTTCGAAAAGTGGGCGCTCGTTTTGAGTGCGCTTTCCAGCGCAAGTTCGGCCAGTCTGGCCGTCGATGCGTCGGACGCGCTGGCGGTAAACGCGCCTGGCAGGACAAGGCCATGTTGCGGATGGCGTACTCGGGCGTAGGCTTCGGCGCCGGCCAGCTGCTTCTTCCGTAGGGCGATTTTGGGCTGATACCAAAACTCGATCCACTTGTTATTGATAGCGTCGTCGAGTTCCAGCCGGGCGGCGACCGCCGGGGGCATGCCGAGCTTGAGTTCCTGGATGATCCTCACGATCGTGTCCGTCTCGAACGGCTTTTTGAGGATGGGCATCATCTGAAGCTTATGCTGGGCGCCGATGGCCTTGACGTGTTCGAGTACGGCTGCGCCGCGTGCGCTCATCAGCTGAACGGCGCCGCGATACCGGAGCTTGCCAAGGGCGACCACGGACTCGATCGCATCGGTGGATTCGAGCGAGATGTTATGAAACACCAACGCCGGCGCGCGGGCTTCGATCGCCTTGCGCATCGCGGCACCATCGGGGAATTCAACGGTGTCGACGCCGGAGCCGTGCAGCACCAGCGAGAGAAAGTGACGGATGCTGGACTCTTCATCAACCACATAGCAGAGCGGCGCGCCGTCCGGCGCAAGCGGAGGCGAGCCCGCGGCGGGTAGAACGCCGTCGGCCGCGGTCGGCGATCGGGCAGGTGTCTCGGTCATGCCGTTCTGGCGCACTCGAACCGAGGGCAATTGAAGGTCCCCCGATGCTATTCGTGTGGCAAAGTCGTTAATTATGTGTATCCAAAAATATTGATTACATGCGATTGCATGCTGTTGCACTAACGCCAAAAACAGCCGGGCGCGCGGCCTCGCCGTGCAGGTACAGCCCACCGGACAAAAAACTTAAAGGTTATTTATCGGTCAGCACTGCAAGCCGCGCTGGTATCATCTCGGCAACGTGAGTGCTAAATCCAACGCTGATGTCCGCCAAAAGCGGACATGTGCAGTGCAACTCGGCATGTCCGCTCTGTGCCATAAGCGGACAAAGACCGTAGGGACGCATTCGAAAAAAATCAGGCCCGTCACAGCGAAAAATCAAGGACTTCTTCAAGATTGCCGGTAGGCTTACGGCTACGGCAGGCGTTCTTTTCGGGCGTCATTGGGGCCGCAACAGATGAGCACGCTTGAGGCAGTGATAGTTAAGCTGTTTCCGCTCCTCATGTTTCTCGGGCTGATATCGCCATTGGTCGCGCTTTTGTCGGCAGTTCTTTTTTACAACCGCCATCGTGACCGTGTTGAACCAGAACGTCGTGTTGGGGGTATTTCGTACGTCTTGGCTGTGATTGTTTGCGGTGTCATCTCGGGTTACTTTGGTGTGATTTTCGGAATGCAGCTGGCCTGTAGCTCTCCGTCTTCAAGCAATCTTTGCGGTTTGTGGGGCTTCTTCGTTACTGGGCCGCTCCTAATGGCTCTGGCAATTTTCCTTATCGGTTGGTCGCTCTCTTTGGTGCGGCCTGCGTCGAAGCCCTAACGACAAAGAGCATGATTTGCCTGTGCAATCGATCATGTCCGCTTTGGGTCATTAGCGGACACGTGCAGTGCAACTAGGGATGTCCGCTTTGTGCCAACAGCGGACATTCGAGCTGTGGCAAAAAGCAGGCCTGAAAGATCGCCGCCTTGCTACATCCACATTGGGTCGTAAGCGGACATAGTCCGCATTGCTGAGCGTCGTCCGCTTATAAGCGGACATTAGGCGGCGTGGACGTGTCTGCCAGCCAGATCAGTGGCCGGAGCGACAGTCCCGTTCGTCAGATCCTGTCCCAACAAAACATCAATATCCAAAGTGGAACGGTGCCCGAGATCCGATGCATGCGTCTCTAAAAAGACTTGGGCAGACTTCCGGCCCTCATCGCGCAGCAACGAGAAGAATTCCCATTCCGCATTGACCTTGGAAGAGGCCCCGAGCTC
>DASYSQ010000299.1:0-26675 GCA_036003145.1 Pseudolabrys sp.
GCGGCCGAACAAGCCGCCGCCGCCGCGATGCTTACGCGCGTCGGCGTGGCGGTGGACAAGCTTGATGGCTGACGTTCATCCGCAAGATGGCAATACAAACTGTGGCTTCGTCGCGCTGATCGGCGCCCCGAATGCCGGCAAATCGACATTGCTCAATGGCCTGGTCGGCTCAAAGGTCAGCATCATCTCGCACAAGGTCCAGACGACGCGGGCGCTGATCCGCGGCATTGCCGTCGAAGGACAGTCGCAACTCATTTTCGTCGATACCCCCGGCATATTCTCGCCGCGCCGGCGGCTCGACCGCGCCATGGTGACGACGGCCTGGAGCGGAGCGCATGAGGCTGACCTCGTCGGGGTGCTCATCGATTCGCGCAAAGGTGTGGACGAAGAAGCGGAAGGCATCCTCGCCAGGCTTGGCGATGTGAAACCGCCGAAGCTGCTGATCCTCAACAAGATCGATGTGGTGGCAAAAGAAGCACTGCTGGACCTCGCGAAGGCGGCCAATGCCGCTGCAAAATTCGAAGCGACCTTCATGGTTTCAGCGCTGACCGGGGACGGCGTCGCCGATCTCAAGGTTTGGCTGGCGCAACGTGTTCCGCCAGGGCCGTGGCTCTATCCGCCCGAGCAGATGTCAGACGCGCCGATCCGGCAGCTCGCGGCGGAAATCACACGGGAAAAGCTGTTTGAGCGGCTTCACCAGGAATTGCCTTACCATTCGACGGTCGAAACCGAATCCTGGAAGGAACTGCGCGCCGGTGACATCCGGATCGAACAGACGATTTACGTAGAGCGCGAAAGCCAGCGCAAGATCGTGCTCGGCAAGGGCGGGCAGACCATCAAGGCCATCGGCGAAGCCGCGCGCAGGGAAATCGCGGAGATCGTTGAAGCCAAGGTGCATCTTTTCCTGTTTGTGAAGGTACGCGAAGGCTGGGGCGAAGATCCGGAACGTTACCGCGCCATGGGTCTGGAGTTTCCGAAGGAGTGAGAGCGCTGTTGTCATTGGGGCGCGCGCAGCGCGCGGCCCGGAATCCATAACCTCTGTCACCGTGATTTTCTTTGATTCTGGGAGTATGGATTCCTGGCCCGAGGGTGCACCCCGCGATGACGAGTAAGATATGCAATGGACCGATGACGGCATAGTGCTCGGGGTCAAGCGGCACGGGGAGGCGAATGCCATCCTCGAATTGATGACGCATGGCCATGGGCGCCATCTCGGCCTTGTACGCGGGGGTTTTGGCTCGCGGCTCAGACCGATCCTGCAACCGGGAAACAGCGTGAGAGCTGCCTGGCGGGCACGACTGGACGAGCATCTCGGCAACTATACGGTCGAGGGCTTGCGTCTGCGGGCGGCCAGTTACTTTTCGGCCCCGCATGCGATCTATGGCGTTACTCATCTGGCCGCTCTGATGCGGCTGCTGCCCGAGCGCGATCCGCATACCGGCCTTTACGAGACGCTCGACGAGATTCTGGACCAGCTCGACGACCCGGCGCTGGCCGCGCCCATGGTCGCGCGCTTCGAATTGCTGCTTCTGTCCGAGCTCGGTTTCGGGCTCGATCTAGAACGATGTGCTGCTACAGGCGCCTCCGGCGATCTTGCTTACGTCTCGCCGAAATCCGGGCGAGCGGTTTCGCGTGACGCCGGGGAGCCTTGGGCCGACAAGATGTTACGGTTACCTGCATTCCTCCGACAGCGCGATGCAATTCCCTCCAGCCATGATTTGGCCGACGGGTTTGCGCTCACAGGTTACTTTTTGACGCGCCACGTGCTCGAGGCGCGTGGCCTTTCACTCGGCGACGAGCGCGCGCATTTCATCGCCGCGTTAGCCCGCGCCTTGCCGAGCGTCACCTAGCACCGACGATTCTTTAAACGCGGTTTCCGGCGACAATTACCAAAATACCAGTGCGCTCAGCCTCACGGCGATTTGACGTTTTAAGCCCATATTTGTCGGATTGGCCCTATTGCTTGTCGTTTCTAACCAAGACTCTAGCGCCAAGAGCCGTCTAGACCTGCGGCGTCAACCGAGAGGATGACGCCTTGAAAAAACTGCCAATCCGCGCCGTCGCGTTGGCGACCACCATCGTGGTCACCAAAACCCACAAGGCCGAAGCCCTTTGTCGGGGTCAGGCCTGGATCGTGGATTAAATGTCAGCCCCCGCAGACATCATGTCCCGCAATCGTTATGCCACCCGAACGACCAACATGGCCGGAGTTTGGTTCAAGAGCGTCTTCGCCAAATTATATATTGCTATTGACGAGTCGCAGCGCAAAAGAGCGGCCAAATTAATTCGACGATACGATCACCTGATCAATCGCGATGAGAAATCTGGTGAACAAAAACAGGATCGCCGAACGCGCATCGGCAACCAGTAAACCTCCACCAGGAAACGCAGTCGCGCCTTGACCGAGCTTTCCCGGGGAGATCGCGCGCCTCCCAATCCCACAAAAAGTGCGGTCGCCCTGGAAGAAGGCCACGCTCCTCCAGCGTGGCCTTCTTTGATCCCGAGCCTGAATCGCCGCACGATGTGACCGGCGTTTCACCATCCGGGTTCGCGATAGTGGCTGAAATTTTGCAAGAATAGACGGCGATTTCGCTGATCGCTTGTTCATTGGGGAACAACGGACTAGCTATTTGGGATGGGCAAGCGACTGATTCCCCCGGACAAAGGTACGGTCGAAGAGGTCGGGCTGCGCGACGCTCTGGAAGAGCGCTACCTCGCCTACGCTTTGTCCACCATTATGAACCGGGCGCTGCCGGATGCGCGCGATGGCCTCAAGCCGGTGCATCGCCGCATTCTCTACGGCATGCGCCTGTTGCGGCTCGATCCCGGGCAGGCTTTCAAGAAATCCGCCAAGGTGGTCGGCGACGTGATGGGCAATTTCCACCCGCACGGCGATCAGGCGATCTACGACGCGCTGGTGCGCCTCGCTCAGGACTTCGCCCAGCGCTATCCGCTGGTGGACGGGCAGGGGAACTTCGGAAACATCGACGGCGATAATGCCGCAGCCATGCGGTACACCGAAGCGCGGCTCACGGAAGTGGCGCGGCTGCTGATTGACGGCATCGACGAGGACGCTGTTGATTTCCGCGGTACCTATGACGGCACAAATGAAGAGCCGATTGTGCTGCCGGCGGCGTTTCCCAACCTGCTTGCCAACGGTTCGCAGGGCATTGCCGTCGGCATGGCGACCTCCATTCCGCCGCACAACGCCGCCGAATTGTGCGACGCTGCGCTCTTCCTCATCGACAATCCAAAAGCGCGCAGCCGCACGCTGCTCAAATACGTCAAGGGCCCCGACTTTCCGACCGGCGGGATCATCGTCGACACCCCTGAGACAATCGCCGAAGCCTACAACACCGGCCGCGGTTCCTTCCGCGTCCGCGCGCGATGGAAGCAGGAGGACACCGGCCGCGGCACCTACGTGATCGTCATCAGCGAAATTCCCTGGCTGGTGCAGAAATCGCGCCTGGTGGAAAGACTCGCCGAACTGATCAACGAGAAAAAGCTCCCGTTGGTGGCGGATGTGCGCGATGAATCGGCCGAAGACGTCCGGCTGGTTATCGAGCCGCGATCACGTTCGGTTGACGCCGAACTGATGATGGAGTCGCTTTTCAAGCTCACCGAGCTCGAAAGCCGCATTCCTCTCAACATGAACGTGCTGGTGAAAGGCCGCATCCCGCAGGTGCTTGGTCTCGCCGAAGCGCTGCGCGAATGGCTCGATCACCGGCGTGAGGTCTTGCTGCGGCGCTCCCGGCATCGCCTGGCACAAATCGAACATCGCCTTGAAGTGCTGGGTGGCTACCTGATCGCCTATCTCAACCTCGACAAGGTGATCAAGATTATCCGCAACGAGGACGAGCCGAAGCCCGTCCTGATGAAAACCTTCAAGCTCACTGATGTCCAGGCCGAAGCCATCCTCAACATGCGGCTGCGCAATTTGCGCAAGCTCGAGGAAATGGAAATCCGCGCCGAGGACAAGGCGTTGCGCGAAGAGCGCACGAAGCTCAAGGCACTGATCGGCTCACCTGCGCAGCAGTGGAAAACGATTTCCGGTCAGATCAAGGAAATTCGGGAAAAGTTTGGTCCGAAGACCGAGATCGGCAAACGCCGAACGACCTTTGGCATTGCGCCGGCCCATGACGAAGCCGCAATCGAAGAGGCGATGGTCGTGCGCGAGCCGGTCACTGTCGTGGTGTCCGAGAAGGGCTGGATCCGCGCATTGCGCGGCCATGTCACGGATTTTTCCGGCGTCGCCTTCAAGGCCGATGACGCTTTGAAATTCGCGTTCCCGACGGAAACCACCGCCAAGGTCATGATTTTCGGCAGCAACGGCCGCTTCTACACCATTGAAGCCGCAAAGCTTCCGGGCGGGCGCGGGCACGGCGAGCCAGTCCGCCTGTTTATCGACCTCGAGGACGCCGACGTGATAGCCGCGCTGGCCTATCAAGGCGCCCGCAAGTTCCTGGTGGCGAGCTATGCGGGCAACGGTTTTGTGGTGGCGGAAGACGAATGTCTCGGTACCACCCGCAAGGGCAAGCAGGTTCTCAATCTCAAGGCGCCGGACAAGGCACGGGCCATGACGACGGTCGACGGCGAGCTCGCGGCTGCGATCGGCGAGAACCGCAAGATGGTGATCTTTGCACTCGATCAGGTGCCAGAGATGGGCCGCGGGCGCGGCGTGCGCCTGCAACGCTACAAGGAGAAGGGGCTATCCGACGTTACTACTTTCAAGGCGGAGGACGGGCTTTCCTGGAACGATGCTGCCGGCCGCAGCTTCGCATTGCCGATGAAGGAATTGAAAGACTGGCGCGGCAATCGCGCCGATGCGGGGCGCATCGCGCCGAAGGGTTTTCCCAAGAACAACAAATTCCGCAGCCTGCCGAACAGTGGCAATGGCAAAGGTGGCGAGGAGAGCGACGAAGAGTAGCGTCGTGTCAGCTTGCCACGAAGAGCAGTGAACGTTCTGATTTCTCAAGCAGCGCGGCGGCGGTGTCGCCAAAGAACAGCTTTTCGCCCGGCCGCCGGCTGACGCCCATCACCACGAGATTGTGTTTGCGACGTTCGACTTCGCGCAAAACTGCCTCTTCGGCGGCCCGCTCGGCCACTACTGCCGTGCGGATGCTCATATTGTAGCCGTCAGCAATCGCGACAATGTCTTTCAGTATTGCCTCTTCGTGACGGCGCGTGCGAATTCCACGCCGCGCACCGCGTCGTGTATCCGGGCGCACCGCGACATAGAGGACCGTAACTTGTGCGTTTGTCGCCCGTGCAAGCGTGATGGCAATTTCGGCAGCACGCCGGGAAGGCTCCGTGCCATTAACCGGAATAAGAATGCTGAATTTGTCCTCCGGCTTTTTCAGCAGGTCGCCCCGCACGGCTGAAATGACCAATGGCCCGTCGAATCCCTTGGCCAGATTGGTCACGCCCGGGTCGAATTCCTTGCTCTGCCTGGAGGTTTTCTCCAGCCCGATGATGAAAATGTCGTAACCCTTTTCTGCCTCTTCGGCGATCAGGGCCGGGCTTGGTTGCTCGTGAACGATCGTCGTCACCTCTACCCGGGCGTCAACCTTCTCTTCTTTCTTCTGCTTGCTTGTGGTTTGAGCGGCGGCCTGCTGGACGGCCTCGCCGACCTCTTCCGCTTTCTCCTCTTCTTGCCCGGCTTTCTTTTTGGCCTTTCCATTTTTCTTGCCGTTTTCGGGCTTGGACCCTTCCTTCTTCTCGTCGGCCTTTTTGTCCTGGCCTTTGGGTGCAGCACTCACTTTGTCCTCGTTGTCGGGCATGGTGCTCTCGATCTTGCTCGGATCGGGAATATGCAGGACTGTCGCCGGCATTCCGCGGGTGCCGGCCAGCATGCCGGCGACACGTGAGGCGAACTTTCCGTTTGGGCTGTCGTCAACCGCGATCAGCAAACGTTCGAGATTTGGCACGAAGCCTCTTTCTTCGAGTTCCTCGCGCTCAAGCCGCTGTTTTTCTTCCTTTCGCATGGGGATGCGGCCGAGCGCCCAGCGCAGCGTCGGTGGCATGGCCGTTGTCGTCAGGACGGCCATGGCGACAATCATGGTGAAGAGGTCCTGATTAAGCGCGCCCATCGACAATCCGACTGTCGCGATGATGACCTCGGTCGAGCCGCGTGCATTCATGCCACAGGCGAGCGCAAAACCTTCCCGTCGTGTCAGACCGCCGAGCTCGGCGCCGATAAAGGCACCGGTGAATTTTCCGATGCTGGCAACCAATACGAGGCCGGCGGTAAACAACGCGATTTTTGGATCAGCCAGAATCGTCAGGTCAGCGGTCAGGCCTGCAATGCCGAAAAAAACCGGGGCGAAAAATGCAGTGATGAGCCCGCGTAGCTGTTCGTCGATGTGGCGGGTCAGGATCGGCGACTCCCCGATCAGAACGCCGGCAACGAAGGCGCCGAGCACGGTGTGCACACCGATCAGATATGTGATCAGCGCCATTACGCCCATGATGATGAGGATGGCGGTAATGACCGCGTATTCGCTGACGAAATTATCGTTCACCCAGCGGATTGCGAAAAACACCATCCGCCGACCGATCGTCAGGCTTGCCACCATGAACAAAATCGTGCCGAGAACGCTTTGTGCCAGCGAGATGGGTTCAATTGAACCGTGCAAGGCGAGGCTGAAAATAATCGAGACGATAATCCAGCCGACACTGTCATCGATGATTGCGGATGCCAGGATGACCTGACCGACGACGCGGCGCATAAAATTCATTTCCCGGACGACCATCGCGACGATCTTCACGGAAGCGATCGAAAGGGCTGTCCCGAGAAAGAGCGATGTGATCAGGCGTCTCCCCGGATCGGGCAGGAGGCTGTCAGGCAGCATCTCGCCCAGTCCCACCCCGCAGATGAATGGAATGACGATGCCCATCAACGAAGCAAATACCGAGGCGCGGCCGGTCTGCCGCACCAGTTTCAGATCGGTCTCCATTCCGGTGAGCAGAAGCAGCAGCAGTATGCCGAATTGCGAAATCCCGTCGATCATCGCCTTCTGCTCGGGACTCTTTGGAAACAGCGCGTGCTGTGCGTCAGGAAACAGCAGGCCAAAAAACGAGGGCCCGAGCAGCAGACCGGCGATCAACTGGCCCATGACGGCGGGTTGGCGCAGCCGCACCATGGCTTCGCCCAGCATCCGGCCGACAAGCATGAGAACGACAATCTCGCCAATAAAGATCGCTTCGGATGGACCCTTTCCGCCTTCGGCGGCGAAAGCGGGAGTCACCGTGATCACGGCGAGAGCCAAGAGCCAAAGCCAATAGCGATTTATGTTCATGTCGGCGGCAACGCTCTATGCGCGGCCACCCGTGCAGCAGGGCCGCCTTTCGACAGAGGCTCGCGTGCCGCCGCCGGACGGCGACTCCGACCGCGGTCTGGTGACAACGTCCACCTGCGGCGACTTGCAAGCGCCAGACAACTCGAAAGAATTTGAAAAGTTCCACATAAATTGCAATTGCAAATTATTCGCAACTAGATATACTGTAAGCTGTTTCCTTTGCGATTCTTGCATGGACGCCACCGTAAGCTCACGCGCAAACACCAAAACAAGCGGCTGGCGGCGCACGCGCGGCCGGCCCCCATTGGCAGAAGTATTTGGCTCGATTGCGACCCGGCCGACCGGTTCGCTTGGCAACAAGCTGCTTGCGTTTCTCGGCCCCGGTTATCTGGTCGCGGTCGGTTACATGGATCCCGGCAATTGGGCGACGTCGCTCGCCGGTGGGTCCAAGTTCGGATACGCGCTGCTCACCGTTGCGCTGCTTTCGAACTTGATGGCCATCCTGCTGCAGGCATTGTGTGCGCGTCTTGGGATCGCGTCGGGACGTGACCTCGCGCAGGCCTGTCGCGACGCATTTCCGCGTGCTGTGTCATGGCCGCTTTGGGTGCTCACCGAGATCGCGATTTGCGCAACCGATCTTGCAGAAGTGATCGGTACCGCAATCGGCCTCAACCTGCTGTTCGGCATTCCGCTCGAGATCGGCGTGCTGATTACGGCGCTCGACGTATTTCTGATCCTCTGGATGCAAAATCTTGGCTTCCGCTGGATCGAGGCATTCGTTGTCACCCTGATGGGCGTAATCGCACTCTGCTTCATCGTGCAGATCGCGATGGCCGATCCCAACTGGGGCGCAGTGATCCGCGGCTTTGCGCCCACCACCGAGATCGTGCGTAACCCTGACATGCTCTATCTCGCGATTGGCATCATTGGCGCCACGGTGATGCCGCACAATCTCTATCTGCATTCGGGCGTAGTGCAGACGCGGCGTTTCGGCGACAGCGTCGAAGATCGGCGTGAAGCCATAAAGCTCGCAACGATTGATTCCACGATCGCACTGATGTTTGCATTGACCATCAACGCCTCGATCCTGATCCTCGCTGCCGCAACTTTCAATAAAGTGGGAAAAACCGATGTGGCGGAGCTCGACCAGGCACATGCGTTCCTGGCTCCATTGCTCGGTTCGGCCATCGCGCCGACCCTGTTCGGTATTGCGCTGCTATGTTGCGGGCTGAATTCCACCGTGACGGCGACATTGTCTGGTCAGATTGTGATGGAGGGCTTTATCGATATTCGCCTTCCGGCCTGGGCGCGTCGTCTGACGACGCGGGCGATCGCCATTACCCCGGCAGCAATCGTGACCATTTGGTATGGCGAAGCTGGTACGGCGAAGCTCCTGATTCTCAGTCAGGTCGTGCTTGGTATTGCTCTTCCGTTTTCCATCGTCCCGCTGGTGATGTTCACCGCGGACAAGCGCAAGATGGGCGCACTCGCGGCGCCGATCTGGGTCACACTGTTGGCGACGCTTACGGCGGCGTTGCTGATTGCACTTAATTTCAAGCTGCTGGCCGACCAGCTATTCGGCTAAGGAGCCGCTACTTTTCCACGCGGGTCCAGCCAGACGGCATCAAGCGCTCCTGCGGCAGGAAGCGGCCTTTGTAGTCCATCTTGCGCGAACCGGGCACCCAATAGCCAAGATAGACATATGGCAGACCCATGCGAGCGGCCCGGTCGATGTGGTCGAGAATCATAAAGGTGCCGAGCGATCGGTCGCCTTGGTCCGGGTCGAAAAACGAGTAAACCATCGACAGCCCGTCGCTGAGGACGTCGGTAAGCGCGACAGCTAGCATTTGCCCGGTCCCGCGTCCGTTAATGCCACTGTCGGGACCGCGCCGCCGGTATTCGATCAGGCGCGTCTCGACGTGGCTGTCTTCGATCATCATGGCGTAATCGAGCACCGTCATGTCGGCCATGCCGCCGTCCCGGTGGCGCGCGTCGAGATAGGCACGGAATACCGAATATTGTTCGGATGTCGGGGCGGGCGAACGCATATCGCCGATCATGTCGGCATTGCGCTCGGCGATCCGGCGCATGTTGCGCGATGGCGCAAAATCGGCCGCTACCACGCGCACCGAGATGCAGGCGCGGCAACCTTCGCAGGCCGGGCGATAGGCTATCGACTGGCTTCGGCGGAAACCGCCATGCGTCAACAGATCGTTGAGTTCGCCCGCACGTTCGCCGACCAGGTGGGTAAATACCTTGCGCTCTTCCTGCCCTTCGAGATACGGGCAGGGCGAAGGAGCGGTCAGATAGAACTGTGGTGTGTCGCGCGAATGCTGGGTCACAGATCAGGCCATCCGTCGGTCATACCCGGCGCTAGCATCGCGCGGCGAATGCACTTCGTCAAAGCCCTTTATCCCGCTATCCCGCCCGCGCGCTTTGCATGGAGGCCCGTAACACCGAAGCACGCGCGGCGTTATTGATGATCACGGTTCCGAGCATGATGTCGTGCAGGAGCCGGCTCCGTTCGTTGAAGAAAGCAACCAGCAACACAAAGGGCGTGAAGAACGAAACCGTGAACCAGAATGCGATGGCGTGCACTGCGCCGAGCACAAAGTAGGCCGGTGCGCCGTACCAGGTGCGCATTTCCAGGTCCATGACGCGCATGCCGAAGGTGGCAGATGCCGGGCCGCCGAGCGTGGCTCCAAAATAGACAATTGCCCAGATCACGGTCGCGGTCGGCAGCAGCCAGTAGAGCGCAAAGCCGAGGCCGAGGGTCACAATTCCGAAGGCGAAAATGAACATGGCCGCCAGGACCACCGGGATGGAAATAATAACGAAATCGACAATAAAGGCGACAACCCGGCGCGCCAGAACGCCCTCGAACAGTTCCGGCTGGGTGGCCGGATCATAAGCGTGGGGTTTAATGTCGATCGACATGCCCGTCCCTCGTCACGGAGATGGCGAAAGAATCGGTCGTGTGCAAGGGGCTGCAAAGGGGGCTGCAAAAAGGGCTGCAGAGGCCCCTTGGCTGGAACCATCGCCGCCCATGCGGCATGGTGCTGTTTTGGATCCCGGGGTCAACGCGTTGAACGTCACTCTTTCCGATATCGAAGCCGCCCGCCGTGTGATTGCGGGGGTGGTGCTGCGGACGCCGATGCTGCCGGCCCCCAAGCTCTCCGCGCTCGCCGGGGCTGAAGTTTACGTCAAATACGAAAACCTGCAGGTCACCAATTCCTTCAAGGACCGGGGCGCATTGGTGAAGCTCGTCTCGTTGAGTGAAGCCGAACGCAAGCGCGGCGTTATTACCATGTCGGCCGGCAACCATGCCCAGGCCGTAGCGTACCATGCGGCCCGGCTTGGCGTTCCGGCGACGATTGTCATGCCGGAAACCACGCCATTCGTGAAAGTAGCCGCGACCCGGTCGCATGGTGCCCAAGTCGTGCTGCATGGGGAATCGATGGGCGAGGCGCAGGCGCGCTGCGAGGAAATTCAAGCACAGCACAACCTCGTACTGGTTCACCCTTACGATGATCCTCGCATCGTTGCCGGACAGGGAACTATTGCACTCGAAATGCTGGAAGACGTGCCGGTTCTGGATATGCTTGTTATTTCGATCGGCGGAGGGGGCCTCATCGCCGGCAATGCCATCGCCGCTCGCGCAAAGAATCCCGCCATCGAAATAGTCGGTGTCGAAAGTGCGCTGTATGCCTCGGCCTGGAATGCGCTTCACGGGGACAACCGGCCCCTCGGCGGACCGACGCTGGCCGAGGGAATTGCAGCCAAGTATGCCGGCAAGCTGACCCTTCCGGTCATTCGCGAACTGGTCGCGGAAATCATCCTGGTCGATGAGGCGCAGCTTGAGCGCGCCGTCAACGCGTATCTGACTCTTCAAAAAACCATGGCGGAAGGCGCGGGTGCGGCCGGGCTTGCCGCCATGCTGGCGAAGCCGGAACGGTTCAAAGGCAAAAGGGTCGGGCTTATCCTGTCCGGCGGCAATATCGACCCGCGGGTTCTCGCCTCAATCATGGTGCGTGAGCTTGAGCGCGGAAACCAGATCGTTTCCTTCCGCCTGACAATCCCGGATCGCCCGGGTGTACTCGGCACCATAGCGACGCGCATCGGAGCGCTTGGCGCCAACATACTGGAAGTCGACCATCGCCGGCTGTTCCTCGACGTGCCGGCCAAAGGGGCCAAGCTTGATGTGACGATTGAAACACGCAACGCCGCCCATGCTGATGAAATCATGGCGGCGCTCGCCGCGGACGGCTATTTGCCCGTGCGGATCGAGGCGGGTGCGGCGATGGCCGAGGTCTAGGCTGCCGATTGTGCGGGCAGGTCGGGGACCTGTAACTCGCTTACGACCGGATCGCTTCTGTGGATGGCAAGTATGTTGATTCCGGCGTTGACGACCTTGTAGCCGTGCTCGTCGAGGAAAATCCGCAGGCGCTCGGCGCCGGTCTTGATCGATTCAACCAGGAAGATTGGGCGACACCGTTTGATTATCTGCAGCGCGCCCCCGAGGGCCTCCGATTCCATGCCTCCGATGTCAAGTTTAATGAGGTCCACACGCGGCAAAGAGAGCGCATCGATTGATATTTTCTGGACCGCGACCGTCTTGCCGGGCGAATAGTCGATCGGCTGGCCAATGAACTCGGTATCGACGCGCGGCTTGAGCTCCAGACCGCCGAAGCTCGACGGAATGAAATAGTCGGGCGTTGGAATCTGCATGATACCCGGTTCCGATGAGATCGCCGCATTCATGGCGATGGCATTGAACGCATTGTTGATCGCGATATTTCCGGCCAACGCATAGTAGATGCGTTCCTGAGCCTCGATCGCGATGACTGAGCCCCAGCCCGTCATCGCGGTCGCCCATTCGATGGTATGGGCTCCGATATTGGCGCCGCCATCGATCGCCACAACGCCATCGCCATGAATGCGCCGCCGCGCTTCAAGTAGTTGCAACGCCAGCTCAACGTCCACCGGGCTGGAGGAGCCCGCTTCAAGCAATTGGTAGCCGACGCCAACTCCGGAATCCGGTCCGGTCATACGGTAGTCGAACCGATTGATGATCATCGTGCCGTGATTGGAGGCGGCGAGCACGAAAGCAAGCTTGCGTCCGACATTGCGCATGAAGTTCTCCCTAAGGGGCGGATGGCGCCGCGGCACAAACGCACCAGCACGCGCGAACCGAAGGGCTCCGCGCGAAACGAATCACATTCCCTTAGGGTAATACCGTCGACGGCCGTGTACAGGCTTCCGATTCTAGAGGAACCGGCCCTTGCGCGTTTCCCGGCGGGTCACACAGGGAGCAATTTCATGAGCGCGACAAGTGCCGCGCGCTATTCGCTCGATGGGCCTTGCACCCGAACGGAATATTCAAGGGCGTAGGCGTTATTGGCCCTGCATTGCCCGCCAGACGCGCTCGGGCGTTGCCGGCATTTCGATATGTTTGATGCCGAACTCGGAGAGGGCATCGACCAGTGCATTGGTTACGGCGGGAAGGGCCCCGACGCAGCCCGCTTCGCCTGCGCCCTTGACGCCGAGCGGATTGGTCTTGGTCGGGACCGGATTGCTTTCGACTTCCATATCGCAGAGATCGTGCGCGTGCGGCATGGCATAATCCATGAACGAAGCGGTCACGAGTTGTCCGGCCCCGTCGAATTGGATGTCCTCCATCAGCGCCTGACCGGCGCCTTGGGCGATGCCGCCGTGAACCTGACCGTGCAGGAGCAGTGGATTGAGCACAGTGCCGAAATCATCGACCACGCTGTAGCGTGTGATGTCGACCTTGCCGGTTTCCCGATCGATCTCCAGCTCGCAGATATGGCAGCCGTTCGGATAATTGTTCACCGGCGCGTTGTAGATGGCGGTCGCGAACAGTCCCGCCTCCATGCCTTTCGGTAAATTGGCGAGGTCGAACGAAGCAGTGGCGATCTCTTTGACCGACAAGGTCCGGTTGGTCTTGTTGGTCGAGAACACGCCTTCGTCGAATTTGAGATCGCCTTCTTCGACCTTGAGTATATGCGCGGCGATAGCGCGCGCCTTGGTTACCACCTTTTCAGTGGCGAGATGGAATGCGGAGCCGGCGAGTGTGGCCGAACGCGAGCCGCCGGTGCCTTCGCCGTAAAAGACCTCGTCGGTATCGCCTTGTATGTATTGTGCATCGTTGGGATCGAGCCCAAGCCGGTCGCAGACCAGTTGCTTGAACACGGTCTCGTGGCCCTGGCCCTGTGAGTTCGATCCCGAGAAAAGGATCGCGGAGCCGGAGCGATCGAAGCGCACTTCGGCGCCCTCCGTGCTGGGCGCCCCCGCGCGCTCGATGGTGTTGGAAATGCCGAAGCCAAGAAGCTTGCCGCGCTTGCGCGCTTCCGCCTTGCGCGCCTTGAAGCCCTTGCGGTCGGACAGCGCAAGGGCAAGGTCCATGTTCTTTTCGAACTCGCCGCTGTCATACGTGAAAGTAAGACCAGTCTTGAACGGCATGGCGGCCGGCGGCACGTAGTTGCGTCGCCGCAACTCAGCCGGGTCCATGTTCATCTCGGCCGCGGCGAGATCGACCATGCGTTCGATCACAAAGGCGGCTTCGGGACGTCCGTTGCCGCGATAGGGTCGCATGGGATTGGTATTGGAAAACACCGCGGTGATGTCGACGTGGATCGCCGGCGTGCGATAGACGCCGGCGAGCGTTCCGGCGTTGAGCACGAACGCCGGCATCGAGTGCTGAAGATAGGCGCCAATGGCGGCGACCGTTTTGACGCGAAAGGCGAGAAAATGTCCCTCGTCGTCGAGCGCCAGTTCGGCCTCGGTGACGTTATCGCGCGCCTGGGCGTCACTCAGGAACGCCTCGGTCCGCGTACTGATCCATTTCACTGGCCGGCCGATGAGCTTTGAGGCGAGCAGCACCAGCGGCGTCTCATTGAAGATCGGCGATTTCATTCCAAAGCTGCCGCCGGTATCGCCGGTGATGATGCGTATTTTGCTCTCCGGCACCTTGAGCACTTTGGAAAGTTCGTTCCGCGTCGGGTGCGGGCGCTGTATCGGCGTGTAAACGGTGTAGCGGCCGTCGGCCGCGTTGTAGTCACCAACCGCGCCGCGCGGCTCCATGGTGGCGGCGGTCACGCGATTGATTACGAAGCGACGTTTGACCACGCGTGTTGCGCGGGAGAAGGCAGCGTCGACCGCGGACTTGTCGCCAATCAATTCAACGAAACAGATATTGTCCGGGCAATCATCCCACACGCGTGGCCCGCCCGGTTTTGGCGCCTCTGCGGTCGATGTCACGGAGGGCAATTCCTCATAGTCGACGGAGATCATTTCGGCGGCGTCGAGTGCCTGCGCCACCGTCTCTGCGACGACGAAGGCAACATAGTCACCAACCCAGCGCACACGGTTGTCGGCAAGGATCGGGTATCGCGGCTTGTACATCGGCGAACCGTCGCGACGTTTCAGCCCGCCGGGGACCGGTAACTCACCGTAACCAGCGGCCTTCACGTCGGCGCTCGTGAGCACGGCCAATACGCCCGGCGCTGCCCTGGCGGCGGCAACATCGATCGCGTTGATTTTCGCGTGGGCGTGCGGCGACCGCACCACGACGCCGTGCGCCAGCCCGGGAAGCTTGATGTCGTCGGTGTAGCGGCCGCCGCCGCGGATCAGCCGTGGATCCTCGAAACGCGACACGCCTTGGCCGATGGCGAATTCACCCATGGACGCTTAGACCTGTTGAATACATCTGCCACCGGGCCGGTGGCGGGGGAGGGAATGTGCCCTTGTCGCGTCAACCTGCCTTGAGCTTCTCCGCCACCCGAGGCGCGAAATATGTGAGCACGCCATCGCAGCCGGCGCGCTTGAAGGCAATAAGGCTTTCAATCATCGCGCGTTCGCCGTCCAGCCAGCCGTTCTGGGAGGCCGCCATGATCATCGCGTACTCGCCCGACACCTGATAGGCGAAGGTCGGCATCCCGAAGGCCTCCTTCACGCGCTGGACGATATCGAGGTAGGGCAGGCCGGGCTTGACCATGATCATGTCGGCGCCTTCCTCGATGTCGAGCGCGACCTCGCGCAACGCCTCATCGGAATTGCCGGGGTCCATCTGATAGGACCGCTTGTCGCCGGTGAGCGTTTTCGAGGAGCCGACCGCATCGCGGAACGGGCCGTAGAAGGCGGAGGCGTATTTCGCCGCATACGACATGATCGATACGTCGATGAATTGTGCGGCATCGAGCGCCTTGCGGATCGCGCCAACGCGCCCATCCATCATGTCGGAGGGCGCGATGATATCGCAGCCCGCTTCCGCCTGGACAATGGCCTGCTTGACCAATACGGCGACAGTTTCGTCGTTGAGGATGACGCCGTCGCGCAGCAGCCCGTCGTGGCCATGACTGGTAAAGGGGTCAAGCGCCACATCACAGAGGATGCCGACCTCCGGCACTTCCCGCTTGATCGCGGCGATGGCCCGGCAAACGAGATTGTCGGGGTTAAGCGCTTCGCTTCCCGTCTCATCGCGCAGGCTCGGATCGGTGTATGGGAAGAGTGCGATGCAAGGAATGGCCAGACGGGCAGCGCGCTCGGCCTCACGTACCGCATGGTCGATCGACAGCCGCTCAACGCCCGGCATTGAGGGAACCGGGACGCGGGTCTTTTCGCCATCCATGACGAATAAAGGCCAGATCAGATCGTCGGCGCTGAGCACATGCTCCCGCACCATGCGCCGCGCCCATTCGCTACCGCGGTTGCGGCGCATCCGCGTGGGGATATCGAGCCTTTCGTGCGCGGCCGGTCCGGTTTCCATCGGGGTGAACCGGGTACGGTTTTCGATCGGGCGGCCAAATTTGATTGCCATAGCTGCACTCCCGCCGGTCTTTTATCGCGTCCGCGGAAGGGCCGCTACCCGTCAGCAGGACTGCCGGAATTGCTGGTTAGCCGGGTGCGCCTTTGGCTTTTCCGGCCTGCCGTTCCATTTCCAGGCCTGCTTCAAGACTGTCTTTGTCCCGATAGATCGAGGCGACGGCCATTACGCGGCCGCCCAGTCTGTAGCGGACGACGCAGTCGCGCTTCATGGCATCGCCCTCGATGTCGATCGAGTCCCATTTCTCTGCGTGACCGACATAGTTGATCGGAACGTCGTAGTGCTGGCTCCAGAAGAACGGGGCCGATCTGAATGGTGTAGGGACACCCATCATATTGAGGGCGGCGATTTGCCCCTGCCGTTCGGCGACCACCCAATGCTCGACGCGGATGCGTTCGCCGGAGATCGGATCCGGCCAGCGGGCGATATCGCCGGCGGCGTAAATTCCGGGCGCACTGGTTTCCATGTATTTGTTGACGATCACGCCCTTGTCGATCGAGAGGCCGGCCTTTTCGGCGAGCGCCAGGCGTGGACGCACTCCGACCCCGATCACAACAAGATCGGCCTCGAGCGCGCCTCCGTTTTTGAGCGTCACGCGCTTGCCGTCAATTGCAGTCACGCTGTCCTCGAGATGGAATTTGACCCCATGCTCTTCATGCAGCGTACGGATGAAGTCTCCAAGCTGAGGCCCGAATACCCGCTCGAGCGGGCGTTTTTCCGGCGCCACTACGTGAACCTCGATGTCGCGAGCGCGCAGCGCAGCCGCGGACTCCAAACCGATGAAGCTTGCGCCGATCACCACGGCTCGCTTTGCGCCTTTCGCCTGCGCGATGATCGCGCGGCAATCGTTCAACGAGCGTAAGGTGTGGACGTGTTTCTGATCGGCGCCAGGAATATCGAGCTTGACGGGTTCGGCTCCCGTCGCCAGCAACAATTTGTCAAACTTGATCTTGCTTCCGTCTCCTAACACCAGCTCTTTCGATTTTGCATCGACGGCGGTGACCTCGGTCTTGAGGTTAAGATTGATTTTGTTCTCGGCGTACCAATCATCCCCACGCAGGGGCACCCAATCTTCCGGTGCGCTGCCGGCGAGATAATCTTTCGATAAATTTGGCCGATCGACAGGTGCGGCAGTGTCATTGGACAGCATTGTGATATTGCCGTTGAAGCCGCGGCGTCGTAAAATTTCCACGGCCGCGAAACCTGCGGCGCCTCCGCCGACTATGACGATGCGCCCGCCCGCCGATGCAGCGGTCTTTGGCGCGGACGGCCCCTTTTTGCCCTTTACGACAATCGTGCCGTCATGCTCTTCGACCTGCCAGCACGTCAGCGGACTCAGCGCCGGCGCGGCCACGGCCTCGCCCGTCTGCAGGCTGAAGCGTGCATGATGCCATGGGCAGCGGACTGTCTCGCCGACAAGGAGACCCTCGGCGAGCGGCCCATGATAGTGGGTGCAATGGGCTGATACCGCAAACAGCTTGCCGCCCTGGCGTGCCAGCATCACTTCGTCGTCACCCACGTGACCGGTCAGCATGGCCCCTTCGGCGAGATCCGCAGCCGGAATGCCCTTGGTGAAGTCGGGTCCGCTCGGTTTATTGTCCCCACTTGCCATTTTTGCTCTCCGTACATGGCCGCCTGCCTGACAGATTAGATGCTTTAGCAGCCGGAAAATTCCGGCATAGGTCATAAATCTCCGACAGGCCTGCCCGGTTGCCGCGCGCCGGGCCCGCTTGCTAAGCCGGAGGCAGCAGGGTGGGCAATCCATGGATTTCGATCTGTCCGAGGAACAACGCGCATTTCAGGCCACGGCGAGGCAGTTCGCGCGCGATGAGATGATGCCGCAGGCGCGCGACTGGGACGAGGGTGAGATCTTTCCGGTCGAAAGCATGCGTAAGGCCGCCGCGCGCGGCTTCGGTGGTATTTACGTGAAGGAAGATGTCGGCGGTTCGGCGCTCAGCCGCCTCGACGCCGCGTTGATCTTCGAGGAACTGGCACAGGGGTGCACGTCGACCGCCGCCTACATCTCGATACACAACATGGCTGCGTGGATGATCGATGCCTACGGCGGCGCCGATGCCCGCAGAAAGTTTCTGCCGAAACTGTGCACCATGCAGCATTTCGCGAGTTACTGTTTGACGGAGCCGGGTTCGGGCTCTGATGCGGCGAGCCTGAGCACACGAGCGCGGCGCGAGGGAGAACATTATGTGCTCGACGGCGCAAAAGCATTCATCTCGGGCGGAGGCGTCTCGGATATCTATGTCGTCATGGCCCGAACCGGAGAAGCCGGTCCGCGCGGCATATCCTGCATCGTGGTGGAGAAGGGCACGCCAGGGCTGTCGTTTGGCGCGCAGGAAAAGAAGCTTGGTTGGAAAACGCAACCCACCACCATGGTGATGTTCGACAATTGCCGCGTGCCAATAACGAACCGGATTGGCGCCGAGGGGCAGGGGTTCAGGATCGCGATGGCGGGTCTCGACGGAGGCCGCCTGAACATAAGTGCCTGTTCCATCGGCGGGGCGCAGTTCTGTCTCGATCGGACAATCGAATACATGAAGGAGCGCAAGCAGTTCGGTTCGCGGCTTGCCGATTTCCAGGCACTACAGTTCCGCGTCGCGGATTACGCGACGGAACTGGACGCCGCGCGCCTGCTGCTCCATCGCGCCGCGGTAGCCGTAGGCCAAGGCGAGCCCGCAGCGACGCGTCTGGCCGCGCAGGCAAAGCGACTTGCCACCGATACGGGTTTCGAGGTGGTCAATGGCTGCCTGCAGTTGCATGGTGGGTACGGCTACCTGCGCGATCATCCGATCGAACGCGTCTTGCGCGACGTGCGCGTGCATCAAATACTGGAGGGGACCAATGAAATCATGCGCGTGATTATCAGCCGCGCTATGCTGGGCAATTAAAGCCACGAACGTAACAGTAGGGAGAGGTCACCATGGAACAACTTCCACGCCTTTATCTCTCGCGCGAGGAAATGCAAAAGCGCATCGCACGTTTCAAGGATCTGAAAGGCTCCGATGGCGGCTTGCCGGACAGCAAGATGCCCGGTTGTGAGCGCACATTGTTCAACGTCATCGGCTTTCAGCCGCCGGAAGGTTCGGGCGGTGCGGTGACGTCGCCAGTCGGAGAGCAGGCGGCGCAACTTGCGGCAATCAAGATCAGCGAAGGCTTCAATCTCGGATACTGCAAAGCCAGGCCCGGCCACGGTCCGGAAATGCACAATCACGACACCAATGAGACCTTCATCCCGATGACCGGGACCTGGCGCGCGAGCTGGGAAAACGAAAAGGGCGAAGTGGAATTTGTCGATCTTGGGCCGCTTGATGTGGTGTCATTCCCCCCTGGTATGGTCCGCCGTTTTGAGAATGTGACGAAGGGCGACCCCAACGTTGAATCGATCTTGATGTTTGTGATCGGCGGTGACGGTCCGCGCGCCGAGTTCACGGATCAGGCGATGGATCGCCTCGAGAAGGCCGGAGTTTGGTCCCCACAGCGCGCGTAGGCGGAGGTCAGCATGAGCGCTGCGATGTGGACCGGTGGACTGGCACTGGCGACGGCCGGGATTTTCGCAGGGGCTGCGGTCTATGTCAGCGTGGCCGAACAGCCGGCGCGGCTGAAGCTCGAGACCCAGGCCCTGTTGACCCAGTGGCAGCCGAGTTACGAGCGCGGCGCCATCATGCAGGCCAGCCTCGCAATCCTGTCCGGCCTGCTCGGCGTCGCAGCGTTTCTTTTCACTTATGACTGGCGCTGGCTCCTCGGTGCGGCGCTGATCCTCGCGCCATGGCCCTACACGATGTTCATCATCATGCCGACCAATCGCGTACTGAAGGCGACGCCGCCGGCGCAGGCCACAGAGCAAACACGTGGTCTGGTCATGCAATGGGGGCGGCTGCATTGGGGCCGCAGCGCGCTCGGCCTGCTCGCGGTTGCCGCCTATCTGTCGGCGCTCAATTGAGGCGGCCGTGAGCGAGACGGAAATTTTGTTCGAGCGGCGCGGAGCCGCGGGCATCGTCACACTCAATCGCCCCAAGGCGCTCAATGCTGTCACGCACGCCATGGTGCTTGCTTTGCGCGCCCAGCTTGATCGCTGGGCTGACGATGCAGCGATTACACGAGTCGTGATCACCGCCGCAGGCGACCGCGCTTTCTCGGCCGGGGGCGATATCCGCGCACTTTATGATCTCGGCAAGGCGGAGCGCCACGATGAAGCGTTGCAATTCTGGCGCGATGAATATCCGCTCAACGCGACGATCAAGAATTACCGCAAGCCGTACGTGGCGCTGATCGACGGCATCGCTATGGGCGGGGGCGTTGGAGTGTCGGTACACGGCTCACATCGCGTCGCAGGAGATCGCTTCTCCTTTGCCATGCCGGAAGTCGGCATTGGTTTTTTCCCGGATGTGGGTGCGACCTGGTTCCTGCCGCGCATGCCGGGCGAACTCGGCACTTATACTGCGTTAACGGGTGAGCGGTTCGGCATCGCCGATTCGGCGGCTGGCGGGATCGTTACCCATCGCGTTTCTTCGGCCCGTTTTGGTGATCTGCTCGAAGGACTGAGTGGCACCGTGCCAGTCGATGCGGTGCTTGCCGCCTTCGCCGAACCGGCAGGCGAGGGACCCATTATGCAGCGCAGGGCCGCCATCGACCGCCTCTTTGCTGGCGACATGGTGGAGAACATCCTGGCCGCGCTCGACAGCGAAGCCTCGAGCGGAAGCGCCGACGCCGAATGGGCTGCCAGGACGACTGCCACCATGCGTGCAAAATCGCCACTGAGCCTCAAGTTGGCGCTGGCGCAGGTACGCCGCGGCAAAACCTGGGATTTCGAGACGTGCATGCGCATGGAATTCCGCATAGTGTCACGCGTCATCCATGGGCATGATTTCTACGAAGGCGTGCGCGCAGTGATCGTCGACAAGGATAACAAGCCGCGCTGGCGGCCGGCCACGCTTCCCGATGTCGGGGAGGAAGATGTTGAGCGTCATTTCGCCCCGCTCGGCTCTTCCGAGTTGGTGCTGTCGTGAGCAGATCGACTGCCGGCTCCGACGATTTGCGCACCCTGGAGCCGGTGCGAGAACACGAGGGTGAACGTTCAGTCGGGCGCTGGACCCGACGGCTCATTCTTTTTCTACGGGTCATGGCCGCAATATCGATGGTCAAGGGCCTCTATCACTGGGCGCAGGTATGCGGGATTGGTTTCGGTGATACACAGCCGTTCGAAAGCCATTCGATTGCGTGGCAAACCGCGACGGTGTTCTTTGCCGTCATCGATCTGGTCGCCGCCGTCGGTCTTTGGCTGGCGGCCGCCTGGGGGGCGGTGATTTGGTTGACCTCCGTTGCTTCCATGCTGGCCGTCGAAATATTTTTCCCCCAGGTGTTTGGCGGCGGCTGGCTGACCGGTCTTCTGGAGGGCGGACTGCTCGCGATTTACCTTTGGCTGGCATTGAAATCAGCGCAGGAACATCCGCAGTAGAAAGTCGGGAGGGCGCCATGGCGCGCATCGGATTTATCGGCCTCGGCAACATGGGATTGCCGATGGCGCAAAATCTGCTCAAGGCGGGCCATCAGGTCGAGGGCGTCGACGTCAATCCGGCGTCGGTCGAAAAACTCAGGGCTGCGGGAGGGGCGGGCGTCGAAACGGCAAAGAGCGCGGCGGCGCGCGGCGACGCCGTCATCACAATGCTGCCGTCGGGCAAGGAAGTGCGTGAGGTCTATCTCGGCTCTTCCGGCATTATCGAAAACGCCAATCCGGGTACGCTGCTGATCGACTGCTCGACGATCGATGTTGAAACCGCGCGCGCAGTCGCGGCCGAAGCGGATAAAAAAGGTCTGTTGATGCTCGATGCGCCGGTGTCGGGCGGCGTCGGCGGCGCGACGGCAGCGACGCTGACCTTCATGGTTGGCGGCAGCGCGCAGGCGTTCGCGCGCGCGGAATCGATTTTGCAAAAGATGGGCAAGACGATCGTGCATGCCGGCGGAGCCGGCAACGGCCAGGCGGCGAAGATCTGCAACAATATGATCCTTGGTGTTTCGATGATCGCAGTCAGCGAAGCCTTCGTCCTCGCTGAAAAGCTCGGCCTCGATCACCAAAAGTTGTTCGACATTTCCTCAAAGTCGTCGGGCCAATGCTGGTCGCTAACGAACTATTGTCCCGTTCCGGGACCCGTTCCGGCATCGCCCGCCAACCGCGACTATCAGGCGGGATTTACCGCAGCGATGATGCTTAAGGATTTAAAACTGTCGCAGGAGGCCGCAAAGGCGACAGGAACCAAGACAGAACTCGGCGCCGACGCAGCGCGCATCTACTCACAATATGTCGCGAGCGGCGAAGCTTCGCGCGACTTCTCCGGCATCGTTCAATTCATCCGCAATTGATGCGGGTTTGTAGAGTGAACGAAGCCTTGCATGGTCTCGTAGAATTGTATGATCAAGAGATCGTTCACCGTTGCAAATAAACCTAATCTTTATGGTGTTATTTAAGCCGATTTTAGAATCGCCCTCATAAGGTGCGCCTCATCCGGAGCGGGGGAACAGGGCCTTTGCAACCGGGGACGTACAAATAAAACGCAAGGGGCGTTGAACATGAAAGCCGTCGCGAAGACGGTCGAGCCCGCCGCACGCGAGGCGCCGCTCGATCACATTCGGCCAGCATATCTGGAGGCCTTGACATTAGTCGAGCGGCTACATCGCCGTCTGCTTGACGTTATCAAGGATGAATTCGATCGGCGTGGTCGCTCCGATATCAATTCGGTGCAGGCGCTGTTGCTCTACAATATCGGCGACAAGGACCTGACGGCCGGTGAGCTGCGCACGCGCGGCTACTATCTCGGCTCGAACGTTTCGTACAACCTCAAGAAGCTGGTGGAGATGGCGTTCCTCGATCACCAGCGTTCGCGCGTTGACCGGCGCTCGGTCCGCATCAAGCTGACCGACAAGGGACGCGAGGTGCGTGACATCATCGAGACGCTCTACCAGAAGCATGTGCGAACGGTTGAGCAGGTCGGCGGAATCAATGCCGAGGAGTTCTCAACACTCAACAAGTCGTTGCACCGGCTCGAGCGTTTCTGGACCGACCAGATCCTCTACCGGCTCTAATTCGACTGCGGGTGGATTGACTTGCCCCGGCCAGCTGGCCGGGGTTTTCTTTTGGGGGGTGTCGCAAAAGCCGGTCTGGGGCCCTAGATGTGGGGCCGGCGGTCCTCCACAGCCCAATGCTTGGCGGGTGGCAGGCGATATGCTATTGCCGGACGCAATCCCAGATTTCACCTGGGCGCATGATCTTTTCCGAAAACCGGGTGCCACTTTTCGGGATCCTGCGCTTTCCCAAAGATCGGCGCCGACCGTTCCCGGCGCCAGGAGACTGTGATGTCGGCGACCTCGAGCCCCAGGCCAACAAGCGACGTGGAGGCATTGTTCTCGGCCGGCTTGGCCGAGGTCGATCCCGAAATTGCCGAAGTGATCGAGCTCGAACTTGGCCGCCAGCGCGACGAAATCGAACTGATCGCTTCGGAGAACATTGTTTCGCGTGCTGTTCTTGAAGCGCAGGGCTCGGTTCTCACCAACAAGTATGCCGAAGGTCTGCCCGGCAAACGTTACTACGGCGGGTGTCAGTTCGTGGACATTGCGGAACGGCTCGCAATCGAGCGCGTGACGAAACTTTTCGGCTGCAAGTTCGCCAACGTGCAGCCGCACTCGGGGGCATCCGCAAACGCCGAAGTGTTTTTTGCCTTGCTGCAGCCCGGCGACACTTTCATGGGGCTCAATTTGGCTGCCGGTGGCCATCTTACCCATGGCTCGCCTGTCAACATGTCGGGCAAATGGTTCAAGCCCGTGCCGTATGGAGTGCGGCAGGACGATCACCGGATCGATATGGAACAGGTCGCGCGCCTTGCGCGTGAGCACAAACCGAAACTGATTATCGCCGGTGGCTCGGCCTATCCGCGCATTATCGATTTCCGAGCGTTTCGCGAAATTTGCAACAGCGTCGGCGCGCTGCTGATGGTGGACATGGCGCATTTTGCAGGTCTCGTCGCGGCGGGCGTGCATCCTTCACCGTTCCCGCATGCGCATGTCGTGACGACGACGACTCACAAGACCTTGCGTGGGCCGCGCGGCGGCGTCATCCTTTCCGACAACGAAGAGATCGCCAGGAAACTCAACTCGGCGGTCTTTCCCGGAATGCAAGGCGGCCCGCTGATGCATGTGATTGCCGCCAAGGCTGTTGCTTTCGGTGAAGCGCTGCGGCCGAGTTTCCGTGCCTATGCGCGGAATGTAATGGAGAATGCAAGGGCGCTGGCTGAAACCCTGAAGTCGCACGGCCTCGATATCGTTTCCGGCGGCACCGATACCCATCTGATGCTGGTCGATCTGCGTCCAAAACGGCTCACCGGCAAGGTGGCGGAAGCGGCCCTGGGCCGCGCGCACATCACCTGCAACAAGAATGGTATCCCGTTCGACCCCGAAAAGCCGACGGTGACGTCCGGTATCCGGCTCGGCTCGCCTGCCTGTACAACGCGTGGCTTCGGTATCGCCGAATTTCGTCAGGTCGGCGAAATGATCGTCGAGGTGCTCGACGTGTTGTCGCAGAAACAGGTCGAGGAAGATTCGCTTGTCGAAGCCGCGGTACGCGACAAAGTGAAAACATTGATTGGGCGATTTCCGATTTATAACCAATGAGCGACACGATCACATTTTCTCCGTCATGGCCGGGCATAGCCGTCCGAAGGACGGCGTGCTTTCGCGAGCCTATGTCCCGGCCATCCACGCCTTCTTTTCTGAGTCGAACTAAGACGTGGATGCCCGGCATAAAGCCGGGCATGACGAGGTGAGAGGTTAGGGGCCTAGCCATGCGTTGCCCGAGTTGCGGAAGTCTCGATACACAGGTCAAGGATTCGCGGCCGACTGAAGATTCAGCGGTAATCCGGCGTCGCCGTGTTTGTCTTACCTGCAATTTTCGCTTCACCACATTCGAGCGGGTGCAACTGCGCGAGTTGACTGTCATCAAGCGCAATAGCCGGCGCGTGCCGTTTGATCGCGACAAATTGATGCGCTCCGTGCAGATCGCGCTGCGCAAACGTCCGGTCGACCCCGAGCGCATTGAGCAAACGGTCTCAAAGATTGTTCGCGAGCTGGAGAGTCAGGGCGAAAGTGAAATTTCCTCCGAAGCGATCGGCGAAATTGTGATGGAGCATTTGCGTGAGCTCGATGATGTTGCCTATGTGCGCTTCGCTTCCGTCTATCGCAATTTTCGCGAAGCCAAGGACTTCCGTGCCGCGCTCGACGAATTGTCGGGTGAGGACGATGGCCGGCCCACGGCCAGCGCACGAAAATGAACGAACACGCCGCGCCTGTTTCCCAACCGGTCTCGGACGACGAGCGCTACATGCAGCTCGCATTTGCGATGGGGCGGCGCAATCTTGGTCAAACCTGGCCGAACCCCGCGGTCGGCGCGTTGATCGTCAAGGACGGCATCATTGTCGGTCGCGGCTGGACCCAGCAGGGCGGCCGGCCTCACGCTGAAGTCGAGGCACTGCGTCGCGCCAAAAAAGCGGCGCAAGGCGCCACCATGTATGTGACGCTTGAGCCATGCTCGCATCAGGGCAAAACGCCACCTTGTGCCGACGCAATTATCCGCGCCGGCATCGCGCGCGTTGTTTCGGCGCTGGAAGATCCAAATCCGGAAGTGGCGGGGCAGGGGCACGGGAAACTGCGTGCCAAAGGCGTGGTTGTCGATATCGGCCTGGGCGCCGACGAAGCGCGCCGCATTCACGCGGGTCACATCACCCGCGTTTCTCAAGGGCGGCCGCATGTGGTGCTCAAGCTGGCGATCTCGGCCGACGGCAAGGCGGGGCTGGCCGGCCGAAAGCAGGCGTCGATCACCGGCGAGGCAGCGCGCGGGCGTGTGTTCCAGATGCGTGCCGCAAGCGATGCCATACTGGTCGGTATCGGCACCGTATTGTCGGACGACCCGCACCTCACCTGCCGTTTGCCCGGCATGTTCGAGCGCTCACCGGTTCGCGTCGTCCTTGATGCACAATTGCGGGTGCCGCTGTCGACCTCAGTTGTTGCAACCGTGCGCGAAACGCCCACCTGGGTTTTCGCCTCGCACAAGGCATCCCCGATTGCCGAGGAGATCCTTCAGCAAAGAGGCTGCAAGGTCTTTCGTGTTGATGAAAGCGACGGCCGGCTGGATGTTCAGCAGGTGTCGAAGATGCTTGCCGAGCAGGGCATCACGCGGCTGATGGTGGAGGGCGGTCCGAGCGTTGCGGCCAGCTTCGTCGAAGCCGATCTTGTGGACGAAGCAGTCTTGCTGCGCGGCGAGAAGCCCATTGGTGCAACGGGTATCGATCCGCTGGAAAAAATGCCACTCGAGGCATTGACCGGCCGCCTTGCAACGCGCGGCAGCGAAAGGCTCGACGCCGATACAATCGAAAGTTTCGTGCGGGTCTAGGTCATGTTCACCGGCATCGTTACCGACGTGGGAGAGGTGCGTTCGGTCAACCCACGTTCGGGTAATTTGCATCGCATCACGATCT
>DASYSQ010000300.1:0-8277 GCA_036003145.1 Pseudolabrys sp.
GGTGTGACCACGCGGACGCTAGATAACGGCGCCCAGGCGCGGAAGTTCGCAGGCAGATGGGCCGTCACTTTGCCTTCACAGGGCTGCGTTAGCAACCCGCCGCTCTTTTAATTGTCGTGCATCCCTCTCTGTGGTCTCGCCGGCTGACCTTGCACTCCGGGACCGCAAATTTTTGCCGGCAATGAGTTGTGCTAAGGTTTGGCTGTGGCCTCGGGCCGCGCCTGTGCGCGGACCCACGCTCGCCGGGAACGATACGATGCGCACCCTTTGTCTGGCTTTCGTAACACTGTTGATCGTCGGCGCAGCTCCCGCAATTGCGCAAAACCAGCGAGGCCAACCGCAGCCAGCCGCTAGACCCGGCCCCTACAAAGTCGTCGCGGTCATCCCGCCGCAGGCGATTAACGATCCTGCGTTTGAGGCTCTTCGCAAACAGATGGGCGAAGCGGCCCAGCGCAAAGATCGTGCCGCACTGGCGAAACTCGTTGTTGGCCAGGGATTCTTCTGGGACCGCGAAAACGGTGACCGTGCCGACAAGCGCAAACCCGGCGTCGACAATCTCGCGGCAGCGCTGGGGTTGAACAACAAGGATGGCGCCGGATGGGACATGCTTGCGAGTTTTGCCGACGATCCAACCGGATCATCGTCACCCAACCATAAAGGCACGGTATGTGCGCCCGCAGATCCGAGTTACGACGGCAAAGCCTTCGACAGCCTGATGCAGGACACCAGGACCGATTTGGGCGAATGGGGCTATCCGGTGTCGGCCGATGTCGAAGTACGCGCGGCGCCGCAGGCCAACGCGCCGGTGATCGAGAAGCTCGCGACCGCCTTCGTGCACATCGTGCCCGAAGGTGGACCGAACATTCCGACGTTCCTGCGCGTCATCACGCCGGCGGGCAAGGCCGGCTTTGTCTCCGTTGACTCGATTGCGCCGGTCGGCAACGACCAGATCTGTTACGTCAAGGATGCGGGCGGCTGGAAGATCGGCGGCTATATCGGAGGCGGCGATCCGCAGTAGCAACGAGCGACTGATGTCCGCTCGTGACCCAAAGCAGACAGGTTGCGATCTCGAAAGCGTAGTGCGATATTTACGAAATTGCAGTTTACCGCGGCCAGCGTTTAAAATCGTTGCGTCAGGACAACCGATGACCCAATGAACGGCGACGAGACACCCGGGGCTGAATCGCCAAATCTGAGGGGAATGCGTGTTCTTCTGGTTGAAGATTCCTGGCAGCTTGGCATGGCTCTAAAGAGCCTGCTGCGGAGTTTCGACGCGGAAGTGGACGGACCGGTCGCGACGACAGCGGATGCTGAACGGCTTATTTCCGAACACGTTCCCGACGCCGCTATCATCGACATCAACCTTCGACAGGGTGAGCGCTCGTACGGCCTGATCGATCGACTGATCGGCCTGGATGTCCCCGTCATCGTGACATCGGGCTACTCCGACCTCCCGATGGTCCCCGCGAAAGCACACATCCTGGAAAAGCCCATCAGCGAGGAAAGGCTCATTGCGATCCTGCGCTCGGTAGCCGGCGCGCAGTGATCTCTCATTGCTGCTCGGTCGGCACGTCAATTCTGCAAAACACACCGTCGGATGGGAAGGTGAGGTCGACCGTTCCACCGAGTTCGTGAGGAATCAGTTCGCGGATCAGGCTGGTGCCGTACCCAAGTCTGGACGGTGTGACGACAGGTGGGCCACCACTTTCCCGCCATTCGATCTTGACGCGCGTTTCCGCATTGTCGCCATTCTGGCGGTCCCAATTTACCGCGACACGACCATTCGGGCTCGATAGCGATCCATATTTCACGGCATTCGTCACGAGTTCATGAAGCGCCATTGCCACAGCCTGGGTCGTCGTCGGGGCGAGCGTGACATCCGGCCCACCAATCATTGTGTTTGCGATCGTCGCATAAGGCGCAAGTTGATTGTGAACAAGATCGGCGAGATTGACGCCGTTCCAGCGGCTTTGGCTGAGAAGTGAGTGGGCATTCGCCATGGACTGAATGCGCCGGTCGAGCACTTCAACAAACTGGTCCATCGAATTGCTGCCCTGGCGCGTATAGGTGCTGATCACGGCGACTCTCGCGAGCAGGTTTTTGACGCGGTGATCGAGTTCCGCAATCAGCATGCCTTGCCGTTCCTCGGATAGTTTGCGCTCTGTAATGTCGACAGTGAGTCCCTTCAGACGCACGCACCGTCCCGCCACATCGAACTCTGCTCGCGAGGATTCCTCGAGCCAAATCTCGCGTCCATCCGGACCCCCGAAACGGAATGTCATTTTATATGAAGGCCTTTCGGGGCTGACCGAGTGAATGAGCGATTTGAATTGGCCGCGGTCGTCCGGATGGACGCGCGCAAGAAATTCCGTTGCGGAAAATTTTTGTTTTGGGTCGAACCCAAGGATCTGCGCAGCATTGTCGCTGCGCTGCGAGGCGGTGGTCAGGGCATCCCATTCGAAAGCAACCACTCCTCCGGCTGTCAGTGCCTCCTGCAATCGCGCCTGCCCCTCAAAGAGAGCAGCCTCGTGATGACGCCGCTCCGCAAAAAGCGACGCAAGAACGAGCGCGCAGAGCGAGATAGCCAGGATGCTGGCCTGGGCGCCCAGGATGCGCTGCTCCATGGAGAAAAAGGATTCGCCGAAGTAGCCGATGTCGAAGGTCGTCATCCAGACCAAAGCAAAGGCGATGATGAATGCAGCCGCTGCGGCGAAAATGGGACGGCAACGCGCCGCAAGCCACAGCAGTAGCGGGAACAGCAGGGCGATGGGAACGACAATCCCCCAATGCCCCTGCGGCAGAAGAATGACAGCCGCACTCGCCCCAGCCAACGCCACGAGCGCTGTGATGCCTTCGACGAGTTCGGTCCGCGACGGTGGTTCGCGCCCGGTTGCAGCAAGTTCGATGATCAGCGGCGCAACCGTGAGGATGCCGAGCGCATCGGATGCAAACCAGTGCTGCCAAGTGGATAGAATTGGCGCTGTCGAGTTATGGAAGTACAGAAATCCTGCTGTGCCGCCGATTCCCGAGATCGTGGTCGCGAGAATCGCTGCTGTAAGCAGTCCCAGCACATGGCTTAGCCTGTCGAGACTGAAACCCGAGCCAAAGTAGCGTTCGATCAGCCACCCCGCCACCAATGCTTCCCCCGCATTGCATAGCGCGAACACGATGGCGCTCGTGAGAGCGCGGTCGCCCATGAGATTGGCAACAACGGTGGCAACGGCTGCGCCGACTGCGACCGGCAATCGCGCAACTGGCCCAAGCGCGATCAGGACGCCGGCCGCAACACCGGAAGCGGGCCAGAAGACGGCCACGCCGTCCGGCTTGGTGAGCAGGAGGAGACTTAGCCGCGCTGCAAGATAGTAGGCGACACCAACCAAAACAGAGAGAGCAATCGAACGGGCCCACTGCCGCGTCGATTGATGGGTGGCCAACAGCCCGCCCTGGACCTCCGGTAGGTACTGCAACAAATGACCCCCTCCGTTGCACCAGGTCATATAGCACGATCCTGCCTGATCTGGGACCGGCAGGTGCGCCAAGCCAGTATGGATGCGGTTTATGGCAGCGTGAACGTGATCGCTGCTAGCCGTAACGCAGCTTCATCGCCAGGATGGGGGCCATGAGTGCGAGTGTTACCGCGTTTGAGCCGATCAACGGCCAGTCGCCGATCGCAAGTCCATAGATCAGCCAGAGAACGACGCCGAGAGAGAATGCAACCGTCGCCGGTAGCGAAAGCGCGCGCGTCTCCTTATCGCGGATGACCTTCAGTGCCTGCGGCAACCAGCACAGCGTGGTAAGCACAGCGCCCGTGGCGCCGACGAAATCGATGAGCCCGGCCAATGTCATGCACATGCCATACGACTGATTCGACTACGCCATATGACAATCTTGCGTTTGCTACCGGCCCCGCGCAGACTCGCTGAATGATTGTCGCAACTGCAACGACCCCTCGCCGGCTTTCCTGTGCGCGCTGCGGAACCGCTTTTGAATGCGGGCTCAGCACCGATTGCTGGTGTGCTGCCGAACCGTACCGGCTGCCGATGACCAAGGCCTGGATCGAGGATTGTCTGTGCCCCACCTGTCTCCGTAAGGCGGCAGCGGCCCTCGCAGACAGTCGACGATCTACGAGCGAAAACCTCTAGTCAGTTCCACCGCAAAAATCCGAGACAAGCCGGCCTTTGTTCGCCTATAGAGAACCGCCGCGGTCCGCGGCCGCAATACAGAGACAATCCTCATGATCGATTTTTACGCGCTGACCAGCCCGAACGTGCAGAAAGTCTTCATCATGCTGGAAGAATGCGGGCTGCCCTACAATATCAAACCCGTCGACGTGTGGGCGGGCGAACAATTCGCGCCGGAATTTGCGAAGATCAACCCGCTCCTGAAGGTACCTGCCATCGTCGACAGCGACGGACCCGGCGGCAAGCCCTACACCGTGATCGAGTCGGGTGCGATCCTGATCTATCTCGCCGAGAAGACGGGCAAGTTCATTCCGCACGAGCCGGTTGCTCGGTACGAAACGTTGCAATGGGTGATCTTGCAGGTCGCCAATCTCGGACCGATGAGCGGCCAGCACGTGCACTTCAGCAAGTTCGCCGGCCCCGGCAACGACTACAGTGCCAAACGGTATCGCACGCAGGTGCTCAAGCTGTTCGATGTCTACGAACAGCGGCTGACAGCGCAGCCATACGTCACCGGCAACGACTACACCATTGCCGATATCGCGGCGTGGCCGTGGCTGCGCAATTTCGAATTGCTCGCCATCGACCCTGGCCAATATCCAACCGTGAAAAAGTGGGTAGACAAGATTGCGGCCCGTGACGCCGTCAAGCGCGCACTCGCACAGGTCGGCACGCTCACATCGGTTCGCGACAAGGCCAGCGATGACCAGAAGGACCGCTTTTTCAGCCGCGGAAAATACGCGCGGGCGTAATCACGAAAGTGTGCCTTGCTCTCGACATGATGCGGTTTTAGCTCTTCGGAAATCGCATGGTCTTGAATTGAATGCGCGCGGCGCCCCGGTGTCGCGCGCTCTCGCGTTGGGAAGCCGATGTTTCACTTTTTCGAGAGCTCGCTGAAGCCGACCGCGGTGCCGGAATCCACCGAGCCGCCGGCCGGACTGGTGGCGTTCTACTGGCACTTCGCCCGCCAGGCGAAGCCGCTGTTCATTGGCCTGTTTGCGGTCGGTTTCGCCGTGGCGCTGATCGAGGTGATGATCCCGGTCTTCATCGGCAAGGTGGTCACGCTGGTGACAGGGAGCAAGCCGGAGGAACTTCTCGCCACGGCCTGGCCGTGGCTGCTCGGCATGGCGGGCGTGCTGCTCGTGTTGCGGCCGCTCGCCTCGACCAGCCAGCATCTTCTGATGAACCAGGCCATCGCCGCGAATGTGTCCAACCGCATCCGCTGGCAGAACCACTGGCACGTCTCGCGGCAGTCATGGGCGTTTTTCCAGAACGATTTCGCAGGGCGCATCGCCACGCGCGTGATGCAGACGGGGCCGGCGATCCGCGAAAGCCTCGTGTCGCTGCTTACCGCCGTCTGGTTCATCCTGATCTACGGCACCTCGTCGCTGATTCTGCTCGCTTCCGCCGACCGCTGGCTGGCGCTGCCCGTGCTGCTGTGGTTCGCCGGCTACATGATCATGCTGCGCATCTTCGTGCCGCGCATGCGCGACAAGTCCAAAGTGATGTCGGAAACGCGCTCGATGCTGACCGGCCGCATCGTCGACACCTACACCAACATCGTGACGGTGAAGCTCTTCGCGCGCGCAAAAGACGAGGACGGCTACGTACGCGAAGCAATCGACCAGCATACCGGCCGCTTCCATGAGTCGTTGCGCCTGAACACGCTGTTCGCCCTGACGCTGACCCTGCTCAATTCAATGCTGGTGACATCGACCGGCGCCTTCGCCATCGTACTGTGGCGCTATGGCTATGTCGGCGTCGGCACCGTGGCCATGGCCCTCCCGATGACGATGCAGATCATCAGCGCGTCCGGCTGGGTCGCCTGGCAGATCACCGACATTTTCGAGAATATCGGCGTGGTGCAGGAAGGCATGCTCACGATCGCGCGGCCACACACGCTCGTTGATCGGCCGGATGCGCGTGCACTCACTGTCACGCGCGGCGAAATCCGCTTCGAGAACATCCGGTTCGGTTATGGCCGCGAATCTGGCCTGATCGACGGGCTCACGCTCGACGTGCGCCCGGGCGAGAAGATTGGACTGGTCGGCCGCTCCGGCGCCGGCAAGTCGACGCTCGTCAACCTGCTGCTGCGTTTCTTCGATCTCGAAGGCGGCCGTATCCTCATCGACGGGCAGGAAATCTCCGACGTCTCGCAGGAAAGCCTGCGCGCCCACATCTCGATGGTGACACAGGACACCTCGCTGCTGCACCGCTCGATCCGCGACAATATCCGATACGGCTATCCCGATGCCAGCGAGGCCGCGATCGTTGCGGCCGCGGAGATGGCGCATGCGCACGAATTCATCGTCGAACTCGAGGACTGGAAGGGCCGGCGCGGCTACGACGCCCATGTCGGCGAGCGTGGCGTGAAACTGTCGGGCGGCCAGCGTCAGCGCGTCGCGATCGCACGCGTGATCCTGAAGAACGCGCCCATCCTGGTGCTGGACGAGGCCACGTCCGCGCTCGACAGCGAGGTCGAGGCAGCAATTCAATCAAGCCTCAGCACGCTGATGCGCGGCCGCACCGTCATTGCCATCGCGCACCGGCTTTCGACCATTGCGCAGATGGACCGCCTGATCGTGCTCGATCGCGGCCGCATCGTCGAACAGGGCTCGCATGACGAGTTGCTGCACCACAACGGCCATTACGCGTCGCTGTGGCGCCGCCAGTCCGGCGGCTTCATTGACGTCGCCGCGCCGCAGCAGGCGGCGGAGTAACCCATGCCCCTCCTCTGTTCACTGCGGAAACCGCAGACCATAATGCCGCGCCTTTGACGATCACCCGCCAGCGAAAGTCCGCACCATGATCCTCGAAATTGCGCAGATCGATGTGAAGCCCGGCATGGAAGCCGAGTTCGAAGCCGCTGTTAACAAGGCCGCGCCGCTTTTCAAGCGCGCCAAGGGCTGCAAGTTGATGACCCTGCAGCGTTCGCACGAAATGCCGCAGCGTTACCGGCTGTTCGTGCAATGGGAAACGCTTGAAAACCACACCAAAGACTTCCGCGAATCCGCTGATTTTCAGGAGTGGCGCAAGCTCGTCGGCCACTGCTTTTCGTCACCGCCGAACGTCGAGCATGTCACCGAGGTGATGCGCGGATTCTAAGATGAAGCACAGTACCGACCGCATTCTCACCACCCACACCGGCAGCCTGCCGCGCACCGCCAGGGTCGTCGAGCTTCTGCTCGCCGAGGAACAGAAATCCGGCACACGCAAGGCCGAATTGCAGGCCGCGGTGCGCGACGCAATCGCCGGCGTCGTGCGCAAGCAGGTCGAATGCGGCCTCGACATCATCAATGACGGCGAGCAGGGCCGCACCGACTATACGGTGCACGTGCTCAAGCGGCTGACCGGCTACGAGGGCGAGAGTGCGCCTCCGATGGGCACCGGTGAGCCGGAATTTCCCGAACTGGCGGAGATCCTCAAGCATTTCGCCTCGCCGTTCCAGAACCGCCCGGCCTGCAACGCCCCGGTCGACTGGAAAGACTGGACGGCGGCGCGGGCCGATATCGATCTCGCCAAGGCGGCGCTCGCCAATGCGAACTGCGTCGACATCTTTATGACCTCGCCCTCGCCCGGCCAGATCGCGCGCTACCTCAAGAACCGCTACTACAAGAACGAAGAGGACTATATTTACACGTTGGCCGACGTGATGCGCCGCGAATACCAGGCGATCATCGAGGCCGGATTCATCCTGCAGCTCGATTGCCCCGACCTCGCGATGCTGCGCCACATGGTCTATCTGAATCTGCCGCTCGCGGAGTATCGCAAGATCATTGGCGTGAACGTCGCCGCGCTCAATCACGCGGTACGCGACCTGCCGCCCGAACGCATGCGGATGCATGTATGCTGGGGCTCAACAGTGGCGCCGCACCACACCGACGTCGAAATCAAGGACATCATCGATATCGTGCTCGCAGGGCGGCCACACGCGGTTTCGTTTCCGGCGGCAAACGCGCGGCACGAGCATGAATGGAAAGTCTGGCGCGACGTGAAGCTGCCGGAGGGGAAAGTCATTATTCCGGGCGTGATCGACTCGACGGTCAATACCGTCGAACATCCGGAAGTGGTCGCCGACCGAATTGTGAACTTCGCC
>DASYSQ010000301.1:0-5290 GCA_036003145.1 Pseudolabrys sp.
CTGTCGCTTGAGAACGAACAGACCGGCTGGTCGACATTTTGGACGGTGACGCCCTCCGCGATCAATTCCTGGATTGGCAGCGAGATCCGCACCATTGGTCTCGAAGGTACGCTGCAGTGGAGGCGCGACGGCGGGACTGTCACGTTGATCGGTGCGTTTTTTGGCGACAATGACCCGGCCGGAATCCTGATCGCCTTTCGCGGCTGGAATTTCGATGATCGTATCACCGGGCTGTTCGAGAACACACGGTTGCCCGACACACTCGCCGCCGTCCTTCACCAACCCGTACCGCTCGAACGCCATCTCTTTCAGGAGATCGATTCAAAGCCGGGTTGGTATGCCGATCTGTCGTGGGAGCCGAGCGATGCGACGGGCTTCGAGGTCATGCGCTATGACAACGAGGCCGACCCGACACAGCGCGTCGGCGATCAACTCGCCTGGCACACCACATTCTGGGACCTGGGATTCCGCCAGCAGCTTGGCCACGTCACGGTGCTGTCGCAGGCGCTGAGCGGCAGCACGCTCATCCGGCCTTCGGCCGCCACTTTTTTGCAGACCGACTTCAAGTCCGCTTACCTACTGGTCGGTCTGGATATGGACGATTGGTGGGTTGCGGCGCGCGGCGATGTGTTTCAGACGCGAACGCGCACCGCCTCGCCGCTGCCCTCGCCATTCAGCGAGGACGGCCATGCCCTCGATGCGACGGTGAGCTGGCTGCCGAAGTCGTGGCTGAGGCTGAGTGCGGAATACCTCCTGGTCGAAGATACACGGGCTCAACGGCTCATCGACCTCGAAGCTCCGCATCGAACCGAATCCCAATTTCAACTCGTAGCACGCACCTATTTGTGAGGCCGATGTCGCGTGCTACGCTTTCGGCGCCCAACGGGGAGAGGTCGATGTTGAAGAACAAGGAATTCGAATTTCAAGGCGTCAATCACCTGGCGTTGGTATGCAAGGATATGGCCCGCACCGTCGACTTCTACAGCAACGTGCTGGGCATGCCGCTGATCAAAACGATCGAATTGCCCAACGGGATGGGCCAGCATTTCTTTTTCGACCTCGGCAACGGAGATTCTCTTGCCTTCTTCTGGTTTCCCAATGCACCGGAATCCCAGCCGGGCGTGGCAAGCGCTGCGCAGGGCGTCATGCCAGGTCCATCGGCCCACGGTTCGATGAATCACGTCGCGATCAACGTCCCGGCGGACAGAATTGAAGAATATTATCAAAAGCTGCTTGCCAAAGGCATAAAGGCGTCGCGCGTCATCAATCATGACGACTCGCCGATGCAGGCAAGCCTCGAACTCACGCCGACGACGTTCGTGCGCTCGGTGTATTTCTTCGATCCTGATGGCATTGCGCTCGAGCTAGCCGCCTGGACGCGCACGCTTGGCACTGCATCGGATGTTGCCGTCAAGCCAGCACATGCTCAGGATAAGACCCGTTATCTCGAGCCTGCAAAGTAGCGGTCCGCCAACGCGTCCAGGTTTTCCGGTGGCATTTCGATCATCGCACGCGCCTTCGCGCGGACAAAGGCCTTATCCGATTCACTTGTGACGTATTCGACTGGTGACTTGCCGTCGACGCGCGCGAGCAACAACATCGGCAGCAGGCGTGCGGCGCGGCGGTCGAGCGCTCGAGGTTCCTCCCAGATGACACCCTCTGCATAAGATTTGTGCATCGAAGAAAAGGCGCGCGCGTAGTTGTCCAGCCACTGCGGGCGCCAAACCGTTTTCAGCAGAAAGTGATTGAGGCAAAAAGCGAGGTCGAAAGCCGGATCGCCGTAACAAGCAGTTTCGGCATCGAGAAACACCGGACCATCTCCGCCGCAGAGAATATTCTTGGGGCTGATATCGCCCTGCATCAACGCGATACGAGATCTCGCAACGTCGGTCGTCACTTCGCGAATAGCGCCCGCGAGATCGGGATACTTCCCGGCGGTGAAGAGCAGGTAGGGCTCAAGCCGAAGCGCGTGGAATTGAGCATCATTGGCGAACAAATCGGCAATCGCGTCGTTCGCGGCAGTTGCCGCATGTACTTTTGCCAGCGTCGTCCCAACGGTTGCGGCAAATCCTTCGTCAACTCGGCCAGCAGCCAACTCCGTCTTCCACAAGGGAAAGGAGTCCGCAGCAAGGAATTCCATGGCGAAGAGGTGGCGCCCCTGATCTTCGCCGAGGACCTTTGGCACCCAGCATGGATTGATATTGGCGACCAGGTTCAGCCACTCGACTTCCGTCAATGCGCGTTCGGGTGGGGCGCGCCAATCCATGGCTACCCGGAGCTTCGGCAGGGCCCGCTTCACAACGATTGGAGGCCGACGCTTTGTTTCGACTTTGTACACATCGCACGACACGCCGCCGGACATTCTATTCAGGGTGAACTGCTCGCCAAGTCTCAAGAGGCCCATGCGCAATAGCGCATCGGCAATGTCATGGAATTCTTCCGAGTGCGCGGCTAGGCTCATCTCGCCACTATTCATCGACTCCACCGCGCCTTACAAGAATGACATGGCCCCGCCCAGGCAATTTGCGGATCCCAACCTTGTCGCCGAAGCGATCATCGCTGCGGTCGGTCACAACATTGTCCTTGGCTTGCCGTTGGGACTCGGCAAGGCGAACGATGTCGCGAACGCGCTCTATAGGCGCGCGGCGGAAGACGCGTCGATCAACCTTCGCATTTTCACGGCGCTGACACTGGAAAAGCCGTCATATAAGGCCGATCTGGAGCGGCGGCTGCTGGAGCCGGTCATAGATCGGCTCTTTGGCGGTTATCCAACACTCGATTATGCCGCCGCCATGCGAAACGGCACGTTGCCGCCCAACATCCAGATCGACGAATTCTTTTTCCTTGCCGGCCGTTGGCTGAACAATTCGGCTGCGCAACGCAACTACATCTCCGCGAACTACACGCATGCGTGCGAGTATCTGCTGTCGCGGGGCGTCAATGTGGTCGCGCAGCTCGTTGCCACCCAGGCACAATCAGGTGTCGGCCGCTACAGCTTGAGTTGCAACACAGATCTGACTTTGGATTTGCTGGATGCGCGAAAAGCGGGACGCGCAAACTTCATTCTGGTCGGACAGACCAACTCGCAGTTGCCGTACATGCCAGGCGAGGGTGACCTGCCCGAGGATGCATTCTCCTTCATACTCCACGGGCCTCAGACGGATTTCCCTCTGTTTGCGCCGCCGAAGTCGCCGATCAACCTCACCGAATACGCCATCGGCATCCACATTGCCCGGCTGATCGCTGACGGCGGAACGCTGCAAATCGGAATCGGCGAAGAAGGCGACGCCGCGGTGCAGGCGATGATTCTGCGTCAGCGTCAGAATTCTGCATTCGGAACCGCAGTCTCCGCGCTGACGCGCGAGGCGGAGCCGCTGGCGATCGAACAGCGCACGCCGTTCGCGTTGGGCCTCTATGGCATGAGCGAGATGCTGGTCGACGGTTTCCTGGAACTGATGGATGCCGGAATCCTCACGCGCGAAGTGAACGGCGCCTTGCTGCACGGCGGCTTCTTCCTGGGTCCGAAGGCGTTCTATCGCCGATTGCGCGAAATGGACGCCGAGCAACGTCAGAAAATTCAGATGTCGCGGATCTCGTTCACCAACCAGCTCTACGGCGATGAGGCGGCAAAGAAGGCGGCGCGAACAAATGCCCGCTTCGTCAACAATGCCATGATGGCGACCGCACTTGGCGCGATTGTTTCGGATGGGCTCGAAGACGGTCGGGTCGTGAGCGGAGTAGGCGGCCAATTCAATTTTGTCGAGCAGGCATTCGCCTTGCCCGGGGCACGCTCCATCATCGCCATCAACGCCACGCGCGGTGCCGGCCGCGGACTCACATCCAACGTGCGCTGGTCGTACGGCCACGCGACAATTCCACGTCATTATCGCGACATCGTCGTGAGCGAATACGGCATTGCCGATCTTAAGGGGAAAAGCGACGAACAGGTCGTCGCTGCGATGCTCGAAATCACGGATAGCCGCTTCCAGAGCGAATTGTTGCGTGAAGCCAAGGCGGCCGGCAAAATCGCCAAGTCCTTCGAGCTTGCGCCGGCAACACGCGACAACTATCCGGAGCGAATTGCAACCGCACTTTTGCCGTTGCGTGAGCGCGAATTGTTGCCGCCCTTTCCGTTCGGCACCGATTTCACAGCGCTCGAACGGCGACTGATTGGCGCGTTGGAGCGCCTTGAGGTCGCAAACCCTTTGAAGCTCCTCCGGCTGGCGCTTGCAGGCCTTGGCTCAGGTGAAAGCGAAGCGCTGACGCGGATGGCGCTCGACCGGCCACGCACGGCCGGGCAATACCTGTCGAGTGTTCTGCTGCGGGGCGCCCTCAGGACTTAGCCATCGCCGAGCGACTCACCACAGCGTGAAGCCGCAAAAGCGAATTTGAGCGCACCGGATGATGCATCGCGTCCGATGCCGGTTTAGGGTGGGGCGAAAATTATGAGAGAGGGGAGCAAGCATGAAACACAAACTGATAATAGCCGCTGGCCTTGCCGTTGTATTTGGCGCCACCGCCGCCGTTGCGGCAGACAAGACGCCTGACTACGTCACAGCCGCGATCGACGATTCCGCACGCCCCGATGCTGACAAGAAGCTCGATTCGGAACGCCTGCCTGCCGACATGCTCGTCTTCGCCGGAATCAAACCAGGCATGAAGGTCATGGATCTCATTCCCGGCGGCGGTTATTTCACACGGCTATTCGCGAAGGCCGTCGGCAAGGACGGCTATGTCTATTCCTTTCAGCCCGCCGAGTTCGATGCGTTTTACAAGGGTAAGCCTCCGCCGATTAAAGCCGTAGCGGTCGGCTACTCGAACGTTTCGGTGATCGACGCGCCGATAAACACTTTGGTCGCGCCCGAAATGCTGGATGTCGTCTGGACTTCGCAGAATTACCATGACCTCCACGACAGCTTTGCCAAGCCGGCAGACCTCGCCGTCATCAACAAGCAAGTGTTCGCGGCATTGAAGCCGGGCGGTCTGTACGTCATTCTCGATCACGCCGCGGCCGCGGGTTCGGGGTTGCGCGACACCGAAACCCTGCATCGGATTGACGAGGCAAGCGTCAAGCAGGAGGTGCTTGCGGCTGGCTTCAAGCTGGTTGGAGAAAGCAAAGTATTGCGCAACCCCAAGGATCCGCACGACAAACTGGTTTTCGATCCGTCGATCCGTCATCATACCGACCAGTTCATTCTGAAGTTCATGAAGCCCAGCAAATGAACGGTCCATGAGGCTTGCGCTGCCGTTTGCGATTTGTTTTGCGGCGGTGGCGCTGGTCGCTCAGTCC
>DASYSQ010000302.1:0-51505 GCA_036003145.1 Pseudolabrys sp.
CGGTGCGGCTGCCCAAGCGGCGCCCCTGACATCATGAGCTCCGGCGACGGCAGGCGGCGTCGCGTTCTTTCTGCGGAAGAACGCGTGCTATGGACCACCGTGACCAAATCGATCGCGCCGTTGCGCGAATCCAGTGAATCCAGCGATGACGGAGGGTCGGTGAGCGGCACGGTCCGGCCGAAACCCTCTGCCACGCGGCAGCCGCCGATACCTCCGTCACCGGCGGACCGAAAGCACTTGCCGCTTGCCCCGCTGGGCCGCCGGATGAAGCAGCGCGTCGCACGCGGCAAGGAAGGGATTGACGGCCGGCTCGACCTGCATGGGCTGACGCAAGTCGAAGCGCACGCAACCTTGTTGCGGTTTCTGCGCACGGCGAGTTCCCGCGGCGCGCGGCTGGTGTTGGTGATCACCGGTAAAGGCGCGCGTGCGGGTGACGGTGAGCGCGGCGTCTTGAAACGACAGGTACCGCAGTGGCTGGGCCTGCCGGAGTTCCGCGCGCTGGTCGTCGGGTTCGAGGACGCGCACGTCGCCCATGGCGGCGAGGGGGCACTTTATGTGCGGGTGCGGCGGAGCAAGAGAAGCTAAGCTAGGGCACCACTCGCTTCAGGAGTACCGCATATGGCGAACAAGCCAAAATCCAACAAAACGAAATCTGCGGAAAAAGACCGCGAGCCGAGTCGTGCGAGGAATCTCGAGCGTGATCTCGACGAAGCGCTGGAAGAAACCTTCCCGGCATCTGATCCCGTTGCGATGACTGATCCGGTTGTCGATGTGTTGAAAGGTCGACGGAAAAGCAAATCAGCGCACGCTTAAAGAATGAACCGGCTCAAGTCGGCGTTCTTGGCAAGGTCGCCAATATGCTTCTCCACGTAGGCGGCGTTGATTTTGACGGTTTCGCCTGACCGGTCGGGAGCCGCAAATGATACTTCGTCGAGCACTCGCTCCATGACCGTTTGAAGACGCCGGGCGCCGATATTCTCGACACTGGCATTTACGGCCACCGCGATGTCGGCGATGGCGTCGATTGCGTCCTCGCTGAATTCAAGAGTGACCCCTTCCGTTCCCATCAGCGCGACATATTGCTTGATCAGGGAGGCTTCGGGCTCGGTCAGAATGCGCCGTAAATCGTCACGCGTGAGGGCCTTGAGCTCCACGCGGATCGGCAGACGGCCTTGCAGCTCGGGCAACAGATCCGACGGCTTGGAGATGTGGAACGCGCCCGAGGCGATGAACAATATGTGGTCCGTTTTTACCGGGCCGTGCTTGGTGTTGACGGTGGTGCCTTCGATCAGGGGGAGCAGGTCACGCTGCACGCCCTCGCGGGACACGTCGGCGCCGCGCAGGCCTTCGCGCCCGGCGATCTTGTCGATTTCATCGAGGAAAACGATTCCGTTCTGCTCGACGGCGCGTATCGATTCCTGCACCAGCTGCTCGTTGTCGAGGAGCTTGTCGGACTCCTCATTGACCAGAATGGCGTGCGATTCATCAACCGTGACGCGTCGCGTTTTGGTGCGGCCGCCACCCAGTTTTCCGAAAATGTCGCCAATATTGATGGCGCCCATCTGTGCGCCCGGCATGCCGGGAATTTCGAACATCGGCATGCCTGCGCCGCCGGCCTGCACCTCGATTTCGATCTCCTTGTCGCGAAGTTCACCGTCACGCAGCTTCGTGCGGAAGCTTTCGCGCGTGGCCGGGCTCGCTCCGGGACCGACAAGGGCGTTGAGCACGCGCTCTTCGGCAGATTGCTCGGCGCGCGCTTGCACATCTTTCCGCCTTTTTTCGCGAACAAGCGAAATGCCGATCTCGACCAGATCACGAACGATCTGCTCGACGTCGCGCCCCACATAACCAACTTCGGTAAATTTGGTCGCCTCGACCTTGAGAAATGGCGCGCCGGCAAGCCTGGCAAGACGCCGCGAGATCTCGGTCTTGCCAACGCCGGTCGGTCCAATCATCAGGATATTCTTCGGCAAGACCTCCTCGCGCAATTTCTCGTCGAGCTGCAATCGCCGCCAGCGGTTGCGCAGGGCGATCGCGACGGCGCGTTTGGCGTCGCCCTGGCCGACGATGTAGCGGTCGAGTTCAGACACAATTTCGCGGGGGGAGAAGTCGGTCAACGCATATACCCGGTTACGATTTCAAGGATTCGATAGTGACGTTGCGGTTGGTGAACACACAGATTTCGGCGGCGATATCGAGTGACTTGCGCACGATCGCTTCGGCATCGAGCGGCCCATCGAGCAGCGCGCGCGCCGAGGCGAGTGCGTAATTGCCGCCGGAGCCGATGCCCATGACGCCGTTCTCCGGCTCCAGCACGTCGCCGGTACCGGTGAGCACCAGGGAGACGTTGGCGTCGGCGACGATCATCATGGCTTCCAGCCGGCGCAAGTAACGGTCGGTGCGCCAGTCCTTTGCGAGCTCGACTGCGGCACGGGTGAGCTGAGCGGGATACTGTTCGAGCTTGGCCTCCAGCCGTTCGAACAGCGTAAAGGCGTCGGCGGTGGCACCGGCAAATCCGCCAATTACGTCGCCTTTGCCCAGCCGGCGCACCTTCTTGGCATTGGATTTGACGATCGTCTGCCCGATTGTCACCTGGCCGTCGCCGCCAATGACCACTTGGCCGCCCTTGCGGACGGTGAGGATGGTGGTGCCGTGCCAGGAGGGAAGTTCGTTCGATGACATACGCTTAGGGCCCCAGATTTGCGTCATCTAGGCATGGCACAGGGTGTTTGCAAACCATTCGCAGCGGATGTGGCGAATCCGCCAAACCCCTGATAAAAGGCGCGCGAATAAGGGATATTTGCATGCGCAAGGGCGCCGTCAAGCGAAAGACCAAGGAAACCGACGTTGAGGTCGAAGTCGATCTCGATGGTGCCGGTCGCGCGTCGGTCGCGACGGGCATTGGCTTTCTCGACCATATGCTCGATCTGCTCGCGCGGCACTCGCGCATCGACATCACGGTCAAAGCCAAGGGCGATCTGCACATTGATCATCACCATACCACCGAGGACGTCGGCATCGCGCTTGGTCAGGCGGTGAAGCAGGCGCTCGGCGACATGAAGGGCATCACGCGTTACGCCGATGTGCATGTGCCTATGGATGAGGCGTTGACGCGGGTCGCTATCGACATTTCCGGGCGTCCGTTTCTGGTGTTCAAGGCCGAATTCGTGCGCGACAAGGTCGGCGAATTCGATACCGAGCTGGTGCAGGAATGGTTCCAGGCCTTTGCCATGAACTCCGGCATCACATTGCACGCCGAGACCCTGTACGGCAGCAATGACCACCATATCGCCGAGTCGTGCTTCAAAGGTCTGGCACGCGCGTTGCGGACGGCTGTCGCGATTGATCCGCGCGCCAGAGATGAAGTGCCGTCCACAAAGGGCTCGCTTGGCGGCTGACCGAATTGTTGCCGTCATCCTGGGCGATACGACGGGGTGATGTTGGTAGAGTAGACGAATGCCCACTTTCACTGTGCACGCACCGCCGCCACGCAATGGAGAGACAAGAAGCGCTCCTGAGCGTTTCCTGTTCGTGCGCGACGGCTTTCATTTCTGGGCCTTCGTGCTGGCGCCGCTATGGCTGTTGCTCCGCCGCCTGTGGCTCGCCTTTGCAATCTATGTCGTCGGGTACGCCTTGGCCGGCACCGGGCTCGCCGTGCTGCGTGCGTCGGCCACGACACAATTTCTGGTCTGGCTGTTGATCGCGTTGCTGATCGGCTTCGAGGCGCCCAGCATATGGCGTTGGACCCTGGCGCGCCGCGGTTGGACCATGCTCGGCTTCGTTATCGGCGAGGATACTGAAATGGCCGAGCGACGCTTTTTCGGCGAGTGGAGCAAGCGCGCTGCAGGCTCTCCGCCCAATCCGCCAGCTTCGCCTGAGCCAAAATATTTGGCGCCGGTGCGGCGCGGGCCGCCGTCGCCATCCGATGTCATCGGTCTGTTCCCCGAGCCGGGAGCGCAGCGGTGAGCGTTGCCATCATCGACTATGGCTCCGGCAATCTGCATTCGGCGGCCAAGGCGTTTGAACGGGCCGCACGTGAAAGCGGATACAAACAGCCAATTGCTGTGACGAGCGATCCAGATGCAGTGGGGCGTGCCGACCGCATCGTGCTGCCCGGCGTTGGCGCATTCGCTGATTGCCGCCGCGGACTCGACGAAATTCCGGGAATGGTCGACGCTCTCGAACAAGGTGTACGGAAGGGCGGAAAACCGTTTTTCGGCATCTGTGTTGGCATGCAATTGATGGCTGAACGCGGCCGCGAATATCAGGTGACACCGGGCCTTGGCTGGATTGCCGGCGAAGTCGACCGCATCAAGCCATCTAATCCGGATTTGAAGATTCCGCACATGGGCTGGAACACCCTCAACGTGTTGAAGGCCCATCCGTTGCTGAAGGACATACAGGTTGGGCCGACCGGCCTGCACGCCTATTTCGTGCACTCGTACGAACTCAAGGCCGCGCAGCAGAATGATCTGATAGCGCAGGCCGACTACGGCGGCCCGCTAACGGCTATTGTCGGCCGCGACAATATGGTGGGTACCCAGTTTCACCCAGAGAAGAGCCAACGATTGGGCCTTGCGCTGATTGCCAATTTTCTGAAGTGGCAACCGTGATTCTGTTTCCCGCGATCGATCTCAAGGAAGGTCTCGCTGTGCGCCTGGAGCAGGGCGACATGACGCGCGCGACCATTTTTCATCGGGACCCGGCTGCGCAGGCGCGCGCCTTCGAACAGCAGGGCTTTGAGTATCTTCATATTGTCGACCTCGACGGCGCATTTGCCGGCAAACCAATGAATGCCGCGGCTGTTGATCGTATCCTCGAAACGGTGAGCATTCCGGTACAGCTCGGCGGCGGCGTGCGCGATACGGCGACCGTCGAAAGCTGGCTGGAGAAGGGCGTTACGCGCGTCATCATCGGCACCGCCGCGGTCCGCGACCCACCTTTCGTCAAACAGGCAGCGCGCGATTATCCGGGCCGCATTGCGGTTGGCCTCGATGCGCGCGACGGCAAGGTGGCGGTTGAAGGCTGGGCCGAAACCTCGCAACTATCGGTGCTCGAAATAGCCCGGCGCTTCGAGGACGTAGGGGTAGCGGCTATCGTCTCTACCGACATCGCGCGGGATGGGATGCTGCAGGGCCTCAATCTCGATGCGACAATTTCACTTGCCGAGGCGATTTCCATTCCGGTGATTGCGTCCGGTGGCCTTGCCTCGATCGGCGACATCAAGGCGCTACTGGAGCCGCGCGCAAAAAAGCTCGCTGGCGCTATCGCCGGCCGTGCGCTCTATGACGGGCGGCTGGATGCCGCAGAGGCGCTCATGCTGATCCGCACAGCAAGGACGACTGCCTGATGTTCAAGGTCCGCGTCATTCCCTGCCTCGACGTGAAAGACGGCCGAGTGGTCAAGGGCGTCAATTTCGTCGATCTGCGTGACGCCGGCGACCCCGTCCAGGCGGCCATCGCATATGATGCGGCAGGCGCCGACGAGTTGTGCTTCCTCGACATCACCGCAAGTCATGAAAACCGCGACACGATCTACGATGTGGTGACGCGCACGGCGGAGGCCTGCTTCATGCCGCTTACGGTCGGCGGCGGGGTGCGGACGGTCGACGACATCCGCAAACTGCTCACGTGCGGAGCCGATAAGGTATCGATCAACACTGCCGCGGTCAGCCGGCGCGCGTTTGTGAAGGAAGCGGCAGAAAAGTTCGGCGATCAGTGCATTGTGGTGGCGATTGATGCCAAGAAGGTTTCCGGGCCGGACGGAATGGACAGATGGGAAATTTTCACCCACGGCGGCCGAAACCCCACCGGCATTGAGGCGATCGGCTATGCCGAGGAGGTCGTTGCACTGGGTGCTGGAGAAATTCTCCTGACCTCGATGGACCGCGACGGCACGAAGAAGGGTTACGACATTCCCCTCACGCGGGCGATTGCCGATGCGGTCACCATCCCGGTCATTGCCTCGGGTGGGGTAGGCACACTTGATCACATGGTTGAGGGCATTCGCGACGGACACGCTACTGCGGTGCTGGCAGCGTCAATATTCCACTTCGGCGAGCACAGTGTGCGCGAGGCCAAGTCCTATATGGCGAAGGCGGGCTTGCCGATGCGGCTCGATCCCTAGCCGCAACAGTGCTATTGAGCCGCGTAAAGAGGCTTCCATGAGCAAGTTTACCCTGGCTGACCTGGAGAAGCGGATCCACGAGCGCGCCAAGGCGAGCGCGGCGGAATCCTATACCCGCGCCCTCATCGACAAGGGTGTCGCCCATTGCGCCAAGAAGCTGGGCGAGGAGGCCATCGAAACGGGACTGGCCGCCGTGCAGGATGACGATAGCCGGCTGATCGCGGAATCGGCCGATCTTCTCTATCATCTGCTGGTGCTGCTGGAGGCCCGCGGCGTTACTCTGGCGCAGGTTGAAGCGGCGCTCGAAAAGCGCACGGCGCAAACCGGACACGAGGAAAAGGCCTCGCGTTCACGCGGCTGACTGCAATGATGGAACAGCGCACCGAAGAAAACCTTTCGCCCTACCGTACCTTTTCGCGTGCGGCATGGGCGGCATTGCGCGAGGACACGCCGATGACGTTGGCCTCGGAAGAGGTCACGCGTCTGCGCTCGCTGCACGACCGGCTCGACATGACCGAGGTCGAGGAAATCTACCTGCCGCTTTCGCGACTGCTATCGATGTATGTGGCGGCGACGCAACGGTTGTTTCGTGCGCAGGAGCGTTTCCTCGGCACCGAGGACGTGAAGATGCCCTACATCATCGGTGTTGCCGGTTCGGTTGCCGTCGGCAAGTCAACCACGGCGCGCGTGCTGCAGGCCTTGCTGGCGCGCTGGCCGAACGTGCCCAAGGTCGACCTGATCACCACGGATGGCTTCCTCTATCCGAACGCGATACTCGAACGTGAAGGCCTGATGGAAAAGAAAGGCTTTCCTGAGAGCTATGACCTGCCGGCACTGCTGCGTTTCCTTTCCGATGTGAAGGCGGGCCGCCGCCCTGCGCGCGCACCGGTCTATTCCCACCTCATCTATGACGTGATGCCCAACCAGCGGGTCGAGGTCGACAGGCCGGACATTCTCATCGTCGAAGGCTTGAATGTGCTGCAGACCGGCCGATTGCCGAAGGACGGCAAGGCGATTCCGTTCGTGTCGGACTTTTTCGATTTCTCGGTCTATCTTGACGCCGACGAGGACGTTCTCAAGTCCTGGTATGTAGATCGGTTCTTGACCTTGCGCGGCACGGCGTTCCGCGATCCGAAATCCTATTTTCACCGCTATTCAAATTTGTCCGACGAGGAAGCGACCGAAACGGCTTCAACGATCTGGTCGCGCATTAACCTGGTCAACTTGCACGAAAATATTCTGCCAACCCGGCTGCGGGCCGATCTCATATTGAAGAAAAGCGAAAGCCACCTGGTCGAGAACGTTTCGCTGCGGCGGTTGTGATCACGCCGCTCGGCGGCTGAGATCGAAATGCTCGAAATAGCGTTGTTTGATCGCCGACACTGGCAGAACAATGAGCACGTCGGTGGTGCCGAATTCGTGGTCAATCACTGCACCGTCACCAATATAGGCGCCAAGCCGCAGGTAACCCTTGATCAGGGGCGGGAGCGCGCGTAGCGCGCCTTTCGGGTTGATAGCCTCCTTCGACATCCGGTTCATGTCCACGTAACGCTTCGGCAGGGCATGCGCGCGCCACGCATCCGGCGCGGGCGCATAGTGATGCAGAAATGACAGCGGTAACGCGAGTCGCTTGGGATCGGTGCCGTCGAGGCTCGCGCATCCGAACATCACGTCACAGCGATTTTGCAGGATGTACGCATGGATGCCGTGCCACAGCAGCTCGACCGTGCGTTTGTTGCGGTAGGGCGCAAGGACGCAGGAACGGCCAAGCTCAAGGAAATGCAGATTGCCGTGGCGCGCGATCAGCGGGCCGATATCGAATTCGCCGGCGCTGTAGAAGCCGCCGTAATCTTCCGCCAGCGGTTGTCGCAGCAGCCGGTAGGTGCCGACCACGGCCGGACGATGGAGGGCGCCACGCTCCCCCGCCGCATGATCGAGCACAAGCAGGTGGTCGCAGATTGCGTCATAGCCATCAATGTCGCGTCGCGCGAACAAGCGGCCAGGATTCGGGATGGCCGGGCCTTCCTGATAAAACACGCGGTAGCGAACCTTTTGTGCCTGGCGCACTTCGGCAGCGGTCTGAGCCAGCCGCACTTCCAGTGAGCCAACGCGGCCGAGGGTCTGCGTCGGACGGTGTGCGCGGGCTGCCCAGGCTTGCAATCCGCCGTAGGCCTGTAACGACGAAATTATTCCGGGCAGGCCAGGTCCGCCCGGTGCCGGGCGAAACCGCTCGAACAGTCTGCGCTGGGGGTGGAAAGTCTCGCGGCGGACGACGGGCATCGAGGTCCTTTTTCGACGTTAATTGCGTAAAATCGAGCCGGTTAGCCGGTGTCCGATTGGCGAATCATGGATGGATGACCGGTGTCCCCCTACAGCACGGACCGACCACGGAATTATGACAATGTGGGGAAATTGGCGTCAGGCTGCAAGCGGGTCGGATACGTGGCTCGAGGCCGCGTTTAGCGCGGCGCCCAGCCGTTCCCGATCGAGCTGTTTCACCAGCAGGCCATCCAGTCCGGCGGCAAGCGCAGCTTCGTGGTCTTCCACCTGGACGTTGGCGGTGAGCGCGAGCATGCGCGGACGGACTACGTTGCACTCTGTATCTCGTCTGCAAGCGCGCGATAGGAGAGCGCCTCGGCGAGGTGCACGCGGCCGATAGATTCTGCCGCGTCCAGATCGGCGAGCGTGCGTGCAACGCGCAAGATCCGATGGTAGCCGCGCGCTGACAGGCGCATGGAGTCGGCAGCATCCCGCAGGAGCGTCATGCCGGCGGGGTCGGCCCGTGTGACGTTCTCCAGGGCGGGCCCGCTCACTTGCGCATTCGTACGCACGTTGCCCAGGCCCATCTCCGCGTAACGTTCGACCTGGATGTCACGCGCGCGCGCGACACGTGTGGCCACCTCCCGGCTGCCTTCGCTCGGCGGCGGCAGAATCAAATCAGCGGCGGTGACCGCCGGTACCTCGATATGCAGATCGATGCGGTCGAGCAGGGGACCAGACAGCCGCCCCTGGTATTCGGCCGCACATCGGATGTTCATTCCCCGTTTGCAGGAAAAACCGGGATCGCTGGCGCGCCCGCAGCGGCAAGGATTCATCGCCGCCACCAGCATGAAACACGCGGGGTAGGTGATGCGATGGTTGGCTCGTGCGATAGCAACCTCGCCTGTTTCGAGCGGCTGGCGGAGCGAGTCGAGGACTTGTCCGGAAAATTCCGGAAGCTCGTCAAGAAACAGGACGCCGTTATGGGCAAGCGAGATTTCGCCCGGTCGTGCGCGCAACCCGCCGCCGACCAGTGCCGGCATCGAGGCCGAATGATGGGGCGAGCGGAACGGCCGTCGATTGGTCAGCGCGCCGTCGTCGATCTCGCCGGCGATCGACGCAATCATCGAGACCTCCAGCAGTTCGGCCGGAGAGAGCGGCGGCAGAATCGTCGGCAGCCTTGCCGCGAGCATCGATTTGCCGGCACCCGGAGGACCAGTCATGAGAAGGTTATGTCCGCCCGCAGCCGCGACCTCGAGCGCGCGCTTGGCGCTTTCCTGTCCCTTGATGTCCGCGAGGTCGAGCATGCCGGCGTTACGTTCGCGAATTTTAGGCTGCGGCCGCGCAAGAACCTGCGTACCCTTGAAGTGATTTGCGAGCTGGATCAGCGACTGCGCCGCGACGATCTCGATTTCGGGACTGGCCCAGGCCGCTTCGGGCCCGCATGCGTTCGGGCAGATCAGGCCCTGGCCGCGTCCGTTGGCGCCGATCGCGGCCGGCAGCACACCGGCAACCGCGGCGATCGAGCCATCGAGGCCGAGCTCGCCCAGAACGGTGAAGCTGTTCAACGCATCGTGCGGAATTGCGCCGATGGCTGCCATAAGGCCGAGCGCGATCGGCAAGTCGTAGTGGCTGCCCTCTTTCGGAACATCGGCGGGAGCAAGATTGACAGTGATGCGACGGGCCGGAAGCGCGAGACCCGAGGCGACCAGCGCAGCACGCACACGCTCCCTGGCTTCCGAGACAGCCTTGTCGGGCAGGCCGACAATATTGAATGCAGGCAAACCCGGTGCGACCTGCACCTGCACGTCGACGGCACGGGCCTCGATGCCCTCGAACGCCACGGTGGCGACGCGTTGAACCATGCAACCGCACCTCTGGTATTGCACGTAATAGTAGTAGCGCAAGGAAATGGCGGGGACAAGAACGGTTCATGAACAAAATTTCGGCCAAGACGCCAAAGATATGATTGATTTGGCACTTTTGGCTGATGATCATGCGGGATGGAAATCTGCATGACCGTCCCGCGAGGCCTCGCGATTGCCCTCCTGCTCACGGCGCTCGGGGCCCCGGCCTCAGGCCAGGACCTCAAACCGTGGAAGCACGGCGTGATCGAGCCGAAGGGCGACGCCGGTTTCATGGTGATGGTGGGCCAACGTGATTTCGCGTCGAGGCACGGCCTGAAAATCGAGATCGTTCCGCTGAAAAATGGCGCGACTGCGCACAAGGCGTTGCTGGCGGGCGAGCTCGACAGCATCGAATCAAGTCCGGGAGCGACGATCCTCGCCGGCGCACGCGGGGCGGACATCAAGATTCTCGGCTGCGACTGGCCGGGCGTTCCGCACGGGTTGATGGTGAGATCGACCATCAGCAAGGTGGAAGATCTCAAGGGCAAGACAATCGCGGTGGCAGCACCGGGGTCGCTGCCCAATCTGCTGATCAATGCGATCCTCGATCAGCACAAGATCGCGGCATCCGAAATCCGTTTCGCCAATCTTGGCGGCGACCTCGACCGCTTCAAAGCGGTGGTCGCCGGTGTTGCCGATGCCGGCGTCGTCGCCGCGGAGTTCATGGCAAATGCGCCCAAGGACGTGACAATGCTGATCAGCGGTCACGACGCCCTGCCGAACTATGTACGGTTATGTCTGACCATGACCGGTAAGACGATTGCCGAACGGCGCACGGACGCGATCAATTTTGTTGCGGCGGAAATCGAGGCTTTGACATTCGCGGTTAGCCATCGCGATGAAACGATAAAACTCACGCAAGATACCATCAATGCCAAACCGGACGATCCGCGCCCGGCCTACGCCTTTGACGATACGGTCAAGCGGCGCTCCATCGATCCGTCAGTCGCGTTGCCGCTCGACAAACTGAGCTGGATGCAGAACGAACTTGTGAAGGCCGGCAACCTCAAGACACCGATCGATCTGTCGAAGATCACCGATGCCGGGATTCGCGCCGAGGCGGCGAAACGTACGAGAAATTAAATTTTCACCGGCGCCATGATGCCAGCGGGGAAAATATCTTCTGGCCTGGCAAGCCTGTGCGCGATGCCTTGCTCGTGCGCGTAGCGCAGGAACAATTCCAGCGTCGGCCGGTTCGCCTCGATTCCGTAGGGAAAGAGATCGCCGAACAACTGCTGCATGCGCATCGCATAAGTCGTCAGCCATGGCACCGGATAGCGCGATACGGCCGGATCCAGGATGCGCTCGAGACTTCGGCGTTTCGAGTCCTCGAACGCGTTATAGAGATTGCGTGCAACCCAGGGCTGGCTATCAAGGATCGACTTGCGCATCGCTATCACGTGCATGATCGGATAGACGCGCGTCTCCTCATAGTAGCGTTGTTCTATTGCTTCGTAGTCCGGGAACAAACGCACGACGTCCGGATGCTTTTCCCGGAACGAATTCGGCGGACGTGCGATGATCACGCAATCCAGTTCGCCTGAAGCAATCATGCCACTCAGGGTCTTGTCCGGCATGCTGGTGAGCCGAACGCTCTTTGGCAGCGACAGCTCGACCTTTTCAATGCGCCCGGCCTCATTTGTTCCGGCCTGTCTCCAGTCGATGTCGGAGAGGGCAATGCCGCCCTCATGCATCAGCCAGCCACGCATATAGACCGCGGCGGTATGCGCCCATTCCGGCACGCCAATCCGCTTTCCGCGAAGATCCCTGGCGGTTTTGATGCCGGCCTTGCGATTCACATAGAACGAAGCGAAGCGGAACAACCGCGATGCGTAGACCGGCAAGCCGATAATGTCGGAATCCTGGCGTGTTACCTGCGCTGCAAATTTGGCAAAGGATAATTCGGAGACGTCCCACTCGCGGTTGAAAGTGAAACGCGAAAAAATCTCGTGATGACCTAGCGTAAGCCAGTTCGCTTCGATGCCTTCCGCGCGTACGAGCCCAAGACGAAAATCGCGGAAGTGGTCGTAGTCGGTCGTGGCGATGGTCAGCGTAACACTCATGCGCGCCGCTTCGCCTCGATCCTGTCCCAGATCAGGGCCGCGACATCGGGTCCGCCGAGGTTTTTGATCGCGCGAATTCCGGTAGGCGAGGTGACGTTGATCTCGGTGAGATAGCCATCGATCACATCGATGCCGACGAACAGCAGGCCGCGCTCGCGCAAGGCAGGACCAATTCGTTTGCAGATCTCCGCTTCGCGCTTCGTTAACTCGGTTGCCGCCGGTGCGCCTCCTCGCACCATGTTCGAGCGCAGGTCATCGACTGCCGGAATACGGTTGACTGCACCGGCATATTCGCCGTCAACGAGGATGATGCGCTTGTCGCCGTGCTTGATGTTCGGAAGAAATTTCTGCACCACCCATTGCTCGCGGAATGTAGCGGTGAACAGATCGTAGAGCGAGCCGAAATTCAGGTCTTCGCGCGCCAGCCGGAACACCGCTTCGCCGCCTTTACCGTAGAGCGGCTTCATCACGATGTCGCCGTGTTCGGCGCGAAACGCCTTGATCTCGGCGAGATCGCGCGAAATCAGTGTCGCCGGCATCAGGTCGGGAAATTCGGTGACGAATACTTTTTCCGGGGCATTGCGCACATGCGCCGGATCGTTGACCACCAGCGTCTTCGGGTGGATGCGCTCGAGCAGATGCGTGGTCGTCACATAAGCGAGGTCGAAAGGGGGGTCTTGTCGCAGCAGCACCACGTCGAATTCCGTGAGCTCCGTTCGCCGCGGTTTATCAAGGGTAAAATGATCGCCGGCCTTGTCGCGCACGCTGAGCGACTCGACATGGGCGAACACGCGGCCATTGAGCAAGGCCAGCCGGTCAGGCGTGTAGTAAGCAAGCTGGTGGCCGCGTTTTTGTGCTTCCAGCAGCAGGGCGAAGGTCGAGTCGCCCTTGATATTGATCCGCTGGATCGGATCCATTTGCACCGCGATTTTAAGGCTCATGATTACCTATAGGGCGAATAAAGCGTTAACACATTACCAGCACTATAGCCGCTTCGGGACTGTTGTTGCACGGCCGGGGGGCTACCGGTGAATCTGCCAAAGCTTTCGATTGCCGCCAGGCTCTATGCGATTTTCGCATTGATGGCGGCCACGACCGTTGCGCTGTCCATGGTCGCGGTTTCGAACGCACGCGACCATGCGGCGCTCACCGATGATTTCGAATCCGCCAATAACGGCAGCTGGAACGTCGAGCGCATTAACGGTCTGATATATGCCACGGTGATGGACACGCGCGGCATATATATGTCGGCCGATCGGGCCGAGGCTGCCAAATACGTCGACTCCCTGCTCAAGGTCACCGATCAGATCAGCGGGGTGATTGGTGACTGGCAACGCAGCGTTCGCAACAGCGACGCGCTCGCGTTCAGCAATTTTGCCGTCCGGATTAACGGGTACCAGGATTCCCTGTATGCCCTTGCGCCTGTCGCCAAGCAGTCGGGCGCACAAGCGGCACGAGAATGGTCCGACAAAAATCAGCCGGCTGAAATTCGCAGCGCGCTCAGCAAGGATCTGGCAACGTTGAGCCGGCACTACAGCGATACGGCCAGTAAGATCTATACACAGATCGACGAAGGCATCGATCATACCGCCCTGCTGCTGACAGTGCTCGCATGCATTGCGGTGGCGCTGGCGCTGGCGGGCGTGGCGATCATCGCACGCAGCGTGACCAGGCCGATCGCCGACATCACAAGCATTACGCAAGCTGTTGCCGGCGGCGACGGCGCCATCGCTATACCGTTCAGCGATCGCAGCGACGAAATCGGCGCGCTGGCACGCTCGATCGGCGTGTTCCAGAACGCCATGCGCAGCAATGAAGAGCTCAATCGCACCGTCCGCAACGACGCCAATCTGCGTGCACGGCGCCAGGAGCAGATGTCGAATGAAATCTCGAATTTCTCCGGCGAGGTGGAAGCGACGTTGGCGGAACTCGGGCGCATTTCAGATGAGATGCTTGCCGCCTCGACGCAGCTCACGGCGGCTGCCGACAATGCCTCGAGCAAGACGTCACGGGCGGAAGAGGCTTCCTCGGAAGCGTCTGCCAACGTGCGCGACATCGCTTCGGCTGCTGATGAATTGTCCGCATCGGTCAACGAGATCGACCGTCAGGTGGCGCAGTCCAACGCCATTGCCACCAAGGCGGTCAACGAAGTCGAATCCACGAATATTGCAGTCAAGGAGCTCGACGAAGCCGCCGCACGCATCGGCGACGTGGTCAAGCTCATCACCGACATCGCTGAACAAACCAATCTGCTCGCGCTGAACGCGACCATCGAGGCCGCGCGCGCCGGCGAAGCTGGCCGCGGGTTCGCGGTGGTGGCGGGTGAAGTCAAGGCGCTTGCCGGGCAAACCAGCCGCGCGACCGAGGAAATCGGCTCGCAAATTGCCGGCATGCAGCGTGCAACGCAGCGTTCGATCACGGCAATCACCGGGATTGAACAGACGATCCGCGAAATCGGCAATATCAGCAGCGCTATCGCCGCCGCGGTCACCGAGCAGGGTGCCGCCACCCAGGAAATCGCGCGCGGCGTGGAGGTTGCGGCGGAGCGCACGGTCGAAACGGCGAGGGTCGTCAATTTAATGGGTACGGCCACCCAGGACACACGTTCGAGCGCCGCGACGGTCAAATCGGTGGCGGACGATCTCGGCAGCGTCGCCAGCCGGGTTCGCGCGCAGGTCGACCAATTCTTCGAACGGCTCAGCGCCTAGTTTGCTTCGAAAGCGGCCGGGATGTGGCGCGGAATTTTGCCGGGCGCCACCAGGATCGCGTCGAACCGGATATCGCGAATCGTTTTGTCCGGATTTGCTGCCAGCCAAATTTCGGCAGCGGCCGCAATGCGCCGGCGCTGCCGATCGCTGACTGATTCCGCGGCTTCATCAAGGCTTGCACGCGCTTTCACCTCGGCAAACACAAGGAGGTGGCGCCGGCGCGCGACGATATCGATTTCACCAAGCGCACTCCGCCAGCGTCGCGCCAAAATGCGGAATCCCTTCGCGATCAGGAAAGCGGCAGCGCGGCTTTCGGCGGAGATGCCGACCCGAAACGCTGCCTGTCGTTCCGGACGCGGCGCAGGCTTTGGCGGACGGGATGGTTGATCAGTCTGTGTCATCGGCGGTGTCTCTGGCGAGCACGAGTGCGCGCTGATAGACCTCGCGGCGCGGGCGGCCGGTGGCGAGCGCAACCTCGCCGACCGCGTCTTTGACAGAGACACGGGTCAAGGCCTGGCGCAGCAAGTCATCTATGTTGTCCGCCGGTTCACCGCCATCCGGGGACGGTGCCACGACGATGACAAACTCGCCGCGAGTCTCTGCACCTGTAGAATATTCGTTCGCCAGGGTCACAAGATCGCTGCGTTTCACTTCTTCGTGCAATTTTGTCAGCTCGCGGCAGATTGCGGCCGCGCGCGTTCCCAGGGTGGCGGCAAGATCGGCGAGTGCTGCCGCAATGCGCGGCCCACTCTCGAACAACACAAGCGTCGCCGGAACACCGGCGAGCGCGGCAATGCGTTTTTGCCGCGCGCCTTGTCTGGGCGGCAGAAAGCCTTCGAAGAAGAAATGATCCGTTGGCAATCCGGCGACCGAAAGCGCGGTCAGCACAGCCGACGCGCCAGGGAGCGCGGTCACCGCATGACCGGCCTCGCAGGCCGCTCGCACAAGCTTGTAACCCGGGTCGGAAATCAAAGGGGTGCCGGCATCTGAAACCAGCGCGACAGCCTGACCGCCGGCGAGTCGTGCGAGCAATTTTGGCCGTGCCTCGGCCGCATTGTGCTCATGGTAGGGCGTGAGCGGAGTTGTGATGCCATAGCGTTCCGTGAGCTTGCGGGTAACGCGAGTATCTTCGCAGGCGATGACATCGGCGCCTGCGAGCAGTTCGAGCGCGCGCAGGGTGACATCGCCGAGATTTCCGATCGGTGTGGCGACCAGATAGAGCCCGGGTGCGGCCTCGGTCGCCTTGATTGCGGTTCCAAATGGCGCGTACCGGCGGGGCCCCACTTTGCTTTCAGTTGCCATAGACGGCACTCTAGACGGCCATCTTTGGCACGTCATCGGTGGCAAAATCTATCGCCCATTCATACCCTTAACTTTTGCAGCGATACCGGTTACGACTGACACAGAATCGTCGCGCGGGGAGCGACCATGCCGCGTATGTCGCGCAAGGAGGGGATGCTGGCGCATGCGTGGTATCGCGCGCGTGCGGTTCTATCCCTTTCCGCGGCGGCAATAGCACTCGCCGCGTGCGCCACCCAATTGGGAGGCGGCGCGCCGACGCCGCAGCCGGGCGAGCCGACGTCAGCGAACGCTTCTGTCGGTGAAGGCCAGGTTCGTGTCGCTATGATCCTGCCACTATCCGCACAAGGCAACGCCGGCGTTGCTGCACAATCCATGAAAAACGCCGCTGAAATGGCGCTCGCCGAATTCAAGGGTCCGAATGTCCAGCTCCTGGTAAAAGACGACGGCGGCACTCCGCAAGGCGCACAAGCCAGCGCCCAGCAGGCCATCTCCGAAGGCGCAGAGATCATCATCGGTCCGCTGTTCGCGCAATCAGTCAGCGCTGTTGGACAGGTTGCGCGCGCACGCAATATTCCGGTGATTGCGTTTTCCACCGATGCCAGCGTGGCTGCGCGCGGCGTCTATTTGTTGAGCTTCCTGCCCGAAACGGATGTACGGCGAATCGTTGAATTTGCAGTTTCGCGCGGCAAGCGTTCATTTGCAGCGCTCTTGCCGGATAACGCTTACGGCACGGTGGTGGAAGCGGCATTCCAGCAGGAAGTGTCCCGTCGCGGTGGCCGTGTCCTGGCGCTGGAAAAATATCCACCGGATGCGAACCGCATGTCCGAGGTCGTCCGCCGCGTTGCGCAGGCGGCAAACCAGGTCGACAGTATTTTCATTCCCGATGGTGCCGACGCTGTGCCGCAGGTCGTGCAGGCGCTCGCCGCCGACGGCGTGAATCTCAAGCGGGTGCAGCTGCTCGGCACGGGGCTGTGGGACGATCCGCGTATTTTCTCGACGGCCGCGCTCGAGGGCGGGTGGTATGCGGCGCCGGAGTCAACCGGCTTCCGTAGTTTCTCCGGACGGTATCGCGCCCGCTACGGACAGGATCCGGTGCGCACGGCGACCCTGGCCTATGATGCTGTCGCGCTGGTCGCTGCGCTTGTGAAGACGCAAGGACCGCAACGCTTCAGCGAGCAAGTGCTGACCAATCCGTCGGGCTTTGCTGGTATCGATGGCGTGTTTCGTTTCCGTCCTGAGGGGCCAAATGAGCGTGGATTGGCCGTTCTGCGGGTGACTCCTTCCGGAGGCCAGATCATTAGCCCGGCACCACGCTCTTTCCAGCCAGGGACATAACCTAGGCCGCGAGATCCGCGACCACCGCATCGAGCAGCGGGAAACCGCTCTGCGTCACGCGCAACCGGCCGTCGGCGGTCGTTTCCACCGCGCCTTCGTTGCGCAAAATCGAAACACGCCTGGGATTGAGATTGCGGCCGGACAGCGCGCTGTAGCGCGCGAGATCGATTCCTTCGGCGAGCCGCAGCCCCATCAGCAGATATTCGTCGGCCGCTTCACCCGAAGTGAGCTTCTCTTCGACAGTCAGGCCGGTGCCGGTTTCTTCCACGCGCATCAGCCATGCTTCCGGCCGTTTTTCCGTTTCGGTCGCGATGCGGGCATTGTCGATTGTCAGCCGCCCATGTGCGCCCGGTCCGATTCCCGCGTAGTCATGTCCGCGCCAGTAAACCAGATTGTGCCGGCATTGCGCGCCGGGCCGCGCATGATTGGAAATCTCGTAAGCCGGCAGGCCGGCATCGGTGCAAATGGTCTGCGTGAGATCATAGAGATCGCGCGCGAGATCCTGGTCCGGAACGGTGAGCTTGCCCGCCCGGTGCAGGCCGAAGAACGGCGTGTCCGGTTCAATGGTCAACTGATAGAGCGAGAGATGCTCGGCGGCTTCAGCGATCGCACGCTTGAGTTCCGCCGCCCAGCCGTCGAGCGTTTGCCGCGGCCGCGCGTAGATCAGATCGAACGAGTAGCGGTCAAATATCGAGCGGGCGACGGCAACCGCGTCGAGCGCTTCCTGCGCGGTGTGCAGACGGCCGAGCTCCTTCAGCGATGCGTCGTCGAGCGCCTGTACACCGAGCGATACGCGGTTGACGCCGGCTGCACGAAACCCCCGGAAACGCGTCGCTTCCACGCTGGTTGGGTTTGCCTCCAGCGTGACCTCGACGTCCGGCGCGATGGTCCAGTGTTTGCCGATGCAATCGAGAATCGTTTGCACGGATGACGGCTGCATCAACGACGGCGTGCCGCCGCCGAAGAAAATACTCGATACGGTGCGGTGAGGCACGCGCGCGGCCGTCGCGGCGATTTCGGTTTCGTACGCACGAAGGAATCGTGCCTCGTCGATGCCGCCATGACGCACATGGCTGTTGAAGTCGCAATAGGGGCACTTCGACAGGCAGAATGGCCAGTGCACATAAACCGCGAAGGGCGTTGTTAAGCTCATGTTAAGCATCATAGTCCGGGCGGCGCACGGCAGCTAGGGCGGCAGCACTCTCGCTGACCACAGTTGATTAAAATTGTAACGATCGGGGACAAACTCAAGCCTCGGACAGGCACGCCTCGGCCAGTTTCATGAATGCGCGCGCGCGGTGTGACAGGCCTTGCCCTTGCGGCGGCAAACCGTGTTTTTCCTCAGCGCTCATCTCACCGAATGTACGGTCGAAGCCATCGGGGCGGAAAAGCGGATCGTAACCAAAACCTCTGGTACCGCGTGGCGGCCACACTGCGATCCCGTCAATGCGGCCTTCGAATTCCTCCACATGGCCATCGGGCCAGGCAAGACACAGCGCGGCGATGAAATGCGCGCGTCTTTGCTCGGGCGCTTTCGCGCCGCGTTCGATGAGCAACGTCTGAATTTGATTCATGGCGGCGCGAAAATCCTTGCCGGGTCCTGCCCATCGCGCAGAGTGAATGCCCGGCTCGCCGTCAAGCGCATCCACGACCAGACCGGAGTCGTCGGCGAATGCCGGTTTTTCACTCGCCCGTGCCGCCGCCAGCGCCTTGATGCGCGCATTGGCGGCAAAGCTCTTTCCGGTTTCTTCCGGCTCAGGCAGGCCGAGCTCGGCAGCAGAGTGCGTGTCGATGCCGTAAGGCGCGAGCAGCTCGCGCATTTCCCTGAGCTTGCCTGGATTGTGGGTAGCGATCACCACCACCCCGGTGAGTTGTCTGCTCACATCACCGCCATTTTCTGCAAGCTGACAAGCTTTTCGATGCCCTTGCGCGCGAGCGCAAGCAATGCAGCGAACTGATCTTCACTGAACGGGGTTTTCTCGGCGGTGGCCTGGATTTCCACGATGTTGCCGGACCCCGTCATCACAAAATTGGCGTCAGTGTCGGCTTCCGAATCCTCTGCATAGTCGAGGTCGAGCACCGCTGTCCCTTTGCATACGCCGCAGGACACCGCGGCGATGTGATCGCGCAAGACGGTCGCCTTGATCATGTCACGGGCCTTCATCCAGCTCAGACAATCGGCAAGCGCGACCCACGCGCCGGTGATGGACGCGGTGCGCGTTCCGCCATCGGCCTGAATCACGTCGCAATCGACGGTGATTTGCCGTTCGCCCAGCGCCGGCAGATCGACCACCGAACGCAGACTCCGTCCGATCAACCGCTGAATCTCGACGGTACGGCCACCTTGCTTGCCGGCACTTGCCTCGCGCCGTGTGCGTTCCGACGTCGCCCGCGGCAGCATGCCGTACTCGGCAGTCACCCAGCCACGGCCCTGACCCTTGAGCCAGGGCGGCAGCCGCTCCTCCAGGCTGGCGGTGACCAGCACATGGGTATCGCCGAATTTCACGAAACAGGAGCCTTCGGCGTACTTGACCACCCCGCGTTCCAGCGAAACCGCGCGCAGCTCATCGACTTGTCGGCGGCTCGGCCGCATATGATGTGCTCCCTGATATTGGCTGGACACCATACTCATACATCCGGCTTGAACAAGACCGCCCGAATGGTCAATTGTTGACTGGGATTGAGGAGTTAGGCCTTGGCGTCTCACGATATCCCGATTGGCGCGACACAGGTGAGCCTCGCGGCGCTCAATGAGCGTTCACGCGAGATTTTCCGCCAGATCGTCGAAAGCTACTTCGCAACCGGGGAACCGGTAGGCTCCCGCAATTTGTCGCGGCTGTTGCCGATCACGTTGTCGCCGGCCTCGGTCCGCAATGTGATGTCGGACCTGGAACAGCTCGGCCTGATCTATGCTCCGCATACGTCGGCCGGCCGGCTGCCAACCGAACTCGGGCTGCGGTTTTTCGTCGATGCCCTGATGCAGGTGGGCGATCTGACCGAGCAGGACCGGCGCTCGATCGAGGCGCAGGTCGCCGGCACTCGCACGGCACAGTCGCTGGAAGCCGTGCTCACCGAAGCCTCGCAAATGCTGTCCGGATTAACCCGTTCGGCCGGCGTCGTGCTCACCGCCAAGCACAACGTCCGGCTCAAGCATGTTGAATTCGTGCGCCTGGAGCCGGAGCGGGCGCTTGCGGTTCTCGTTGCAGAGGACGGGCAGGTTGAAAACCGGGTGCTCAACGTCCCGGCCGGACTGCCGACCTCTTCGCTCACGGAAGCGGGCAATTTTCTCAATTCCCGCATTCGCGGCAAGACGCTCGCCGATTTGCGCGGCGAAATCGAAAAAGCGGTGACCGAAGGCCAGGCTGAACTCGATCAACTGACGCAGAAGGTGATTGCCGCCGGGCTGGCCAGCTGGTCAGGCGGCGACGACGAAGACCGCCAGTTGATCGTACGAGGCCATGCCAATCTGCTGGAAGATCTTCGCGCGCTCGACGACCTTGAACGCGTGCGCTCGTTGTTCGATGCGCTGGAGACGAAGCGCGGAGTGATCGACCTGCTCGGGCGGGCCGAACGGGCCGACGGCGTGCGCATCTTCATCGGCTCGGAGAATAACCTGTTCTCGCTCTCCGGCTCTTCGACCATCGTCGCGCCCTACCGTGATGGCAAGGGTCGCATTGTCGGCGTGATCGGCGTCATCGGCCCCACCAGGCTCAACTATGCCCGCGTTATTCCTATGGTCGACTATACTGCGCGGGTCGTAAGCCGCCTGCTGGCTCCCTAAAAGCTTGATTTTTCACGCTGGAGCCCTGATATCCCGGGGATCCGGATATTGCCGAGGATGGATTTGAGCACGATGACGGACCCAACTGCCCGCCAGGACGAAACCGTGGCCACCGAGACTGACAACGCTACGGCTCCCAAGGCGGCCGATCCCGTGGCTGAAGCCAAGGGCGAAGCAGCCGAATTCAAGGACAAGCTGCTGCGCACGCTGGCGGAGATGGAGAACCTTCGCAAACGCACCGAGCGCGAGGTTCTTGACGCCCGCCTGTATGGCATTACGGGATTTGCCCGCGACGTTCTGGCAGTCGCAGACAACATGCATCGCGCGCTGGAGGCCATCGGTCCCGAGCTGCGCCAGGCCGCCGACGCCAAGGTGAAGGCATTCATTGAAGGCGTTGAACTTACCGAGCGTGAGCTCCTTAAAACGCTGGAGAAGAACGGCGTCAAAAAATTCTCGCCGCAGGGTGAGCGGTTCGATCCCAACGTGCACCAGGCGATGTACGAAGTTCCGACGTCCGATCAATCGCCGGGACAGGTCGCGCACGTTATCCAGGCCGGTTATATGATTGGTGACCGCGTTTTGCGGCCGGCGCTCGTGGCGGTCAGCAAGGCTGCGCCGAAGTCGCCCGCCTCGGCGAACGACAATCCGCAGCCGGATAACGCCTCACAGTAACCTTCAACGCATATCGATCCCGTCGCGCACCGTTCGGAAACGTCCGAATGCCTGATCCCATTTGTCGGCTGGACTTACGCCGACAATGCGCAGGAAACCGCCGGTGCCAAAGCGCAACCATTGCACCAGCGACACCCGATCACCCAGCGGCCCTTTTCCTTGCGCGCGGATTTCGTGACCCGGCGAGCCATTGATCCGCATTGGCTCCGACGATTGCAAGGTGAGATCGCGCACTGGCGCGTTTGCCAGCAGGTCGCGCGCGAACAAGCTGCGATCAGCTGCCGCAGCCGGCCCGTTACGCTCGACTGAAACAATCATGAACGGCTGGGCCTCGCTATTGTCGGATTTTTCCTCACCCAGGATGACGCTGCCCGTTGGCAGGACCTGCATCACCTGAAAGCCCGCCAGGTCGCGAAAACTGAACGGCATCAGGCCAAGCTGCTCCTGGATCGGCGCCGGCCGGAACGTCACGCTTGCGAGTGCCTTGCGAATGACCGCATCGGAATAAAGCGACAGGGCGGCTTCGGGGACCTCGACGTTAATCAACATAGTGAGGTTCTGTACGGAGCCGACGGCCAGCGCCAGCAGGGACCAACGATGGACGGTGACGCCATTTTGTTGGGCTGTGCCGCTGATCAGAAAGCCGATGCCGCTCTCAAACGGGAAGCTTTCCCGCTTCGCGTCCTGCAGCTCGCGCTGGGTCTTGCTGAAGGCCGCGGTTTCAAGCTCACGGTACGCGCTGCCCGGCAAATCGAGAATTGCCATGACGGCCTTGCGCTCGGTGTCCTCGAACCCCGGTAAGCGGGTGCTCACCTTCATGTCTCCGGGCGGTTCAAGGCCGATCCGCAAACCGGGGGGGAAAACGGGTGCGGTATGCGCCGCGGAGGCGGCGAGCGCCAATCCAGCCCAGCCTGCGATGAGGTAAACGAGAAATCGACGAAACATACCCGGGGGACTTTCCAAGAGCGCTGAACTGAAGGCCTGCCTAACCGGCTTGGCCGGACGCGGCAATGGCCCGATAACCATTGATTCTGTCTTTGCCCTCCGGTCCTCGCGATTTCGTGACCGATTGACTTGCAGCCCCCGGGGCCCCTCCTATATGAGCCATAAGCCGCGAAAATGCGGCGAATCGCGTTATCCAGGGGGGCTGGATTGGGGGTCAGCGGATGAGCCGCCGACATTCCCTACTCGGGCGCCAAGTGGCCCGGCCGGCCTGCCGCATTTGAGAGGAAGAACCATGGGCAAGGTCATCGGCATCGACCTCGGCACCACCAATTCGTGCGTCGCCGTCATGGAAGGCAAGACGCCGAAAGTTATCGAAAACGCCGAAGGCATGCGCACCACGCCTTCGATCGTGGCGTTCAGCGACGACGGCGAACGCCTCGTCGGCCAGCCGGCCAAGCGCCAGGCAGTCACCAATCCCGAAAAGACGATCTTTGCGGTCAAGCGTCTGATCGGCCGTCGTTACGACGACCCGATGGTCGAGAAAGACAAGAAGCTTGTCCCCTACAAGATCAGCAAGGCTTCGAACGGCGACGCATGGGTCGAAGCCGACAGCAAGACTTATTCGCCCTCGCAGATATCCGCCTTCATCCTGCAGAAGATGAAGGAGACGGCGGAAGCCTATCTCGGGCAGAAGGTCGAGCAGGCCGTCATCACTGTTCCGGCCTATTTCAACGATGCACAACGTCAGGCCACCAAGGATGCCGGCAAGATTGCCGGCCTTGAAGTGCTGCGCATTATCAATGAGCCGACCGCGGCCGCGCTCGCTTACGGACTGGACAAGCAGAAGACCGGCACCATCGCGGTCTATGACCTCGGCGGCGGAACCTTCGATATTTCCATCCTCGAGATCGGCGACGGCGTCTTCGAGGTGAAGTCCACGAACGGTGACACGTTCCTGGGTGGCGAAGACTTCGACATGCGGCTCGTCAACTATCTCGCCGACGAATTCCAGAAAGAACAAGGCATTGATCTGCGTCGCGACAAGCTTGCGCTGCAGCGTCTCAAGGAATCGGCGGAGAAGGCAAAGATCGAGCTCTCGTCGACGACGCAAACCGAGATCAATTTGCCGTTCATCACGGCAGACGCGGCTGGTCCGAAGCATCTGACCATGAAGCTCACCCGTGCCAAGTTCGAGGCGCTGGTCGACGATCTCATCCAGAAGACAATGCAGCCCTGCAAGCAGGCACTCAAGGATGCCGGCATTTCCGCCGCGCAGATCAATGAGGTCGTGCTGGTCGGGGGCATGACACGCATGCCGAAGGTGCAGGAGGTCGTGAAGCAATTGTTCGGCAAGGAGCCGCACAAGGGCGTCAACCCCGACGAAGTGGTTGCCGTCGGCGCCGCCATTCAGGCCGGTGTTCTGCAAGGCGACGTGAAGGACGTCTTGCTGCTCGACGTGACTCCGCTTTCGCTCGGCATTGAAACGCTGGGCGGCGTGTTCACCCGCATCATCGATCGGAACACCACAATCCCGACCAAAAAGTCGCAGGTGTTCTCGACGGCCGAGGACAATCAGAATGCAGTCACCATTCGGGTGTTCCAGGGCGAGCGCGAGATGGCGGCTGACAACAAGATGCTCGGCCAGTTCGATCTGGTCGGCATTCCGCCGGCACCGCGTGGCGTGCCGCAGATCGAAGTTACCTTCGACATAGACGCCAACGGCATCGTCAACGTCCAGGCCAAGGACAAGGCGACCGGCAAGGAGCAGCAGATTCGCATTCAGGCCTCGGGCGGATTGTCCGAAGCCGACATCGAAAAGATGGTCAAGGATGCGGAGTCGCACGCCGAAGAGGACAAGAAGCGCAAGGCCGCGGTCGAGGCCAAGAACCACGCCGAAGCGCTTGTGCATTCCACGGAGAAGGCGCTGTCCGAACACGGTTCGAAAGTCGGCGACGCCGAACGGACTGCAATCGAGAACGCCATCGCCGATCTGAAAGAGGCGCTCAAAGGCGATGACTCGGCTGCCATTCAGGCCAAAACCAATACGTTGGCGCAGGCCTCGATGAAGCTCGGCGAGGCCATGTACAAGCAGCAGCAGGAAGCGCAGGGCGCTCCCGGCGCTGGTGGAGATGGCGCCGCTTCGGGCGAGAAGAAGGAAGATGTGGTCGACGCGGAGTTCACCGAGGTCGACGACGACAAAAAGAAATCCGCCTGAGCGCAGGCCGGGAGCCATGCGCAGGACATCCGCAAAAAATGTCACCCCCGGGCACGCGTCCGGGGGTCCATCTTTGCAGGGACCTCGGGTGGCCGAATCAAGTACGGCTATCGCGGCGCGGTGAATTAGGGCGGAACCGGGATGTCCAAGCGCGACTACTACGAAGTCCTGGGTGTCACTCGCAGCTGCACCGAGGTCGAACTCAAGACGGCCTTCCGCAAGCTTGCGATGCAGCATCATCCGGATCGTAATCCGGGCGATAAGGACTGCGAGCATCGTTTCAAGGAACTCAACGAGGCCTACGACGTGCTCAAGGACGGCGACAAGCGCGCCGCCTATGACCGCTTCGGGCACGCCGCTTTCGAGCACGGCGGGATGGGCGGCCCTGGCTTCGGTGCCGATTTCGGATCGACGTTCGCCGACATCTTCGAGGGCATTTTCGGAATGGCGTCCGCGCGGGGACGCGGGTCAGGCCGCGAACGCGGTTCTGACCTCCGTTACAACATGGAAATAAGTCTCGACGAGGCCTTTACAGGCAAAACCGCACAGATCCGCATCCCGACCTCGGTGACATGCGAAGCGTGTTCGGGAAGTGGCGCCAAGGCCGGAACGAAGCCGAAACCCTGTTCGACCTGCGGCGGCGCCGGCAAAATCCGGCACGCACAAGGCTTTTTCACACTCGAGCGCACCTGTCCGACCTGCCATGGGCGCGGCCAGGTGATCGACGATCCTTGTAAAGTCTGTGGCGGCGGTGGCCGGGTAACACGCGAACGTACGCTTTCAGTCAACATTCCGACCGGCGTAGAGGACGGAACCCGGATCCGGCTCGCCGGTGAAGGCGAGGCCGGCGTGCGTGGTGGCCCGCCGGGCGATCTCTATATTTTTCTGGAGGTAGCGCCACACGAATTCTTCCAGCGTGATGGCGCCGATCTGCATTGCAGAGTGCCGGTCTCGATGAGCAGCGCTGCATTGGGCGGGGAGTTTGAAGTCCCGGCGATCGATGGCAGCAAGGTGCGGGTCAAGGTCCCGGCTGGTACGCAGACCGGCCGCCGTTTCCGGCTGCCGGGCAAGGGTATGCCGGTTCTGCGAGCGAAACAAACCGGCGACATGTACGTTCAGGTAGCGGTGGAAACGCCCCAAAACCTCACCAAACGGCAGCGCGAGCTGCTGACTGAGTTCGAAAAGCTGTCGTCGGAGCAGACCCAGCCGGAATCGGCTGGTTTCTTCAGTCGAGTCAAAGAGTTTCTTGATGGTCTTGGAAACCGCGGCAGCCAATCGGGTTAACCCACCTTGACCCTCTGCCTCGGTCCCTATACCCGTTTATGTTGCGGCGAGGCCCGCCGCCGTGTACGCGTGACCTCGTAGCAATGCCATCACATTCAATCGCCCGCGTCGAAAAAAAGAGTCTTCGTCTCGACGACGAGGTGCAATTCATCCGCTCCTGGATAGAGAAACCGCTGTCGACTGGCGCCGTCATGCCGTCGAGCCGGGTGCTCGCTCGCGCCATGGCGCGCTATGTCGATCCGCAAGCCGCCGGTCCGGTGATTGAGCTTGGGCCGGGCACCGGTCCGGTCACCCAGGCGCTGGTCAAGCAAGGCATCGATCCGGCGCGGCTCATCCTGGTCGAATTCAATCCCGACTTCTGCCGGCTGTTACGCTCGCGCTATCCGCAGGCGACGGTGGTGCAGGGCGACGCGTACCGGCTGCGGCGTCTGCTGGAAACCTACGTCGATGAGCCGGCCGCCGCGATCGTGTCGGGTCTTCCGCTGGTGACGAAGCCGTTGCGCACACGTCTGCGCCTGATTTCCGATGCGATGACGCTGTTGGCGAAGGGTGCGCCTTTCGTGCAATTCACCTACGCGATGCTGCCGCCGATTCCGAAAGAGCTTTCCGGTGTGCGGGCGGAAGCTTCCGAGCTGATCTGGATGAACCTGCCGCCGGCGCGCGTGTGGGTCTATCGCGGCCGCTGATGGTGTGGTGTCATCGCCCGCGAAAGCGGAGCCGTTGATGCCAACCCCGAAAATTCTCGTCCTGCCCGGTTCGACACGCACCGGTTCGCACAATGTCCGGCTCGCGGCGCTGGCGGCGAAAGAGCTGACGCTGCTCGACGTCGACGTTACCCGGATCTCGCTCGCCGATTACCCGCTGCCAATCTATGAGGCCGATCTCGACGCGCGGGGCGGCCAGCCTGCCAACGCGCTCAAGCTCAAACAGATGATCATGGCGCATCACGGCGTCTTCATCGCCAGCCCCGAATACAGCGCATCAGTCACGCCAATGCTCAAGAACGCCCTCGACTGGGTCTCGCGGGTGCGTGAACGGGGCGACCCGACCTATGCCGCCTTCAAGGGACGCGTGTTCGCGATTGCATCCGCTTCTCCCGGCCGTGCCGGCGGCCTCCGCTCGCTGATGGCGCTGCGTCAAATTCTCGAGCTCGGCTGCGGCGCGTTGGTGATTCCCGAGCAGGTCGCGATCCAGCGCGCGGACAACGCCTTCGATGAGATGGACAATATCGCCGACACCGGTATTGCCAACCTCTTTCGTGCGCAGCTCGAACGGCTGGTGGAAATGTCGCGGCTGATCGTGCATGGAGGATAACGTGTCGTTAGACGCGCGAGAACGCCTGATCGTAGCTCTCGACGTGCCCTCGGTGAAGGCGGCCGAGGCAATGACGGCACGACTCGGCGATTCGGTGTGGTTCTACAAGATCGGCTATCAGCTCGCTTTCGCCGGCGGCCTGTCGCTTGCGGCGGAATTGATTGCGGCGGGCAAGCAGGTATTTCTCGACCTCAAGCTGCACGACATCGGCAATACGGTCACCAAGGGTGTTGAGAGCATCGCTCAGCTCGGCGCGACCTTCGTCACCGTGCATGCTTATCCGCAAACCATGAAGGCCGCGGTCGAAGGCAAGCGCGGATCCACGCTCCGCATTCTCGCGGTCACGGTGCTGACATCGTACGACGATGCCGATCTTGCTGCCGCGGGCTACGAGATGAACGTAAATGAACTGGCCGCCGCGCGCGCCGCGCAGGCGCGCGACATTGGCGTCGATGGACTCGTTTGTTCCGCGGAAGAGGCGGCGACCCTGCGCAGCATCGCGGGTGCCCGCATGGTGCTGGTAACTCCCGGCATCCGGCCGGCCGGCAGCGCGGCCGGCGATCAGAAACGGATCATGACGCCGGCGCGGGCGATCGAGGCTGGCGCCGATTTTCTGGTGGTCGGCCGGCCAGTGCTCGAGGCGGGCGATCCGAAGGCGGCGGCGGACGCGATTGTCGCCGAGATCGAAAAAGCAAGCCAAAGGAGGACGTGAGAATGCCGAAAGGCTACTGGATCGGCCGGGTCGATGTGAAGAACGACGAGGGCTACAAACCCTACGCCGCGGCCAATGGGGCGATCTTCAGGAAGTTTGGCGGTCGTTTCGTCGTGCGCGCCGGCAAGTTCGAATGCGCCGAGGGCGCCGCTCGATCGCGCAACGTGGTGATCGAGTTTCCTGACTATGCCAGCGCGCTCGCGTGCTACCGCTCGCCGGAATATCAGGCAAACATCAAGGTGCGGCAGCCGCATTCGACAGCCGATATCATTATTATTGAGGGCTACGACGGCCCGCAGCCGTAAAACAATTGAGCATGATCTTTTCCGAGAACCGGCGCGCGGCTTTCGGGATCATGCTCTAGTGCTTTTCACAAGCCAGCGCGCTATACCGACGCGCACGTTTCGGGAGTTGGACCTATGGCCGAGATGCAGCTTGTGGTCGCCGGCGCCGGTGGGCGAATGGGCCGCACGCTGGTCAGGGCGATCGCCGATAGCAAGGAATTCGCGCTTGCGGGCGCGCTGGAAGACGCGCGTTCACCATTGATCGGATGGGATGCGGGCGTGCTGGCCGGCCTCCCCGAAAACGGCATCAAGCTGGCCGGAGATGCCGGGCCCCTGTTGTCGAAGGCCGATGGCATCATTGATTTCACGGCGCCGGTCGCAACCGTTGCCTTCGCTGCGCTCGCGGCGAAGGCCGGAAAGGTCCACATTTTAGGCACGACCGGGTTAAGCGCGGCCGATGACGCCAGGATCAAGGAGGCCGCAAAAAGTGCAGTGATCGTCAAGTCCGGCAATATGAGCCTCGGAGTCAATTTGCTTGCGGCGCTCACCAAGCGGGTGGCCAAGACGCTTGATAATTCATTCGATATCGAAATCCTGGAGATGCATCACAACCAAAAAGTCGATGCGCCGTCGGGCACGGCCTTGCTGCTCGGACGTGCGGCAGCGGAAGGCCGTGGAACTGAGCTCGAGAAAAATTCGGTCAAGAGCCGCGACGGTCACACTGGCGCGCGCAAGGCGGGCGATATTGGATTTGCAGCTCTGCGCGGCGGCACTGTCGTCGGAGAACACAAAGTCATGTTCGCCGGCCCGGCCGAACGTTTGGAGCTGACACATAAAGCCGAGGACCGCATGATCTTCGCCCGCGGTGCGTTGTATGCGGCGCTGTGGGCGCGCAACCAGAAGCCGGGACTCTATTCGATGATGGACGTTCTTGGATTAAAGGACTTCTGAGAAAAGCGATGACCGACCGTCTTCTCGTACTCGTGCGCCATGGCCAGAGCGACTGGAACCTGAAAAACCTGTTCACCGGATGGCGCGACATCGATCTGACCGAAAAAGGTGTCGCGGAAGCGCGCGAAGCCGGCCGCAAACTCAAGGCGCAAGGAATCAAATTTGATGTCGCCTTTACGTCGGTGCTCAAGCGGGCCCAGCGCACGCTCGACCTGATGCTCACAGAATTGGGCCAGACAGCAATTCCGGTGTTCAAGGATCAGGCGCTCAACGAACGCGACTATGGCGATCTCGTCGGGCTGAACAAGGACGATGCGCGCAAGAAATGGGGCGAGGAGCAGGTCCATATCTGGCGGCGCTCTTACGACGTGGCGCCACCCGGTGGCGAATCCCTGCGCGATACTGCCGCGCGCGTCCTGCCTTACTACATCCGGGAAATCCTGCCGCGTGTGCTGCGTGGCGATCGCGTTCTGGTGTCTGCGCACGGCAACTCATTGCGTGCGCTGGTGATGGTGCTCGACAAGCACACGCCGGAGACGATCACCAAGCTCAATCTGGAAACCGGCATACCGATGATTTACCGGCTCAATGCCGATTCGACCGTGGCTTCGAAGCTCGATCTGGCGGCGTAGTTAGGCCGCTGCCGCCATCCCGGCTTCCCAACCGAGCATCGCGCGTTTGCGGGTAATGCCCCAGTGATAGCCGGTGATGTCGCCATCCTTGCCGATGACGCGGTGACACGGCACCACGAAGCAGATCGGATTCTTGCCAACCGCGGCGCCGACGGCGCGCGCGCCTTTTGGTGAACCCGCACGCACGGCGAGATCCGAATAGGTGGTGAGGCCACCCATCGGAATTTCGAGCAGTTTTTCCCAGATCCGCACTTCGAAGTCGGTGCCGATCAAGACGACGCGCAACGGCTGATTCTTGCGCCAAAGCGCAGGGTCGAATATCCGCCGGGCTGTCGCGGCGGTGGCCGCAAAATCTTCCACGTAGCGTGCATTCGGCCATCGTGACCGCATGTCTTTGAGCGCCGCGCGTTCCTTGCCGGCGTCGGCGAGCGCGAGCCCGGCCAGCCCGCGCGGTGTCGTCATGACCAAAGCCATGCCGAACGGGCAGGGATGAAATCCGTAGGTGATCGTCAGGCCTTCGCCGCCCGCTTTCCATTCGCCCGGCGACATCGCCTCATGGGTGACGAATAGATCATGGAGCCGGCCGGGGCCGGACAGACCGACTTCGTAGGCGGTATCCAGCACGCTTGCCGATGAGCGCAACAGTTCACGCGCACTGTTAAGCGTGAGCGCTTGCAGGAAGGCTTTCGGCGTCAGACCGCACCAGCGTCGGAACAAGTGGTGCAAATCGGTCGCGGATACGCCTGCCGCGTCGGCAATAACTTCGATTTCCGGCTGCGTGCGCCAATTTCCGCGGATATGGGCAATGGCGCGCCGCACGATGTCGTAGTCGGCCGCCGCGGTCGGCAGCGGAGCAAGCTCTGGAAAGTGGTCGGCGAAAGTTGATTTTGCTGAGGTCATGGTCATGTCCACAATCTAGGGACAGCGGCGGCGTCAAACCACCCGATTTCTGGCTAGTCAAACACCGTTCTTGTAGGCCCGCGCCGGGCCTCGCTGAGGGCTTTGGCAAGTTCCTTCGCGAAGCTTGCCTTTTCATCGGGCCCCAGAAAGCTTGCGATCGTCAGTTTTCTGCCGCGCGAAATCAGAAAAAGCCGGTCGATCCCGAACTCTTCCAGTTCGACCTTGTCGAGCCGAACCCACAGCGGATTGAGCGCCCACTCACGCGCACGGCCGAGATGACTCACCTTGCGAACCTTGAGCACGGACGGCGTAACGATGACTTCCTCGTAAGCCTTCGCGTGCCAATAGTTGAGCCGGAATGCCAGATACAGCAACAAAACGTCGAGACCGAAGAAGCCAAGCACGGGCCAGGCACCGATCACCAGAAACAGCATGCCCGTCACGAAACTTATGCCACCGAACAGCAGCATCAGAATCAGAAATCCCGCGCGGCCGAGCGACCGGTGCGGCGTCAGTGTCGCTGAAAAGATCGTGGGCTCAAGTTCGCTGCCGTTGTCGGGGATCATCACGCCCACTATACCGGAATCATGACAAAAAAGTCGCCCGGCAAAGCTTCGGCAAAGGCGCGCAACCGGCAGGCGCGCACACCGAAGCATCCCAAGTTGAAGGCCGCGCCCAGGCGGGCGGCGGCCGGCGCCGGGGCCGCCGCCCGTGCGCTGCCGCAATGGACGACGGCCCAGGTCGAGGAGGCGTTCCGCCGTTTCAAAAACGCCAATCCGGAGCCGAAGGGCGAGCTCCGGCATATCGATCCATTCACGTTATTAGTCGCGGTCGTGCTCTCCGCACAGGCGACCGATGCGGGCGTGAACAAGGCGACGCCCGCGCTTTTCACGCTTGCCGATACGCCGGAAAAGATGGCGGCGCTTGGCGAAGAGCGCGTGCGCGAGCTGATCAAAACCATCGGCCTTTTCCGCACCAAAGCAAAAAATGTCGTCGCATTGTCGAGGCAGCTTTTGGCCGAGCACGGAGGGCAAGTGCCGCGCTCGCGGGAAGCATTGGAGGCATTGCCGGGTGTTGGGCGCAAGACCGCCAATGTCGTGCTCAACATTGCTTTCGGCGAGCCGACGATCGCGGTCGACACCCACATCTTCCGTGTCGGCAATCGCACCGGTTTGGCTGCCGGCAAGACGCCGTTCGAGGTTGAAACCAAACTGGAAGAGGTCGTTCCCGTACAATACAAGCGTCATGCCCACCATTGGCTTATTCTGCACGGGCGTTACACTTGTCTGGCGCGCAAGCCGCTGTGTGAGAAATGTATCATCAGCGACCTGTGCCAATGGCCGGAAAAGACGGTCACATAGCATCAGCGTAGGGAGTGCGTCATGGAGGGGTCGTCGCTGGCGAAGGCGCGCGAACTCATTCGGCGGGATGCTGCGGAGTGTCTTGGTCGAGGCGGATTGCCCGCCAAGGCGGCGGCGTGGATCAAGGCAAAGCCGCGCGTGACCGGCAACTTCAAACGCGATGCCACGGCCGGTACGAAATTCTGGCGCGGCGGCGCCGATCTGCTCGCCAGGCTCCCGAAGAAAACGGCACGGACAGCCGATCAGCAATACGCGGCAGAACTTATCCTTTCCGATTGCCGCCGTTCGCGCGAGGATTTCCTCAGCCGCCACGCCGAAACGGTCTATCGCAAGCTTACGAAAAATCTTGGTGTCTTCACGCGAGTGGACGATCTTGTTTACGAGGCCGCGAAGCTGGTGCCTGGCTTGACGCCGACGCACAAGCAAGTCGATGCCGAAAATGCGTTGATGCAAAGTGAAAAGGATGGCGTCGAGATCGATCAGGGCATTTTCCTCGCGCAAGTGCTTTCCGTCCCGGATGCCGGCATGCACCTGTGCCAGGCCATGCTCTTGCCGAAAATGGAGGCGATCGAGCGCGGCGCCGACTTTATCAAGAACGGCGTCGTCGATTTTGGTCCAGCCAGGGTGGAGCGGCGGGGTAAATCGGCAATTGTGACCGTGCATAATCCGCGTTTCCTCAACGCGGAGGATGACGACACACTCGATGATACGGAAACGGCGGCCGATATCGCAATCCTGGATTCGATGAGCGAAATCTGCGTCCTGCGCGGCGATGTGGTCGATCATCCGCGATATAAGGGACGCAACGTCTTCTCTGCCGGAATCAATCTGACGCACCTCTATCGCGGCAAGATTCCCTTCCTCTGGTACATCCGTCGGGATATGGGAATCGTCAATAAAATGATGCGCGGTCTGGCGATGGGCACGCGCAGCGCCGACGAAGTTCACGGCGGGACTCGCGAAAAGCCATGGGTTGCGCAAGTCGACGTCTTCGCCATCGGAGGTGGATGTCAATACCTGCTGGCAATGGACTATGTCGTTGCGGGAAGCGACGCCTACATGACGTTGCCGGCGCGAAAAGAAGGGATAATCCCCGGGGCTGCCAATTTGCGCCTGACGCGTTTTGTGGGCGCCCGCGCGGCGCGCCAGGCGATCATGATGGGACGTCGCTTCGAGTGCGACAGCGCCGAAGGCCGCATGATCTGCGATGTCATCGCGTCGCCCGATCAAGTCGAGCAAGCCGTCGTAAAAGTATGTGACGATTTCACCTCGTCGGGCGTCGTCAGCGCCGCCGGCAACCGGCGGGCTTTCCGGGTCGGCGAGGAATCGCTCGATACCTTCCGCCGCTACATGGCGGTCTATTGCCGCGAGCAGGCCTACTGCCATTTCAGCCCGGCATTGATTGCAAATCTCGAAAAGCACTGGAACGCCGCGCAGCGAAAAATCTAACGTTAAAGAACAAGCACGCCGAGGGGGAGCGCATGCCGCGTTTGCAGCTCAAGGGCACCAATCTCACGCCGCGCAGCGAGAGATTCGATCCGATCGAAACCGCGTCACGGGATGAGATCGGGGCGCTTCAGCTCAAGCGGTTGAAATGGACGCTCAATCACGCCTACAGCAACGTCGTGCATTACAGGAAGGCGTTCGAAAAGGCCGGCGTGCATCCCGATGACCTGAAATCACTCGACGACCTGCGACGATTTCCGTTTACGGCCAAAGACGACCTGCGCCAGCATTATCCATTCGGGATGTTCGCCATTCCGCGCGACCAGGTGTTGCGCGTGCACGCTTCGTCGGGCACCACCGGCAAGGCCACGGTCGTCGGGTACAGCAGGCGCGATCTCGATAACTGGGCAGACTTGATGGCGCGCAGTATGCGCGCGGCCGGGTGCCAGCCTGGAATGCTGGTGCAGAATTCGTACGGCTATGGCTTGTTTACCGGCGGTATCGGATTCCACTACGGCGCCGAGCGGCTTGGCATGACGGTCGTTCCGGTGTCGGGCGGCATGACGGAACGGCAAGTTCGCCTGATCGAGGATTTCAAGCCAGACGTCATCTTCGTCACGCCGAGCTACCTGCTTGCGATTCTCGATGAATTCCACGCTCAGGGGCTCGACCCTCGCCGATCTTCACTCAAGATCGCCATGTGTGGCGCCGAGCCCTGGACCAATGCGATGCGTGCCGAGATCGAGGACGCGTTCGATGTGCACGCGATCGACAACTATGGGCTATCGGAAATCATTGGTCCCGGCGTGTCCTGCGAGTGCATCGAGAGCAAGGACGGGCCGCATATCTGGGAGGATCATTTCTACCCTGAGGTCATCGATCCGGCGACCGGTAAGGTCCAGGCGGACGGTGAGGTCGGTGAGCTGGTCTTTACGACACTCTCCAAAGAAGCGATGCCGATCGTGCGTTATCGCACGCGCGATCTCTCGCGGCTACTGCCGGGCACGGCGCGCTCGATGCGCAGAATGGAGAAGGTCGCCGGACGTTCCGATGACATGATGATCGTGCGCGGCGTCAATGTATTCCCAAGCCAGATCGAGGAGATCATACTCAAAGACGAACGCTTGGCGCCCCATTTCGTAATCGAGTTACGCCGCGCTGACCGGCTCGATGAAATTACCGTCGTGGTCGAGACGCGGCCGGATGCGGACAGCGGTGCTTTTGCTGCCTGCGACCGCGATCTCGCTTATCACATCAAGGAGCTGATCGGGGTGACCGCAACGGTGCGCACGGTCAAGCCCGGGACCGTCGAGCGGTCTCTTGGCAAAGCCAAACGGGTTATCGATCTGCGATTGAAAAGCTGACAACTAGCGCGGCTGCTCGATCAGTTCGGCCCGCGCGCCTGACAGCTTCTTGTGTACGTGCACCATGAATGCCATGGCAAAGATGGGCGTCGCCAGATTGATGATCGGTATCGACACAAATGCAGCGACAAACATCCCTGCGATAAAAAGATAAACTGAATTAGCCTTGCGCATCGCCTTGGCTTCGTACGGCGTGCGGAATCGCATGGCGGCCAGCTCGAAATATTCACGGCCCAGAAGATACGCGTTGGCCAGAAACAGGATGACCACACCGAGGCCTGCGAAGAAGATAAACGGCAATGCGCAGATATAGATCAGCAACGCCAGTGCTGCGAATTTGATACCCTCGATCAGGGCAAGAAAGAACGGCAAGGCTCGGCCGAGCGGCTCGGCCGGATAATGCTCGCGCTCGACAGCTTCGGCTATTTCGTCAACAAAGAAACTGCCGACAAATGCGGTTACCGCCGGCATCAGGAACAGCGCGCCGGTAATGATGCCCAATCCGGCCAGGATCGACAGCACCCAGGCGAGCGAGGACCAGAGAGCGTGCGGCGCTACGCCGGTGGCTTGCTCGGCCCAATTGGCGCCCGTCTCCGCCCAGGACGCGAGGAAGCGCTGCATCAGAATTCCGATGAATGTGATCAGAATCAGCGCAAGCCCCGCCGCCTTAAGCAGCACATGACGCAAGGTGGGAGCAAACATTTGCGAGACGGCTTTGATGGCTGCGTCGATCATCCCGCAACAGTTAAGACTCGCCACAACGGCGAGCAAGGCCGTCGATTACGCCACGGGGGAGAGCGTATCGTCGCGGGCAGGCACCAGGGGGATCAATTCGTCAAGGCCAGCAGCCGGCAAATCCGTCCAGGCCATAGTCTTATAATCGAATCCCCGCACGATCGTGGGTTTAACCACTTCAAAGTATGGAGAGATGTCGAAATCTCGCGGTGCATAGAGCGAAGAATGACGGATTTCCAGAATCTCCTGGCGTGCCGCTTCGCTGTCGAGACGCGTGACCTTTGGCAGGATCGGATAGCGCACGGTTTCAAATGCCTGCGCAATCAGCGCCGAGCAGATGATGCGGGTTGGATGGCCGGAGCCGAGCGCGATCATACGGCGCCGCCAACGTTGCGGCACCGGCAGCGGAAGCAGATAGCGCATCAGATCGATGACGTTCTTGAGGTCGTAGTCAAAACCGATGCGTTCGGCTGCGTAGGCGCAGACGCGGGCTCGATCGTCCTCATTAAGCTGGGTCGGCCGGCAAATGCGCGTATGGAAGCGCGCGTATTTCGACAGGGGTGCTGCGACCACGCCTTGCCCGATATTGGCTTCGACCAGAACCAATGACTCGCCGTCGGCGGTGGCGCGGTCGCCGATGGGACCAACGTAAAGCGCGGCGTGCGACCAGGTCGACTGTGTGAGGTATTTGATGACCCCGGAGATGTGGTTGTTGCCCTCGACCAGCAACACATCGCCCGGCCGCAAGGTGGCGCGCAAAGCCTCGGGATCAGACGGCGTGAAAGGCTCATAGCCTTGCACCGGCTTTTCCAGATAGTGGGCCAGAAAGCGCCCGACCGCATCGACCATCCAGCTCATAACGGTCCTCGGCACCGATTCTTGGCGCACGAGACGCTTTCCCCCGCGGGCCACAGCTCCGCGCTGCGTCTCTTTGCCGCCGAATTTAGGGAGGAGTCATTGCAATTTGGTTCATCGCGTGCGTTTTCGCCAGCGCGCGCCGGAAGTTACAGTTCGTTAGCTATAAAAATTGCTGCATGATGCGTGTTCAGGCATGCTGGGACTTCGCCTAGCCAAGCGTTTGGATGCCATGTCGGGACCAAGCCGACGTCTGTTCCTCGCTGCTTCCGCGGCTGTCGTCGCGATGCCGGCATTGCTGCGCGCGCAAGCCGCGGCGGACGTGGACGTGGCGATTATCGGCGCCGGCGCAGCGGGTATTGCTGCCGCACGGCGTATCCTCGCTGCCAACCGGCGCTTCGTCATGCTGGAGGCTTCGAATCGCATCGGCGGACGCTGTGTTACGGACTCTACCATTTTCGGTGCGCCGTTCGATCTTGGCGCACATTGGGTTCATCGACCTGATGGGAATCCGCCCGGCGGATCGGCTTCGACCGTGGGGCTCGACGTCTATGCGGCGCCGCGTGGGCAGGCGGTGCGCATCGGCCCTCGTAATGCGCGCGATGCAGAACTGGAAAGTTTTCTTTCTGCTTTGGTGCGCTCGCGACGCGCGATTGCAGATGCCGGCAAAAGCAGGATCGACGGCCCAGCGGTTCGGGCACTCCCGGCCGATCTTGGCGACTGGCGGGCAACCATGGAGTTCATGCTAGGACCATTCGTTTGCGGCAAGGACCTTTCGGTGCTTTCGGTGGTGGATCTTGCGCGCATGCCGGAGCGCGACAACGACGCTTTTTGTCGGCAGGGCTACGGCGCGCTGATCGCAAAGCTTGCCGCCGGTTTGCCGGTGCGATTGTCCACACCTGTCACCCGTGTTGAGTGGGATCGCAACGGCGTTGACGTTGTAACATCCAAAGGCTCCTTGCGTTCACGCGCAGTGATCGTCACGGCCTCGACCAATGTGCTTGCCGCCGAGAAAATTGTGTTCAAGCCGGAATTGACCAGACGTCAGCTCGATGCTGCCGCGGCGCTTACGCTCGGAAGCTACGATCACATCGCGTTCGACATGCCGCGTAACCCTCTCAATCTCCAACGGGACGATCTGGTCTTCGAGAAATCATCGGGTCAGCGTACCGCAGCTCTGCTTGCCAACGTTTCGGGGAGTAGTCTTCACCTGGTCGATGTTGGCGGAGGTTTTGGACGCGAACTATCGGCGAAAGGCAGTGCGGCGATGATTGAATTTGCCCAGGACTGGATGGCAGCGCTGTTCGGCAACAGTACAAAAAAGGCAATCAAGCACAGTTATGCCACGCGTTGGAACGAAGAGCCGTTTGTTCTTGGCGCGATGTCGGCCGCTACTCTGGGCGGCGCCGATGCACGCAGAATTCTGGCGGAACCGATCGGTGGACGTATCTGGCTGGCGGGCGAAGCCTTGCACGAAACGCAATGGGGCACGGTTAACGGTGCGTGGGAGTCGGGCCAACGCACGGCGGAAGCGGTTTTGCGCCAGATCGGAGCCCTGAAGAAGCCGGAAGAGGAGCGACCACCACAGCGTTCGCAGCAGCGCCGCCGCCGACGCGGCGAGGACCGATGACGGTACGGTCAAAGGCACTCATCGCCTGGTCGAGCGGCAAGGACAGCGCGTGGGCGTTGCATGAAGCACGCCGGGCCGGCGATTTCGATATCGTCGGAGCTTTGACGACGGTCACGGATACTTTCGGTCGGGTCAGCATGCACGGCGTCCGCGAACAATTGCTGCGGGCGCAGCTGGATGCTGCGGGTTTGCCCGCGATCATCGTGCACATTCCGTTTCCCTGCTCGAACGAGATCTACGAGCAGAAAATGGCGGAGGCGATCGGCAACGCCAGAGCTTCCGGCGTGACCCGCATGATTTTCGGCGATCTGTTCCTCGAGGACGTGCGGGCATACCGCCAGCGGCATCTTGCGGGGACCGGCATTACACCGGTTTTTCCGGTATGGGGCCGGCCGACTCCGGCCCTCGCGCGCGAAATGATCAATGCCGGCCTGGAAGCACATCTTTCCACTGTCGATCTCGGCAGGTTGCCTGCCTCGTTCGCTGGCCGGCGCTTCGACGGGGCTCTGCTCGACGCGCTCCCCGCCGGCACCGACCCGTGCGGCGAGAACGGCGAGTTTCATTCCTTCGTGTCCGCTGGGCCGATGCTCTCGCGCAGAGTGGCGGTCAAAGTTGGAGAAACCGTCGAGCGCGATGGGTTTGCATATGCCGATTTATTGCCGGACTAGCCGCGCAATACGCCGCCGGTTCGTTTGGTAACTTCGGCGACGATCTTTTCGGAAAGCGCATCAATCTCGGCGTCGGTCAATGTCTTTTCGCGTGGCTGGATAGTCACCGCAATCGCGATCGATTTCTTCCCGGGCTCGATGCCCTTGCCTTCATAGACGTCGAATACGACCACATTGCTGATGACTTTTTTGTCGACATTCTGGGCGGCGCGAACGATGTCGGCGGCCTTCACCGTGCTGGCGACCACGAACGCAAAATCGCGTTCGACCGGCTGAAACTGCGACAACTCGAGCAACGGCTTTGCGCGCGTGGGCCGTGCCTTTGGTTCGGGAATTTTTTCCAGGATCACCTCGAAAGCAACCAGCGGTCCTTCGGCCTTCAGCGCGGCAATGGCGCCCGGATGCAGCTCTCCGAAATAACCAAGGATATTCTGCGGACCAATCTGGATGGCGCCGCTGCGGCCGGGGTGAAACCAGGCCGGGCCGCCGGGCACAACTTGCAATGCCTGCATGGGGGCGCCTGCGGCTGCCAGCACGGCAAAAGCGTCGGCTTTGGCGTCGAAAGCATCGACCGGCTCGGCCTTGCTTGACCAATGACGGCCGCTGCCGGAGGCCCTGGCGAGGGCGTGGCGCAGCCCGCTGGCGGCAGTGAACTGGTCTTCCGGCCTGTCGCCCTTGAAGATCTGCCCAACCTCGAACAGCGCCGTATCGGGGAAACCGCGGTCGGCATTGCGCTGGGATGCCATCACGAGGCCGGCAATAAGGCTTGGCCGCATGTCGGATAGTTCGACTGCGATCGGATTGGCGAGCGCAAGTTCCGCGCTGCCGCCGCCAAACAGTCGGGCCTCCTGCTTCGACACGAAAGACCAGGTCACGGCTTCGATCAATCCGCGCGCGGCAAGGGCGCGTTTGGCCCTGCGGGTGCGATTCTGGATCGCGGTCAGCACGGGCTTGCGCGCATGCTGGCGCGCGAATGGCGTCGACGGTACGCGATCGACGCCGATGATTCGTACAATCTCCTCGACGATATCGGCGCGTCCATGAACATCCGGACGCCACGACGGCACCGCTACTTTCATATGTTCACCCTGGCCCGCGGCGAAAAAGCCGAGTTTCTCCAGGACCCGGCGTATATCGGCAAGCGGCAATTTCAGGCCGGCGAGGCGTGACAATTCGCTCAACGGAAAGTCGATAACCTTTTCCTTTGGCGCGGGATCGCCGGCGACGACAACTTCGGACGCCTGGCCGCCGCAGAGGTCAAGCACCATCTGCGTAGCCAGTTCGAGGCCGGGCAGCATGAAGGCGGGATCGACACCGCGCTCGAAACGGTAGCGTGCATCGGAATTGATGCCGAGCTTGCGTCCGGTTTGCGCAATATTGAGTTCGTCCCAAAGTGCCGATTCGATCAGTACGTCGGTGGTCTTCTCCGAGCACCCGGTCGCTTCGCCGCCCATGATGCCCGAGAGTGACTCGACGCCCTTTTCGTCGGCGATCACGCAGGTGCCTTCATCCAGGGTGTAGGTCTTGCCGTCGAGCGCGAGCAGTTTTTCGCCATTCTTCGCACGCCGTACCGTGAGATTGCCGTTCACCTTGGCGGCGTCGAATACATGCAATGGCCGGCCGCGGTCAAAGGTGATGAAGTTCGTGATATCGACGAGCGCGTTGATGGGGCGGAGTCCGATCGCGGTGAGCCGCTTCTGCAGCCAGTCAGGAGACGGGCCATTCTTGACGCCATTGACCAGCCTCAGTCCGAAGGCCGGACATAGCGAGGGTGTCTTTCCGAAATCGAGCTTGACCCTGACCGGGCAGGGAAAGGCTCCTTTTACCGGTTTCGGGATCCTGTCCTTGTAGGCGCCGATTGATGTCGCGCCGAGATCACGGGCAATGCCGGCAACGCCGGTGCAATCAGGGCGGTTGGGTGTGAGATTGATCTCGATGACCGGATCGCCGGCGCCGGCCCAATCAGCGTACGATTTGCCCACCGGCGCGTCGGCCGGCAAATCGATAATGCCCTCATGGTCGTCGGAGATCATCAGTTCCGCCGCCGAACACAGCATGCCGCGGCTCTCGACACCGCGGATGGTTCCGACCGCAAGCGTGATGTTCTTGCCCGGAATGAAAGTTCCGGGGGCGGAGAAAACGCCCTTCATGCCGGCGCGCGCATTCGGCGCACCACAAACGACCTGAATCGGCTTGCCGTCGCCGATGTCGACCATGCACACGCGCAGCCGGTCAGCATTGGGATGCTTTTCCGCCGAGATCACCGAAGCGATCACGAACGGCTTGAACAGGTTTGCCTTGTCCTCGACGTTCTCGACCTCAAGCCCGATCATGGTGAGCCTGTCCACGATCTCGGAAAGAGAGGCGTCAGTGTCGAGATGCTCCTTCAACCAGGGCAAGGTGAATTTCATGCCGCCGTCTCCGGCGACCAGAAATAGAGAATCGGCAACAGCATAAAGACCACGATTGTGAAAACGATCGCGGCGCGGATGCAAAAGCTGTACAGCTCGGAACGGATAATCAGCTCGCGGTGAATGATCTCGTGGATGTTGTCTCCGGCGTCGCCGAATTCGTGCGTACGAAACACCGACAGGCAACGCAGGCAGCCAAGCGCGATCAACAGATAGATCGCCATTTCCGTGACAACAATTCCCACCTCGATGTCGTTATCGGCGACGAGCGGAGCGATGAGCCCAAGCCCGGCGATCATCATCGAGGTGTGCGTGAGCAGGCCCGTCGCTTTCGCGTCGATGGATGCGAGCGTACGGGAAGCCTCCGCCGACATTGCGTTGTCGCGTTTGCGCAGGCTTGCTTCGTAACCATCGATTTTGCGTGCGTCCCAGCCCCGCGTCACCAGTGCAAAGAAGGCGCGATCGAGCGCCGAGCGCGCAGGTCTCAATGAGCTCATGAGCTCAAGCCCCCGGCCAGGGTCGGGAAGTCGAGTGGGCGGAAACCGTAATGGGCAAGCCATCGGACGTCCGCTTCGAAGAATGCGCGCAGGTCATTCATGCCGTATTTGAGCATTGCGATGCGATCGATGCCCATGCCCCAGGCAAAACCCTGGTATTCATCGGGATCGAGTCCGCAATTGCGAAGGACATTCGGATGCACCATTCCGCAGCCGAGAATTTCCAGCCAATCCTCGCCCTCGCCAAAACGAATTTCACCTTTGTCGCGCTTGCACTGGATGTCGACTTCGAGTGACGGCTCCGTAAACGGGAAGAACGAAGGCCGGAAACGCATCTTGACGCTGTCGACCTCAAAAAATGCCTTGCAGAATTCTTCGAGAATCCATTTCAGGTGACCGAGGTGCGAACCTTTATCGATGACCAGGCCTTCGACCTGGTGGAACATCGGCGTGTGCGTCTGGTCCGAGTCGCTGCGATAGGTGCGCCCGGGGCAGATCACGCGGATTGGCGGCTTTTGGCTCAGCATCGTGCGCACCTGGACCGGTGAGGTGTGGGTGCGCAGCAGCAGCCGCGAGCCATCGGATTTCGGCGGCAAGTAGAACGTGTCGTGCATTTCCCGGGCGGGATGACCTTCAGGGAAATTCAATTTGGTAAAGTTGTAATCGTCGGTCTCGATGTCGGGGCCCTCGGCGACTGCAAACCCCATGTCGGCGAAGATGGCGGTAAGTTCATCAGTAACCTGGCTGATGGGATGCACACGACCGGCTTCGGTCGGGGCTTCGCGTACGGGCAGGGTGACGTCGACGGTTTCGGTGCTGAGACGGGTGTTAAGCGCGGCAGCGGCGAATGCGTCTTTTGCTGTCGCGATGGCGTCGGTGACACGATCCTTCAAGCCATTGATTGCCGGACCGTGCGCCTTGCGTTCATCCGGCGTCATCGTGCCGAGCGTCTTGAGCAGCGCCGAAACCGAACCGCTCTTGCCGAGCGCCGAAATGCGCACGGCTTCAAGCGCCGCTTCGTCTTTGGCCGAGGCGACGGCGGCAAGTAGTTCATTTTCCAGTTGCGCGATGTCGGTCATGATTCCAGCACCCAGCGTTCTAGCTGGTCATGGCCGGGCTTGTCCCGGCCATCCACGTCTTGCTTGCAAGAAGGAAGGCCTGGACGCCCGGCACACAGGTGTGCGAAAGCACGCCGTCCTTCGGACGCCTATGGCCGGCCATGACGACCTCAAAACTTTACGCCGGCAACGCGGCCTTGGCTTTTTCCACGATCGCCTGAAACGTCGCCGGCTCGCGAATGGCGAGGTCGGACAGAACCTTCCGGTCCACCGTCACGCCGGCCTTGGACAATCCGGCGATAAACCGGCTGTAGTTGAGTCCGAACGGCCGCACCGCGGCGTTCAGCCGCTGGATCCACAGCGCACGGAATGTGCGCTTGCGCCGTTTGCGGTCGCGGAAGGCGTATTGGTTCGCCTTCTCGACGGCCTGCTTGGCGATGCGGATCGTGTTCTTGCGCCGGCCATAGTAGCCTTTGGCGGCTTTCAGGACCTTTTTATGTTTGGCGTGCGACGTGACACCACGCTTGACGCGGGCCATGGCAGTTCTCCTTGCATTGCGTACGAATGATCGACGAGGGACAGCCGCGCTCGCGCGGCCGGGAAAGACCGGTTAGCCGTTCGGCAACCAGTATTTCTTGACGTTGTCGCCGTCGGTCTTGAACAGCACGCTGGTGCCGCGATGCTCGCGGATCGTCTTGGTGGTCCGCTTGATCATCCCGTGGCGTTTGCCGGACTGCTGGTATTTTACCTTGCCGGTCGCGGTGATCTTGAAGCGCTTTTTAGCGCCCGATTTGGTCTTCAACTTGGGCATTTGGCTCTCCTCATCGGCGTCCCGCGGGGCATGCCCGCATGGCCGAATGTGTTCACAGGGCGCATGGCCCTCAGAACTGGTGCTCGGGATTGAGCGTTGATCGCTGCCACGGCAGCCCTTACTGGCCGGGCGGCGAATGCGCGGCGTTATGGCAGAGGCGGCCACGTCATGCAACCGCTACCGCTCGGGCAGCTGAATGGGGCTAAAACGCTGACGCGCCACCCGTAATTCGCGAGTGGCGCGTTGGTCAGAAGGCCGGCCTGCGGCGCTAGCGGGGTGCCAGCATCATGACCATTTGCCGGCCTTCGAATCGCGGTTCCGATTCGATCTTGGCGAACGAGCCGGTGTCCGCTTTCACGCGTTCGAGCAGTTTGTAGCCGAGCTCCTGGTGCGCCATTTCGCGTCCCCGGAATCGCAAGGTGATCTTGACCTTGTCACCCTCTTCGAAGAATCGCTTCATCGAGCGCATTTTCACATCGTAATCGTGATCGTCGATCATCGGCCGGAGTTTGATCTCCTTGACCTCGACGACTTTCTGCTTCTTGCGGGCTTCCGCTGCTTTTTTCTGCGCCTGGAATTTGTACTTGCCGTAATCCAGGACTTTGCAGACGGGGGGCGACGAATTGGGGGCAATTTCGACTAGGTCGAGCCCCGCGGCCTGCGCCATATCTAGCGCGGCTTGGATCGGTGTGGGGCCGTGGTTGTGGCCACTGGCATCAATTAGCTGGACCTCGCGGACGCGGATCTCCTCGTTGATGCGCGGGCCGTCCTTTTGAACGGGCTGCGCGGACTTCATCGGACGACGAATGGCTATTTTCTCCTTTTGCAGTTACGACAATTCCCCTGGCGCAATTGAAGCGCGCCACGGGAATAGCGAAAGATTGGTAGAAACCACGCAGAAGTCAACGCGGTTCCACGATTATTGTCGATAGTCAGTTCTGGAATTGCAGTCAAAGCGTTCAAATTGCTCTAATTTCGTCTTGCTTAACGGCGTTCGGCCGGAGCGGCGGCAGGCGTTCCGGTCATCTGGCCGTAAAAGCGCAGCGTCTGATCCGCAACAATAGCGGCGTTGAAACGGCCGCGGACCCACTCACGACCACGCCGGCCGATCGTGGCCCGGTTGGGCTCCGGCATGGAAAACAGTCGCAGCAAGGCCGCCGCAAGGGCGGCATCGTCGCCCGACTGGAAACGGAAGCCTGCTATGCGGCTTTCCGGTACCACCGGCGCCGTGAGCACGACGTCGGTGCCTGCGCCGAGGTCAGAGACGATGACAGGTCGTGCCATCGCCTGGGCCTCGAGGATGCCACGCTGAACGCCTTCCGGTTGTACAGCCGCCGAGACCACGACGGATGCCGCGGCGTACGCAGCGGGCATGTCGGCAACGGGCGCCGCCATACGGATCACGTCCATTGTACTCGTCGTCAGCACGAGATCCCACAATTCGCCGGTGTAGCGGGTACGACCCCGATCTTCACCGATGAAGATGCACAAGAAATCCTTCAGGCCCATCTCCTTAAGCCGCTTTATCGCCTTGACGACGACATGGTGGCCTTTGCGTCTCAGAATACGGCCGGTGATCAGGATCACCTTGGTGTCGCGCTTGATGCCCCATGCGGCGCGCATCGTCTCCACGCGCTCGCGTGTGACGTTCTCCGGATCGAAGCGTTCGAGATCAATGCTGCATGGCACGACCGAAATCTTTTCCCACGGCGTACCGTAGCGATCATTGATCAGTTGCGCGATTTGCTCGCTCGACGCGATGACATGGTCGCCGCGTGCCATGATGCTGTTGTAGCGTCGCTTGAAGATATTCTGTTCGCGGAATCCCTTGTACCAACTGGTTGCGAACGGAAGGCTGCAGAGGCGCGCGGCCATATATGCGCTCCAGGCCGCCGAGCGGCCGAGAGCATGAATTGCCGCGCACCGGCGTTCGCGCGCCAATCGCGTCAGGAGGAAGGCGCTGCGCAATATCACGACGGGATTGTTGCTCGAAACATCGAGCGGAACGAATTCACCGCCCGCCGCCGTCACATCGGCGACGAGGCGACCCGCGCGCGACGCCACAATGGCGTGATGACCGGCTCCCGACAGGATCCGCACCAGTTCGACCGCCCCGGCATCGGCGGCGCCGCCATCAAGCGTCGGCACGACAATGAGTACAGTCATCGGAGTGTGCGTGGCGGTGACGGCGTGCGGAATGGCGTCCGGGTGAGTGCTATCTGTCGACAGAGCGGACGCGGGCAAACTCGCCATAGATCGGTCCTCGAAATACCGGCGCCTTTCGAGCGCATGCGGCAGTTTGATAATGCCGCATGCCAAAAGCGAGGTATAGACGCCACGAATGGCGTCGGCAACGGTTCACCCTTGCATTAACGGGTGGCTTGCGGCGACAACAAGGCCGGCCCACCCGGATATCCGTCAAAGCGTTCATGAACGAAATTCGCCCGACCTCTTTCACGACAGGTTCTCCTGCCCGGTCCATTGCCGTGCGCATGCGCGGCGGCAAAAATCCGGGCCTGTTTTGGCTCGGCGGGTTGAAATCCGACATGAAGGGCACGAAAGCCCAAGCTCTTGACCATTGGGCCGAAACCGCGGGCCGCGCCTGTGTGCGCTTTGATTATTCCGGCCACGGCGAATCAAGTGGCCAGTTCACCGAAGGCACGATTGGCCGATGGCTGGAGGACAGTCTCGCGATCTATGCGCAGTTCGCCAGGGGCCCTCAAATCGTGATCGGGTCATCCATGGGTGGGTGGCTGGCGCTACTGTTGGCGCGAGAACTGGCCGAACAAAAGGGCGCTGCACCCATAGCGGGCATGGTGCTGATCGCACCCGCGGTCGACTTCACCGAGGAGCTGATGTGGAAACAGTTTTCACAGACGGCCAAAAGCGAGATCGAGCAAAAGGGCATTTGGCTGAGACCCTCCGCATACGGCGAAGAGCCTTATCCGATCACCCGCGCACTCATCGAAGATGGCCGCAAACATCTGTTGCTCGGCGGCCTGATCGAGACACGCTGCCCGGTCCATATCCTGCAGGGCGTGCAGGACCCCGATGTGCCGTGGCGGCATGCCGTCGAACTCGTATCGCGGTTTTCCCGCGATGACGTTGTGCTGACCCTGATCAAGGATGGCGATCATCGGCTCTCGCGGCCGGAAGACATCGAACGGTTAATCATGGCAGTGAAGGAATTCTAGCCAAGCGCCGCCGCCCATTCCTCCTGGACGGTTTCGTCCAGGTCGCGATGTCGCCGCGCAAGGGCCGCAAAGTTTTCCCGCTGCAATAATCTCGAGAGTGCCCACACTGCGGCGCCGCGTACCAGGGGCGACGCATCGTCGAGCAGGCGCGCCGCTTCGTCCACGAGCGTCGCGTCACCCGAATTGCCGATTGCGATCAGCACATTTCTGACGAATCGGTCACGGCCGGTGCGTTTGATCGAGGTCTTGGAAAAAAGCGTGCGGAATTGTGCGTTATCGAGACGGGCGAGATCGGCCAGCCGAGGCGCGTGCAATGCGTCGCGCGCGGCGAGCTTGGCTTCGCGTCCCTGGCTCGCGAACTTGTTCCATGGACAGACGGCGAGGCAGTCGTCGCAGCCGTAGATTCGGTTGCCAATCGCCGTTCGCAATTCGCGCGGAATGGGACCCTTGTGCTCAATGGTGAGATAGGAAATGCAGCGCCGGGCATCGAGCTTGTAAGGCGCAGGAAATGCCGCGGTTGGGCAAATATCCAGGCACGCGCGGCAAGTTCCGCAACTATCGGGCTCTGGCGAATCTGTAGGCAAGTCGAGCGTCGTGAAAATCGAGCCGAGAAACAACCAGGACCCAAATTGCCGAGAAACAAGATTTGTATGCTTACCTTGCCATCCCAAACCACCGCGTGCAGCAAGCGGCTTTTCCATGACTGCAGCCGTATCGACGAAAACCTTCACGTCGCCGCCGGCGTTGGCTGTCAGCCAGCGCGCCAACTCCTTCAGGCGCTTTTTGATCAGGTCGTGATAGTCATCGCCTCGGGCATAGATCGAGATCGCTGCACGGTCGTGCGCGCTCAAGATGGCCAACGGATCCGTGTCCGGCCCGTAGTTCATTCCGAGCATGACGATCGAGCGCACGTCCGGCCACAGCGCCAATGGCGACGTACGGCGTCCGGCGGTCGACGCCAGCCAGGTCATGTCGCCGTGCGCGCCATCGGCGAGGAAGCTTTCGAGCCGCGCTTTCAGTTCCGGTGCAGCGTCAGGTTTCGCAACGCCGAACGCACCGAACCCGCGCGCGCGTGCCTGTTCGGCGAGCGCGGATCTGATCGCGGCGGGTTCGCTCAGAAGTCGAGGTCGGCGTAAGTCTTTGACGGCGGAATGCCGGCCAGCGTGTCGGCCAGGATCGTGCGAAACGACGGGCGCGATTTCACCCGCGCGTACCAGTTCCTTGTCGCTTCGTCTTCGTTCCACGGCACTTCGCCCAGGTAATCGGCGGCCGACAGATGCGCAGCTGCCGCAAGGTCCGCCAAGCTTAATCGATCACCGGCGAGCCAGTCGCGCGTGCGCACCAGCCAGCCGATATAGGACAGATGATAGCGGATATTGTGGCGGGCGGCGCGCAGCACATCGGTATCGGGCGGCCCGCCACCCTGTTCCTGCGTCATGTGGCGCTTGAACGCCCGTTCAGTCACCAGTGGCCCGCTAACTTCCGCATGGAATTTGTTGTTGAACCAGTTCGCCAGCCTGCGGACTTCGACTCGCCGGCCGGGCTGCCGCGGCAACAGCCGATCCTCGTCGTTTTCTCCGCGATGAGTTTCCTCGATGAATTCGGCCACGATCGAGGCGCCCGGGACCGGCGGCTCGCCCTCGGTTACCAGCACCGGCAGCTCCGCGGCTGGATTGAGCAGCAGGAATTCCTCTCGCCGCTCCCAGAAGCGCTCCTCCACCAACCGCGCCGCAATGCCGTATTCGCCAAGGATCAGACGCACGTAGCGCGAATGCGGGCAAAGCGGGTGATGAAACAGTGTCAACATGGCTCACGGGCTCGCGGCCGGGCCGCGCTCACGGCGGGAATCAACTTTGCACTATAGAAATCCGCGGCGGTGGTGCAAATCGTAACGAATTACCGCGTTTTTTCGTTGCCTCACCGGTGCCTTTGCGTCAAAAGCGCTGACCAGTCCCCGCGACAAGTACGCGAAAATTCCCCGGAGCTGCTCATGCACTTGGATGCCACGATGGCGGCCACGCTTGGCCCGGCTGCGGCAAATGTTGACCTGATCAAGGCGGCCATTCTCGGAATTGTCGAGGGTCTGACAGAATTTCTGCCGGTGTCGTCGACAGGCCACTTGCTGCTGATGGAGCATGTGTTCGGCTGGGGTGACGATGCCTTTGGCAAATCGTTTGCGGTCCTGATTCAGCTCGGCGCCATTCTTGCGCTGCTGACGATCTATTTCGGCAGGCTCTGGGCACTCGCCACAGAAATGTTCACGCAGTGGGCAGCGGCTCGATTTGTCATCGGTGTGCTGCTGGCGTTCCTGCCTGCGGCTGTGGTCGGCGCGCTCGCGTATCACATCATCAAGTCTTATCTATTCGATGTACGCGTCGTGTGCGTGTCGCTCATCATCGGTGGTTTCGTGTTGCTGTGGGTCGACCGTATGAATCTGCAGGCGCGCTACCACGAAGCGACCGGCTTTCCCCTTCTGATGTATTTCGGCATTGGACTCATCCAGTGCATCTCCATGATCCCCGGCGTATCTCGCGCGGGAGCAACCATTGTCGGTGCGATGCTGTTTGGAGCCGACCGCCGATCGGCGGCAGAATTTTCCTTTTGGTTGGCCATGCCGACGATGGTCGGAGCGTTCGCCTACGAGGCGTATAAGAGCCGCGGAGAACTTGCTCTCGGGGGCAATGTCACCGTGATCGCGGTCGGCTTTGCGTTCTCCTTCATCTTCGGATGGATCGTGGTCAAGACGTTCTTGCGCTACGTGCAGCGACACAGCTTCGCGCTATTCGCGTGGTGGCGAATCCTGGTGGGCGTGGCCGGACTCGCGGCGCTGTATATTCTTTGAAATCAGGCCAGACGTTTGTGGAACTGGCCGGTCTTGCGAAAACGCCAGAGGTAAGACGGCACAATCGCTTCTATCGGGGCCGGGTCGATGCCGAGTCCTTGCAGCGTGCGCGTCTCCGACGTGGCGGCCTGCGACACGACATTGTCGCTTCGCAACAGCTCGACCTGATCGGGGGTCAACACCGGCTTCGGAAAGTATTGCAAGAAGGTCGCCTGCACTCTGGCCATGAAGAACGGCAGAGACACCAGGAGCCGCTTGCGTTCGATTGTTGTGAGGACAAATTGCATGAGCTCCCTGAACGTACGCACATCAGGTCCGCCCAATTCATAAACTGTGCCCGGCCGTGTTTTTCCGTCAACGGCGTCGGCGATTGCGCTGGCAACATCGCCGACGAACACGGGCTGAAAACGTGTAAGGCCGCCGCCGACCAGCGGCAGCGCCGGCGAAATGCGCGCCAGCGCGGCAAAGCGGTTGAAGAAATCGTCCTCGGGACCAAACAGGATCGACGGCCGCATGATGGTGGTCGAGGGCTGCGCGGCGAGCACCAGGTGCTCAGCGTTGGCCTTGGAGCGGCCGTATCCGCTGGACGAGTTCGCGTCGGCACCGATCGCCGACACATGGACCATTCGCGCGCCATGGGCGTTCGCCGCCAGTGCCACCTGCTCGGCCCCGTAAGTATGGACCGCGTCGAAGCGTTGGCGGCCCCGTTCGAACAGGATGCCCACGAGGTTGACCAGCACCTGCGCATCGCGGGCGGCCATTTCCACCGAGGGCGCGTTCCGCAAATTGGTCTGCACGGCGTGGATCTGGCCAACGCGGCCAAGCGGTTGCAGGAAGCCGGCAAGCTCCGGACGGCGCACGGCAACACGGATGCGATAGTTGCGTTTGGCCAAGGCACGCACCACGTGCCGGCCGAGAAAGCCCGAGCCGCCATAGACAGTAACGAGGGTGTCATAGGGGCTGCGTGCGGTCATGCCGCTCTCGATCTTTTTGCCCGGCCGGGATGCCTCAAACCCGGCCAATACAGGATCGGCCAGGGGCTGTACAGGCCCAAACGCCCTTCATTGACAAGGCGGAAGCGGCTCCGTATCTGGTCCCGACAAGCCCAGGTGGCGGAATTGGTAGACGCACTAGTTTCAGGTACTAGCGGTGAAAGCCGTGGAGGTTCGAGTCCTCTCCTGGGCACCAACGTTCCGAGCCTTAGAACCTGAATGACCATCCGCCTGCACCGTGGTGATCTTCC
>DASYSQ010000303.1:0-9171 GCA_036003145.1 Pseudolabrys sp.
TAAGGAGCGTCCCGCCCGCCGCAAGTCGGGGGTAAGTTCAGCCGCGAGAAATTCGCGCACATCGTCACGAAATCGGAGGTCAGTGTCACTCCAACGTACGTCCATGTGCTGCTCCAGCCGTGGGAACTGCAATCTTGCGGAAGGGACGTTACGGAACGCAAGACTTAAAATATGTTTGTGGCTAGCGCACCCGCCAACGATCCCCAATCCGAGAGGTAATTGACATGAAAGAGTTGCTTCCGTTGGCCGCAAAGGTCGGCGAACAATTGAAGGAGAGAAAGGAAACGTTGGCGATTGCTGAGTCATCGAGCGGTGGATTGCTCTCGGCTGTTCTGCTCGCGGTGCCTGGCGCGTCGGCATATTTCCTTGGCGGTGCGGTGGTCTATACCGCGAAGGCGCGCGTGCTTCTGATGGACCTTCCGCGTACGTCCGTTGCGGGAATGCGTTCCGCTAGCGAACCGTATGCGATGCTTCTGGCGCGAACCGGGCGGGAGCGCTTTGCAGCAACGTGGGGATTAGGCGAAACCGGTGCCGCTGGTCCGACAGGAAATCCGTATGGCGACGCGGCCGGCCACAGTTGTATCGCGCTCAGCGGGCCGGTGGAACGCTCATTGACGGTGGAAACAGGTCGAGCGGATCGAGTCGATAATATGCGGGCATTCACAGAAGCAGCGTTGAATTTGTTGCTCGCAGAAATCTCTTGAAGAACCAAGAGGGGCGACGCGTCCTATTGTCCACGCGCGGCCGCTGACGCGTAACGCACAGCTTCTTCGGCCGCCATCATGAGCGCCTTGGCCTTGTTCACCGTCTCCTGATATTCGGCCTCCGGAATGCTATCCGCGACGATACCGCCCCCCGCTTGGACATACATCATTCCGTCCTTCACAATGGCAGTTCTCAACACGATACAGGTGTCCATCGAACCGTCGGCCGCGAAGTAGCCGACGGCCCCTGCGTAAACCGCCCCACGCTTTTCCTTCTCGAACTCATCAATCAGCTGCATGGCCCTGATTTTTGGCGCGCCCGAGAGAGTTCCTGCCGGAAGCCCAGCCGTCAGCGCGTCGATCGCATCCAGACCATCGCGAATCTTGCCTTCGACATTCGAGACAAGATGCATCACGTGGCTATAGCGCTCGATAAAAAAACTGTCCGTTACACGAACTTCTCCGGTCTTTGAGACGCGGCCGACGTCATTACGTCCAAGATCGACAAGCATCAGATGCTCGGCCCGTTCCTTCTGGTCAGCCAGGAGTTCGTCGGCCAAATGCGCGTCTTCTTCGCTCGATCTGCCCCGGGGGCGGGTACCTGCAATGGGTCTAATCGTGACGATTCCATCGCGCAGACGCACGAGTATCTCGATACTAGACCCAACGATCGAAAATCCCGGAAATGCCAGGTTGTAGAGAAACGGGGACGGATTGAGGCGCCGCAATGCGCGGTAAAGTGCAAACGGAGGCAGAGCGAATGGCCGTCGAAAGCGCTGGCTCGGCACGACCTGAAAGACATCGCCCGCGCGAATATACTCCTTCGCCCGTTCGACGATCGCCAAATACTCATCATGCGACGTGTTAGAATCGATCTGCGAAAAAGGAGGCAGATCGATCGGAGCCGGAGATGTTGGGGGCGTCGGGCGTTCCAATTCGCTGACCGCGTCTGAAATTCGTTCGCACGCCCTCGCATAAGCGGCGCGTGCATCGACGCCGGCTTGCGGCCATACTGGCGTTACGACCAGAATCTCGTCGCGGACATTGTCGAAGATTGCGGTGATTGTCGGCCGAATGAGGATCGCGTCAGGCAAATCAAGAGGATCGGGCGGCTCGGGCCCGAGCCGCTCAATCAGCCGAACCAAGTCGTAACCGAGATAGCCGAAAAGCCCGACGGCCATCGGTGGAACCGCCGCGGGAAGGGGCATGCGGCAGGCATTGACAAGCACTCGTAGCGCGGCAAGTGGTTTTTCGGAGTTGGCATCAGGAACGAATTTATTTGCGTCCTTTTTCGCCTCGCGGTTGATTTCCGCTCTGCCGTGACGACAGCGCCAGATCAAATCGGGCTTCAAACCGATGATCGAATAGCGGCCGCGCGTCTCGCCGCCCTGCACACTCTCGAGCAGAAAGGCGTTTTCCTGCCCTTCGGCGAGCTTCAGGAAGGCAGATACTGGCGTTTCCAGATCAGCTACGAGTTTCGTGTAGAGAACCTGCGGAGCGGTCGAGTCATAGACGCGGGCAAATTCTGAATATTCGGGTTCAATCGCCATCGCGCGCTCACGATCCTGAACCTGAATTGCCGATGGTGGTATCGACGAGTTTCTGATTGATGGTGACACCCTCGCGAACCTGCTCCGCCTTGGCGAGCGAGCTACTGAAATCTGCTGCGATCTCGCCTGATAACTGGCGCACGCCTTGAACATAGCTAGGGTCGCCCTCAGGAGAAGGATGCTCTATGCCCGTGACGCGGGCGATGACGTACCCTCCGCCAACCTTTGGTCCCGACACAACTCCGCCGGCTGGCGCATTAAAAAGCGAAGCAATTAGCGCTTTGCTGAATGTGGAATTGTCAGTCCCACGGGTCAGAGCCGGACTCGTCTGCAAGGATGTCCCGAGTGAAGCGGCGATGTTGTTTAGCGCGTGAGCCATATTGGCCTGGGCAGTCAACGTCGCGGCCTTTGCCTTCAATTCGATCTCTTGCTCCCCGGCAATCCAGAGTGCCAACGCCTGCGAACGGATCGCCTCGATCGGTCTGAGTTTTGGCGGAGTGACTCCGTCGACCTTGAGCGCGTAGTAGTGGCCATCGGCAGTCGGGAAAGGATCGCCTTCGTCGCCGATCTCGCTCTTGAAGATCTGGGCCAAGAATTCGGGATTGCCGGCCGCAGCAACCTTGCTGCCGTCGGGAGCCATCCCTTGCACGTCAATGGCAGGGATGTGGGCGAAATGCATGCCGGACTTCCGCGCCGCGTCCTCTACACTCGCGCCGCCTCCGACCGCGTCAGTGAATGCATTGGCGATGTCCGTGAGCTTCGCCGTGGCCAGCTTGCGAACAAGGGCCTGCTTTACCTCGTCGTGACTCTTGGATGTCCCGGCAACGATGTCCGTTACATGAATCAAGACCCATCCGAAGGTTCCTTTGACGGGCGCGCTGATCCCATTACTAGGTAGCGCAAATGCGGCGCTCGCGCGTGCTGGATCAATTGCGAGGTCGGATTGGCTGAGTTCGCCAAGTTGGTAATCGGCTGGACGAAGATTGCGCTCTGCGGCAAGCGCCTCAAAGCTCTTTCCGGCGTCCAGAGCCGTCTTGGCGGCTGTTGCCTCTGCTTCCGATTTAAATCCGATCTGCTCGATACGGCGTTTTTCCGGAACGACGTAGTCGGATTTGTTGGCATCCAATTCGTCCTGAACCTGCTTGTCGGACACGGTTATGGTCGCTGCGACATCGTCGACTCCGATCGACGCGTAACTGACAGAGCGATACTCTGGTGTGCTGAAGCGATCGGAATGCGTCTTAACAAACGCCGCCAAGACCGCATCGCTCGGTGGTTTGATCGAGCCCACCATTTCAGGCGTCACGATGATGTATTCCGCCGCCCGCAGCTCATTCACATAGGCAAATATGGCACGCGCATAGTCAGGCGGCATGAGAAAACCGCCTTCAATCGAGCGTAGCATTTGGTCACGCGCGGAATCCTTACGCATCGCCGCAATGAACTCGGATTCGGAATACCCGGCGCGCGCGATGATCTGGACAAAAGTCGCGTGATCAAATGTACCCAAGGGACCCTTGAAGGCCGGCGCATCCTGAACTTGGGCTCGGATGCGTGCATCAGTCGTGGTCAGTCCGAGTTTTGAGACGACGAGATCGAGCGCCGTTCCGGCAATCATCCGGTCAAGAATCTGTTCGCCCGCAACCTTGGACTGCTCCGGCGTCAGAGCGGTCCGGGCGTTGCGCATGATGTTGTGGAATTCGCGCGAAAAGAGGTCGGCGCCGACTTGCACCGAGCCGATCGAGAAAACGGTCGTGTCAGAGCTTCCCCTGAAGATGTCCGCGATGCCCCACAGTGCAAAGCTGAGGGCCAGTCCGCCGAGGAAAACGGACGAAACCCACGATTTGGCGTATTTTCTGATTTCCTGAAGCATTGAAAGTTGAGGGTCCTTGAGGGGCCTTGGCGGTGAAAAGCGGCGGATGATAGGGAGGGGCTGTGTCCACGGCAAGAACTGTCGCTGCCGTGCAGTCACCGGCGGTGGTCCATTAGGAGCAGAACAGGATGCGGCAGCTGATCGCTGGAAACTGGAAGATGAACGGTCTGACGTCGTCGCTACGCGAGGTCGCCGATCTCTCGTCTGCCCTGCGCGCAACGCCTCCCCATTGCGACGTGCTGGTTTGTCCGCCTGCCACACTCATATCGCGTGCGTTTCAAACCGGAGGGGTGGCAATGATGTTCGGTGGCCAGGATTGTCACGCGGAAACGTCTGGCGCCTATACCGGTGACTTAAGTGCCGAAATGTTGGCGGACGCCGGCGCAAAGGCAGTGATCGTCGGTCATTCAGAGCGCCGACGATATCATGGCGAGACGGACGCTCTCGTCGCCTCAAAGGCGCGCGCCGCTTGGAGGGCAGGGTTGTTTGCGATCATCTGCATTGGCGAGACACTGTCCGAGCGCGAAAGCGGTCTGGCCGAAACAATTTGCAAATCACAATTGTCGGGCTCTGTTCCCACTGGAGCGACAGGCGAAAATACCGTCATCGCCTACGAGCCGATATGGGCGATCGGCACGGGGAAGACGCCTGACAAAACTGAGATCGCAACGATTCATTCCCACATTCGAAGGTGCCTCGGGCCAAAATTGCGAATTCTCTACGGCGGGTCGGTCAATGCGACCAACGCGAGAGAAATCTTGTCGTTGGGCGATGTCGACGGCGCGCTTGTCGGTGGCGCGAGCCTCAAGGCTGCTGAATTCCTGGCCATCATTTCGGCCTGTCGCGCCACGTAGGGCGGCTGTGCCGACAATGCGTGCGGATGCCAGCCGGTCCACCTGGTCTGGCTAGTCTTTTTCGAGCCGTCGGCGGGGTTTTCAACTCTTGCTTCCCTATGCAGGCGGTTTCGTCTATTGAGCCCCACCGAAGCGTTCGGCGGAGTCCCTATTTGCAAGCCATTTTGATCGTATTCGAGCTTTTGGTGGCGGTCGCGCTCATCGTTACGATTCTACTGCAGCGCTCCGAAGGCGGCGCCCTCGGCATGGGCGGCGGCGGCTCGGGACTTGGCGGCCTTTTCTCGCCGCGTGGCGCCGCCGACACGCTCACGCGCACGACCGCCATACTTGCAGCGCTCTTTTTCCTGACATGCCTTGGGCTGAACTTGCTGGCGCTCCACGGGCGAAACGAGAAATCCTTCCTTGAAGGGCCGGTTTCCAACCCGACGTTACCTGCGCAAAAGACGCCGGCTCCGCTTCCGACAAGCCCCAGCCCCGGAGTTCCCACCCCGCATTGAACATTTCGCGTCAGTTGGCCGTCTTGGTCCTGTCTAATGCACACGGAAAAGCGGGCAGAACATATTTTTCCAGAAGGTCGACCGTCTGCTGGTGCATACCGTGCGTGTTGTAGTTTGAGCGCTCTACTACGACCGCTGCGTTCAGGTCTTTGAGAACGACGATCGCATTTCCGCCGTTTCCTGCCATATACCAACCCGAAACCTTGCCGCACTTCGTTGTGTAAGCGTAATTCCAGAAAAAATAGCCATAGGGATGATCAGGAAGGGCTTGGCGGTGCGGGCTCAACGCAACGTCGACCCAAGCTTGTGGGACGATCTGGCGCCCGCGCCAATTGCCTCCGTTTGCCAATGTCCAGGCGATTTTTGCCGCGTCCCGCGCGCGAAGCCTCAACCCGCCGCCGGTCATTGTCTCGCCGCTCGGAGAGTGGGGCCAATCCCACCGACTGATCCCTAAGGGCACGAGCAGCCTTTTTTCGACATACTCCTCAATAGGCGTGTGCGTGGCCCGCTGGATGATCTGACCCATCAGAAAAGCGCCTGTCGTGCAATAACGAAATGGTCCCAGACCCGATGAGTCACGCTGATAATTCGGCGTTATAGGAAGATCGACCGCCCAACGTGTCCAGTTTTGCTGAGGATGCATTTTGTCCTCATTGCCGGGACTGTTGTCGTCGTCATCGTTGCAGTCGAGCGCCGACGACATGGTTAGCAGATCCTCGATTGTGATCGCGTCTTTGGTGGGGTTGCTGTTGGCGAACGGCTTGAGATCGCCAAGAAAATCAAATGCCAGAGAATGGACAGACGATATGGCTCCGTCCTCAATCGCCAGGCCCGTCGCCAGAGACGTCACGGATTTCATTGCCGAGCGTGTATCGTTGAGCACGTTCGGACCACCGCTATTGGAATAGGATTCGTACACAAGGACTCCGTCGCGCACCACCAGTACTGCGTCGGTCTTTGGATAGTCGCCTCTCGACAACGCGCCTGCGAGACCCGCGAGGGGGGCCGGGTCCAGGCCTTTCGCCTGCGGGGTCGCCACCCCAAGCCCATCTTGAAGGTCAGGCGGACTGGTGACGGCAGCGCCAACATGGGTGTTCAACGTGAACGAAACCAAGAAGCTCGTGACGAGGAGGACACGTGATTGACGCATGAAAATCCTTTGCCCGCAGCCAAACCGCTTGAGTAGTCTAGCCGCAGACGAATGGTGTTTTACCGCGAAATGAGCCCGCAATTTGCGGTTTGCCCGCAATAACGACGTCAAAGAGAGGCCGAAGAGCTGATGGATCAATTGGATCGCAAAATACTTGCGCTCTATCAGCGCGACACTCGCCGTATTGCGGAGTCTATCGGTGCAGAAATCGGTCTCTCGGCGGCTGGCGTGCAGCGCCGTCTGAAACGCTTGCGGAGCGACTGTGTGATCACAGCCGAGATAGCTGTTCTCGATTCAGGTGCTGTCGGCGTGCCGATAACCTGCCTCGTGTCTGTCGCGATGGCATCAGGTTCTGCACCACGCAACAGCCTCGACGACTTCAAGCGCAACATGAAATCCGTCAACGAGGTCCAGCAATGCTATCACGTAACTGGGTCCACCGATTTTCTGCTCGTCGTCACCACAGAGAGCATGGAAGCATACGGCGAATTCGCGCGGCGCTGGTTCGAGTCGAACGAATATGTCGTGCGGTACGAAACGCAGGTCGTGCTCGACAAGGTGAAGGTCGGGTTGTCCGTGCCAATTCGGGAAGACCAGCCGAATCGGTAGCGGAGATGTCGCGACGTCCAATCGGTTGTTTCGCGCAGGTGAGCGCTCTTTTAGCATTGGCGTCGGACCAATTCCCTTTTCTCAGAAGCATTCACACACTTTTTCCCGATACTTTCCAAAAGGTTCGCAACTTTCTGCACGAACCGCTTCTTTCCGCTTGAGTGCGCACGCCACTTTCGTCATGTTGGCCTTCCATGGCGCGGTTGATCTTCATCACTGGCGGCGTGGTCTCTTCCCTCGGAAAAGGTCTGGCGTCTGCGGCACTCGGAGCACTCTTGCAGGCTCGGGGATACAAAGTCCGTTTACGCAAACTCGATCCGTATCTCAATGTCGATCCGGGAACCATGTCGCCGTTTCAGCATGGCGAAGTGTACGTCACGGATGATGGCGCGGAGACCGACCTCGACCTTGGACACTATGAGCGCTTCACGGGCGTATCGGCATCCAAGTCGGACAATGTCACCTCTGGTCGCATCTATAGCCAGGTGATCGAGAAAGAACGGCGTGGCGGTTATCTCGGCCGCACGGTGCAGGTCATTCCGCACGTGACCGACATGATCAAGGAGTTCGTTCTCACCGGCACCGGCGATCTGGATTTCCTGTTGGTCGAAATTGGCGGAACCGTTGGAGACATCGAAGGCTTGCCGTTTTTCGAAGCCATCCGCCAACTCGGAAACGAGCTGCCGCGGGGACAAACGGCTTTCGTGCATCTGACGCTGGTGCCGTACATCGATGCAGCCGGAGAATTGAAGACGAAACCCACGCAGCATTCGGTAAAGGAACTGCGCGCCATCGGCATTCAGCCAGACATTTTGCTCTGTCGGGCGTCACATCCGATCCCGGAAGACGACCGGCGCAAGATCGGCCAATTTTGTAACGTTCCAGCGGAACGCGTCATTCCGGCGCTGGATCTCGATACCATCTATCGTGTGCCGATGGCCTATCATGATGCGGGTCTTGATAGTCAGTTGCTGAACGTCTTCGGCATCACCAATGCGCCACCGCCCGATTTGTCGCGCTGGAAGGCGGTCGTCGAGCGCGTGAAAAATCCCGAAGGCGAGGTGCGCATCGCGGTCGTCGGCAAATACATGCAGGTTAAGGACTCATACAAGTCGCTCTCCGAAGCGTTGGTGCATGGCGGTGTTGCAAACAATGTGAAGGTCCATCTCGATTGGATCGACAGCGAGATATTCGAGCGGCCAGACGCCCCGTCGTTCCTGGAAAATGTCAATGGAATTTTGGTTCCAGGAGGCTTCGGTGAGCGCGGCACCGAAGGAAAGATCCATGCGGTCAAATTCGCGCGCGAACGCAAGGTGCCATTTTTTGGAATCTGCTACGGCCTTCACATGGCCGTCATCGAGACGGCGCGCGATCTCGCAGGCCTCGACGGCGCTGGCACGACAGAAATCGGCAGGCCAAAGCATCCCGTCATCGGATTGATGACGGAGTGGACGAAGGGCAATCAAAAGGAGACGCGCTCCGCCGACGGCGATCTTGGCGGTACGATGCGCCTCGGCGCCTATCCGGCCGTCCTCACGCCAGGCAGCCGGGTTGCCGACGTGTACGGCACCCTCGAAATCAGCGAACGGCACCGCCACCGTTACGAGGTGAACACGGAATACGCCAAAGTGTTGGCGGAGAAAGGCTTCAAGGTTTCCGGATGGTCTCCGGACGGACGCCTGCCGGAAATTATGGAAATCCCCGACCATCCTTGGTTCATCGGCGTGCAGTTCCATCCGGAGTTGAAATCGCGCCCGCTCGAACCACATCCGTTGTTCACGTCGTTCGTTGCGGCAGCCGTGCAAAAGAGCCGACTGGTTTGAGCTTTCGAAGGGAATTGCCCGATGACGCGGCGGCGAGAGGAGCTGAAGGCAGAGTACAAGCGCGAAGCGCGGCCTATGGGCGTGTATGCCGTGCGAAATCTCATAACTCAT
>DASYSQ010000304.1:0-3576 GCA_036003145.1 Pseudolabrys sp.
CGCGGGTGCGCTGGCGGCCGCTGACTCGCTTGCGCGCGCTGCTGCCGCCGATCTTACCGGGCAAGGCACGATCCTGCTGGTCGAAGATGAAGAAGGATTGCGCGCGCTCAATGCACGGGGACTTGTTTCGCGCGGGTACACCGTGCTGGAGGCCGGTAACGGCGTCGAGGCAATTGAGGCCTTCGAAAAACATGGTGATGTCGACCTTGTCGTTTCCGACGTCGTGATGCCGGAAATGGACGGGCCGACTCTGCTCAAGGAGCTGCGCCAGCGCGATCCGGACGTGAAAATTATTTTCGTGTCCGGCTATGCCGAAGAGGCCTTCAGCAGAAATCTGCCGAGTCAGGAACAATATGCATTCCTGGCAAAGCCTTTCACACTGAAACAGCTCGTGGCCGAGGTAAAGAAAACCCTCGTGCAGTAGCTGTGCCTAAACGCGGCCGGTCAGTGCCAAAATCAGCACGACGAGCAAGACCACGCCAAGGATGCCGGACGGTCCGTAACCCCAGCCGGAGTTGTAGCCCCAGCGCGGGAACGCGCCGACAAGCGCCAGGATCAGGATAATAACAAGAATGGTGCCGAGCATTGTTGTGCCCCATCAGTAGCTGCGGCCCGATGCCGCGACTTACACAGTTCCGCCGCAACAACGATTTTGTCCGGGCTTAGTTCCAGCGCTAAGTTCTGGTGCTCAGTTGCAAGCTTCGGTGAGGCGGGTCTTGTTGAAGACATTCAACTGCAACCGGCAGGAAACGTTGAACTGAGGTTGCGGCGCCTCAAAATAGCTTCGCTCAAGCAGCGCGCCCGACGGCCCAGTGTTGACCTCGGTGTCATTCCGGACCGACGTCTGAATAAGATCCTGAATCTGGTTAAGGCTGCTGACCGGTGTCGGTTTCGCGCTCGCGACACCCGTCAGGGATAAAAACACCATAGTGACTACCAGGGCTTTCATCGGTCGACCTCCCACTCTTGGAGGCAATTGCCGGCCGGGCGGCCCGTTCCACGCCGTATAAGTGATATTTACGTGATGCTTGACCGCCAATTTGCCGCGACTATGTGGCGCTGGCACGGCCCCTTACAAATCGCCCGATCCATACATATCCTCCTGCGCTCGGCTGTCGGGGGAGACCAAAATGATGCGCCAGCGCTTTTTGATGACCTTAGCCGCGGTTGCAGCGGCGGTTGTGCTTGTTGCCGCCGATGCGCATGCGCGCGCCGGGGGCGGCTTCTCCGGCGGCAGCCGCGGGACGCGCACGTTCTCCGCGCCGCCGGCCACGCAAACCGCGCCGAATGCAGCCACGCCGATGCAGCGCACGCTCACGCAGCCCGGTAGACCCGGCACAGTTGGACAGACGGCGGCGCGCCCGGGCCTCTTCGGCGGTGGATTGCTTGGCGGTCTTGCCGGCGGCTTCCTTGGCGCCGGATTGTTTGGCCTGCTGTTCGGGCATGGCATCTTCGGCGGCATGGGCGGCTTTGCATCGCTGCTCGGGCTGATGCTGCAAATCGGGCTGGTCGTGATTGTCGCACGGCTGTTGTTCGTCTGGTGGCAACGTCGCAGCCAGCCTGCTTATGCGGCCGCCCATCCGGCCACCGGTCATTCCTTCAGCGGCCTCGGTGGCATGTTCGGCGCCAATGCACCCGGTGGCGAGGCACTCACCATCGCCAAGGCGGACTATGATGCGTTCGAACGCCTGCTCCAGGAAGTCCAGGCCGGCTTTTCGGCGGAAGATCTCAACGCGCTGCGCACGAAAGTAACGCCGGAGATGCTGTCTTATTTCTCCGAGCAGCTTGCCGAAAACGCGAGCCGCGGTCTCCTCAACAAAGTTACCGACGTGAAGTTGGAGCAGGGCGACCTGGCGGAAGCCTGGCGTGAAGGCGGGGTCGACTATGCGACCGTCGCCATGCGCTTCGCGTTAACCGACCGGATGGTCGAGCGTGCAAGCGGCCGCACCGTGGAAGACGGCGGCCCCGGAGAGGTCACCGAACTGTGGACCTTTATGCGGGCGAGCGGAGGCGGCTGGCTGGTGTCAGCGATTCAGCAGGCGTAGCGAAACGCGATCACGCGCCACTTTCGGCCAGCTCTGCTTCATTTGATGCGATGGTGCCGCTGGGCTTTGGCGTGGCTGCGCGTATGCGATCGTCAAGCCACGTCTCGAATTTGACGCCGAGCTCGCGCGGCTTGCGCCATATCACCCGGCAGTGGCGCCGCGCCGTGCCGTTCGCCGCCAGTAACAACAGAAAATTGTCGGGAATTACGTCCGAGTCAGGGATGTTGATCCGCGCTCCTATGTGCGAAATATCGGACAAGGCGCAGTCACGACGCTTGCCGCCATCGAGCACAAGCCATGCGTCGTGACGCATGCGATGGCGTCTTGCCTTTCGCTTCTCTCCGCGCATCTAGCCTCACCGTCGCCGCATTCAGATGGCGCGGCCCTGGTTTCACAATCCATTAAGATTTTAATCAAAGCCCGTCTGACAGTAGCGAGTTGTCATTACGAATTCATAAAACGTTATCTGACGCGGGTGTTTGCGCGCTGAGCCGTTGACGTTGCAGCGAAATCCGTCTATGTCGCCGCCCGCAACCTGGTTTTCGGCCTCAGCTTGCTGCTACGCTCCCGCCTTCGGGCAGCGCCTCAAGTGAACTCCCAAAACTTTGGCTTGTGACCGCCCAAGCGATGATCGCGCGGGCGTTCAAAAGGAAAGCTTGAAAGGAAACACTTGATGCCTGTCGGAACTGTGAAGTTTTTCAATACCCAAAAGGGCTACGGCTTCATTCAGCCGGACGATGGCTCGAAGGATGTGTTCGTGCACATCACTGCAGTGGAGCGCGCCGGCATGCGTTCGCTGAACGAGGGCCAGAAGATCAGCTTCGAAATCGTAACCGAGCGCGGCAAGCAGGCCGCCGGCAATATCCAGCCGGTCTGATTGTCCGCACCCGTTTGCCTTGAAGTCGAAGCCCGGCGGAGACGCCGGGCTTTTTGCATCCGTTACATTTAAAGTACCGCATTGAAAGTATTGCGTTAGAAAGGCTGCTGGCAAAACACCGCTCAGGGAGGAATTGACATGGACATCATTGCTTGCGGGTCGCGGCCATCACGCCGAATGGGGGCCCCGAGTTTTACCGGAACGGTATGGCAGGATCCTGTTATTCAGGCACCGGATCCTGCGCGCATTCGGTCGGCGTGGGTGCGCTTCGAGCCCGGTGCGCGAACCGCCTGGCATCACCATCCGCTCGGTCAGACGCTTTTTGTCACCTCCGGTATCGGCCGGGTGCAGACCTGGGGCGGGCCCGTGCGTGAAATTCGCGCAGGCGATACCGTGTGGATTCCGCCAGGCGAGAAACACTGGCACGGCGCGACCGCGGAGCACGGTATGGAACACATCGCCATGCAGGAAGCTCAAGGCGGCGAACATGTGACCTGGCTCGAGCCGGTGACCGACGCGCAATATTCCGGAAAACCCGGCTGAGTTGCGTAATTCAACCTCGCGTGAATGGCGGAATAGAATTTTGGTGCCGGTGTTGTGCCCTCTCGATGGCGGGGCAGCGGGCCTTCGCCAATGCCGGGAGGTAGAAATGAT
>DASYSQ010000305.1:0-9524 GCA_036003145.1 Pseudolabrys sp.
TAGGAGACCCGGCAATGGACATCAAACGAAGCGGCTCGCAGCCGTCTACAAAGGGACCCGCCGAATATTTCACGGGTTCCGTTCGGATTGATACTCCATTCAAAGGGGAGACTCCCGCACGTGCCGGCGGCGCCATCGTCACGTTCGAACCAGCCGCGCGGACCGCATGGCACAGGCATCCGCTCGGTCAAACCCTCATCGTAACCGCGGGCTGTGGCTGGGCACAGCGCGAGGGCGGACCCATCGAGGAGATTCGACCTGGCGACGTGGTCTGGTTTTCACCCGGCGAGAAGCACTGGCATGGCGCCACGCCGACCACCGCGATGAGCCACATCGCCATCGCCGAACATCTCGACGGCAAGGTCGTCGAGTGGATGGAGAAGGTCAATTCGATGCCTGACGCGCGTGCTGACAATCGCGGGAATGCGATTGTCAGCACGGCGGAATGCCAGTGCTCGGAAAACGCTGGCTCATGGGCTGAAGTGTCGGAATGAGCTCAAGTGAAGACTGGCGACGTGGGCGAGTCGATTGTCGTTTATAGACAATACTCTGTCGTTTTTTTCCAAGTTTTGGCGCAGCAGCCCACTTACTTTGTCGCCGCAATCCGAACGCGCGAATGCGGCGGCTCCCAGACATAGCCCGGCGGCCGGATATCCGGAGAGCGTCGACCAGAACAACGAGGAGAACTTTATGATAACGCGCATCGTTCGATGGGCTTATTTGTGCGCATTTCTGGCACTTTTATCGTTGCCCGCCAGCGGCCAGAGCGCACCGTCGCAATCCGAATGGATCAAGACGTTGCGTGACGGCGGCTATGTGATCATTTTTCGCCATGGTGCAACCTATCAGGACCAGGCCGACACCGACCCGCTCAATCCGAATAACGTCCTTAAGCAGCGCCAGCTCAACGACGAGGGCCGCGCGCTCGCAAAATCGATTGGAGAGTCGCTGCACAAACTCCGGATTCCTGTTGGCCAGGTTTACACCAGCCTGTTCCAGCGGGCGATGGACACCGGCGCGTTGATGGGTTTCGGCGACGTCAAGGTCTCGGCTGACTACACCGAGGGCGGACTCGTCGTTACACCGATCGAGAACAACCGGCGCACCGCCGCGTTGCGCAAGATGGCCGGCACGATGCCGCCTCCCGGCACCAATGTCATCGTCGTCACGCATAAACCGAACATCGTGGATGCTTTCGGCAAAGACTGGTTCGACGTCCGAGAAGGTGAAGCATCGGTGTTCAAGCCGGACGGCAATGGCGGCTACAAACCGATCGTCCGGATCCAGGCCGGTGACTGGAGCAAGCTCGCACAAGCTGCGAACTGAGCTCAATCCCGTCTAGGCTATTCTTTCACGTCGGCTGACGTCCGGTCCGGGATATAAACCTGACCCACTCTCGTTGAGCACACGCGACACCTTGTCGGTTGGCCCGGTCAAGATCTGTAAGTCCCACGGTCTTACGTGGCCATTGGCGCGCAGCATTCCCACCCGCCAGTGACCACGGGATCCAGGCTCCCCGTCTCTCTCGGTCGCTGTCGTCTTGCAGTCGTGTGTCAGCAATGTGCTTCTTCAATGCCAGCAGATTAATAATCCCAAAAAATGCGATCGCGGCGAGCACCAGCGTGGCAATGACCTTTTACACTGATTAGTATGAATTTTTTCTGCGAGCGTGAAGACTGCTGCCATCAAAGTGATACAGGCAGTCGCAACGTACCATTGTTGTTTTTTCGCAAAGCGGATTTCTTCTGCGGTTACCGCTTCCTCACTCGTTGGTTTTCCCTCCCCCCAATTAAACCGACGGATGCTGTGACAAAGCGATGATGCGCGGGGGGCCATGGCCGCTGCAGCGCGGGCACTGTACGCCGCCGCAGGCCACGCGGGTGCTTCGGGATCGTTGCCGCTTGGCACGTCCGTCAAAATCTAGATTGCGCCTGGCCCGCCCTGTTTACAGCGCTGCATTGCGGCAGTAAGGCAGTTAGTTTTCGCCGGCGTATTTGGGCGAGTAGTCATGCACGGTCTTTTCGCTCGGACCGCCTTATAGCAAGTCGCTTGGTCTGTTCCCTCCGCCTGTGCAGATACGCAGAACAAGACAGCTGCAAATGCCAAAGCAATCGAAATGATTTTCACCTGTGCCCCTCTGTGCGTAGTAGCCCATTGGCCTCGGCCCCTTGCGGATAATAGGTCATCCGGTAGGGGGATCAATCAGCCTAAATGCGCCGTCCAATGTCCGCTGTTGGGGGTAAAGCGGACATGACGTTTTGCACCGCACATGTCTGCTTTTGACCCAAAGCGGACATCGGGCTTGATCAGAATTTGAGATTCAAATGCCGGTGATCAAAGTCGGAGCCTTCGATCTAGACTTTACGGACGCGGGGTCAGGCCCCGCGGTAGTGCTGGTGCACAGTTCCGCGAGCGGCCATCGCCAGTGGCAGCGGCTCGTCGAAGCCTTGCAAAGCCGCTACCGCCTGCTCGCGGTCAACCTCCTCGGTTACGGCAAGACGAGTTCCTGGCCGGGCACGCGACCCCTCACTGCCGCGGACCAAGCGGAGCTTATTGCAGCGGCAGCCGAATTAGCGCGGGAGCCCGTCGCCCTCATCGGCCATTCGCTCGGAGGCGCGGTCGCGCTCGAAGCTGCGGCTTTGCTCTCCGGTCGCGTCCGGGTACTAGTCGCGTTTGAGCCGATCTTGTTCGGCCACCTGAAAGCACACGGACCCGTGAGCGCCTATGACGAGATCGCGGGCGTGGCCAGCCGCTACAACGAGCTGGCGCGGACCGGCGACTGGAACGCGGTGGGCGAATGGTTCGTCGATTACTGGGCCGCTCCCGGCACCTGGGCGGCTATGCCGAACGAGCGCAAGCAGAATATGTTTGCCATGCTGCCGGCGGTGGTGCACGAATGGGGCATGGTAACGACAGGGACTCCGCTTGAGGGCTGGAGTACGATAACTGCGCCTGTCCACCTGATCCACGCGGCAGACACGCGCACACCCACACGCGAGATTGTGAAGTTGCTCGCCAAGACCTATCCCACTTGGCACGTGCACGAAGTGCCTTCTGGCGGCCACATGGCGCCACTCGCGCGCCCCGATCTTGTCAATCCGTTGATCGCCGCGGTTCTCGACAAGACGATCGTAGACATTTCGTCATGATGTCCGCTTTTGGCACCTAGCGGACATGGCGGCGCCCCAATTAATGTCCGCTTTCGGGGTATAGAGCGGACATCGACGCGTTGGGTCTGCTCGGGTGAAGGAAACGGCGCGCCTTAACGGCTTCGAACGACCGGATTGCCGTTGGCGTCTAGATTGCGCTTGGCATGATTGGGGGCGGCATAGCTCGATGCGCGTAGTTAAAAGCCATGGCGATAGCCGATGCCATGACAATGATCACCGCCAAACGCATTTGCACCCTCAACGCAATACAAAAACTCAAGCAGCCACAACGACCGAGAATAGCAAACTGAATTGATTGGCGTACGCGCGTTAAATTGGTTTGCGCTGCACCAAAACTTATGACCTTTCAGACAGATATTTCTCGACAAGGGTGCGCACAGCCGGCGGCGTTTCAGGATTTGCGAGCATGCTGTTGGTTGTCTTGAATGACAACCGGCCGAGCTTGTGTTTTGTCTTCATGATCGTCCAGGCAGTACTTCGACATAAACCGAGTGCTTTCGCCTGCTGATCTAACTTGGTGTAACCGCTCTTGGTCAGCGCCTCTGATATGTCCTGAAGTCTGATCGCATAATTGCGATTTTGTCGCATGCTGGCTCCCGTTGTTGTTGCTGATGAAGCCAGGCTACCCGTCTCGAAAGGACGCAGACTGTTCAAAACAGAACACTTTCCGTTTCCTGAGCTGTACCGGGCGCCGACTGACCGAGGACCGTGCCAACGTTGGGGACGGGGGACACGGACCGTACGACCAGCTGTGGCGGCCGGCACATAGCAAGCTGCGAGAGGTTAGAACGTTCCGTCACTAACGCGTGTAGCGGTCGGCGCGCTTTGAAATCCGACATCGCTTGCTCGCGTGTCTCATTCTGCTCGGGCGGAGAAGAAGCGAAGAGAACGCTTTCACCGGATGTAGTAAGCGCCAGCAAATAGTATGCAGGCGAAAACCAAAGCAGATAGTACGCGGTCTACGGCGCTCAAGTAGGCTCTACGTGGGTCCACAGCGGTCCGCATTGAACTACATCACCGGTTGAAGCGGCGGCCCGCGAAGCACGACCAAGGATTTGATGGGTCCACATCCGCCGCAGAGATAGCCGTGAATTTCAAAATTGGCGTGCAGAGGGTGCGGTTCAATCTCCGCAAGAGCGGTCTCCGCGCCGCATATCGGGCACGGGTTTATCGGCTGAAGGATCGGCGGCGTGGATCTGAGCGACGCATACTGAGAACACATGTACGCTCCCTTCGCCCGACGCGTGTTCGGTGCGGTTCGAGGACACTCGATCAGCAAATATTTATAAAGTTGAATCGAAACACTTGGGCGCTTGGCTTAATGTTTCGAACCATCCTGTTTCCTCAAATTCGAATGAAGAATCTGTGCAAAATTGCTCACACGACCTGATTGTCCACAGGCTTTGGCATACGCCGTACCTCCCGCCGGTTCAGCGAAGCACCAGCGAATACAAGTGGGGGTATGGTAGCATCCCCCCGAGAGGCACACATGAAAACCTGCCCAGACTGCAATGGTGATGGTGTTGTTGAAAAAGGCACGGACGATGAGCAGCAATGCCCGACGTGCGGTGGCAGCGGTTTTATACGCGATGACGACGACGGCCAGGAAGAAGTAATACACACAAAGTAGCCGAACTGAGCACGTTAGATAGAGCACTGGGCCCGCACGCCGAGCGCGCGCACTGGGGCGAGGTGACTAGATTTGACGTGCTAAGAATAAGTTTTGCCGCTGCGAGTCCAAACGGTGCCTTCCTTCATACTCACCGGCGGATGGATGTCTTCGACGCATTCGACAATATGAGGGTTGAGCCAGGGCGAGTATAAAATATTTTTTCCTGGAGCCATGTCGACCATCTTTAGTGCAATACCTTGAAGCTGGTACCGCGCGTCAATCTGGTCCCGAGCGATAATCCAGCAAGCCTCTTTAAACAGGCTTGCTCGCCAAGTTGGGTCGTCGAGATTCGCGGTGATTGGCTCCAAACAAAATACAGGCATATCGTTTCACTCCGAAAAACTCCTGGAGCCAGCAAACTCATTCTGATTTTTCGCGCTCCAGCTCCAGGAGCAAAAGGCGCGCAACCGCTTCGTGATTACTGCCACCGGACTGCGCCGATTTCGTCCGCCCGTCGGGCGCGGTGGCTGTCACCAGTCTGCCCTCCAGACGTATCTTGCCCGAATGCCATTTTTTTGGATTGCCGCCGCGAAATTGAAATTCCATGTCTTCGCTCATCGGCACATCTCTCCATGGTCTTCTCAACGCGGTTTTCTGGGAAGGTTTATTCTCGCGGTGGGGAAGTCGCATGACGAAACGAGCTCCATGCCACAACTCCATGTCGCCGCCATCGGCAAGTTGCTTGCCCATTTGAGCGGCTTCTTGATCATTGGTGCACTCGATGACTTCGGATGGGCGCGTGGTGTGATTGGTTCGGTCGATAAAATAGACGCGATACGAGGGCATGATCGCTACTCCCTGCAATTCAGGCGGGAGCGTTACGGTGCTCTCAGTCACCGACGCCTTAGCGTGGAGCCGTGCCGGTGATGCTTCAATGTGGGTTGTTCGACACGGCTAAACCAGTGTCAAAAGAAGTATACTTTGGATGACAGCGGCCCCGCGCGCTCTACGGACTTGCTCTAAAACCAAAGCGTTGGCACACAGGACGCAGGGGCGACGGCGAAAGTATCACAGCTTTCGCAATGAAACACATTCAGCCGTTTCGTTCCCAACTCCTGAACACTGTGCCAATCCATTACCTTTTGGCATTTGGGGCAATCGGGATCAGAAATTATCGTTGATCGCTCCATGCTCTTCACCTGGTTGGGCCGCCGCTGAAAGGACCTTAGCGGTGATGCACAGTCACAGTTTCGTTGCGGTCACAGGGGATACAGTCGAACGTGCGCTTGCCGTTATTCGGATTTTCGCGATCAAAACGAGAAAGCATCATTGTCGCGCCACATTTTGAGCATGGCGGACGTTCGTAGCTCGGATATGGAAAATGTGTGTTAGGCGACATGACCTAGGCGCCTCGAAAGAACCCCAACGCTATGTTCGGCAGAGGTTACATAGGGCGGGCATCCTTGGACAGGACAAGCATCCTGCGACAGGTGCATATCCGAGTCTGTGCAAAATTGAACACTTTCGAGCTAGGCCGCTGGGGATCAAACGGGTCACAAGGGGTGGCGTTGCCCAGTGCTATCGCGTGAAAGTGTCAGCTTTACTGACATGAAAAACGGAATGAACATTTTAGACACATTACAATTTCGATTGGTCATGCATATGTAGAGGCCACAGCGCCCAGCACAGCGGCGTCTTCTTGACCACACCATGTGTTAGAAAACGAAGAGCGCTCGGTGTGCTGGCTCCGCTTTTTCTGATGCCGACAGTTTTCTCTCGTGATTGATGCTGTACCGACTAATGGCAGACCCCCATTACATTAATGAACTTCACTCCGACTTGCGAGGAGTTAAGGAGGGTTGGTACGCGATTGACGAACGCGGCAATCTCTTATTGGGCCCATTTTCCAATCGGGAGATATGCCTGACAAGAATCAGCCAGTCAGGGACGGACTAATGTCGAAAGTAAAGTTTATCTCCTCACCAACCGAGATCCCCGCAGGGCAAACTTTTGTATTAGTCAAGTATGGCGAGCAAAGCGGGCAAACGAGAAATTCTCTTGGTCTTACCATCACGGTTGCCCGCAACCAATCAAAGACTATTAGCGATCTTTCCTTCTTAGCGAATGTTCATACGGCCAAGGAGATCGCCAAGCGAGAAAGCATTTCATACATTTTTGCCTTGAAATAGCATGCAATTGTGACTTGTTCGGTTGGTCTGCCGCCGGGAGGCCACTTCAATCGGCTTGATGTCCGCTATTGGCACAAAGCAGACATCAAAGGCCTGACATCTAGTGTCCGCTTTCGGGGTAACAGCGGACATCGCGCTGACTGGCGGTCCGGATGTCTGCTAATGACCCTACTTAGACATTCCGCGGCGGCGATAGAAAGTCCGCTCGATGGCCTGCTGCTCTCACCGCGTCGCAAGGCGTATCAACCCAAATAGCTCTAATCAGAGGCAGTTCATCTTGTTCAGACCAAACAGCTTTAGGAAACACGATGGCCAGCAACGATAAGAAAACTGAAACTAGCCCTGCACCCACGAATGAGACTGCTGTGAAAAAGGAGGCTGCCGCGAAGAAGAAAGACGAGGGCCAGCCGAAAAACAAGATCAATTCAGATGTAGACCTATCCAAGGCTGAGGGCAGCGAGAAAGCTTCCGACTCACCTTCGGGTTATAGTCGGGGCGAAGGCCAAAAACCCGTTTCGAAAGCTTATAAGGATAACTGGAACGCGATTTACGCGAAAAAGAAGAAACGATAATTGAATGTCGGGCCGCACTTCGGCCTCGGACACGTTCTTGGACGTTTGGTAAGGTTAGGCGTTGCGCTTTCGCCTGCGGTCATCAAGCCAAGATTGACCGCCGGTATTGATCCAACTCATCGCGCCTTCCTCGGAAGCTCCCTCGAAAATTTCTTCCGGCGCTTTCGCAGATTTCTTCTGGTCGCGCTTGCCGCTCATTGCTTCGCGCGCCAACCGCTCGGCGCGTAGCTTGGCAGTGAGTAGGCGAGTTGCCTGTTCCTTAGCCTCATATTCGAAGGACGCTTTCACCCCTTCCTGTTTCCACTGAAACAAGCGTTTGGCGTGCGAGCTCTGTGCTTTTGAGGGCATGCTTTTTTTCGGGTTGTGAGGAAATCGCATTACAAGGCGACTTCTTTCCCAAAGCTCCACGTCATGGCGATCCACAAATTGCGACGCCTTTTGGATGGCTTCTTGATCGCCGGTATATTCGACGGTTTTCATTGGGCGCGAATGGTTGGCGCGGTCGGACAAATAGACGCGATATGAGGGCACGACGGCTACTCCCTGCAATACAGGCGGGAGCGTTACAGTGCTCTCAGTCATCGACGCCTGGCGCAGAGCCATGCCGGTGATGCTTTAACGTAGGGTCTCTAACACAGCTAATCCAGTGTCGGCCGTCACAAAATGGCGCAATTCAGCAACCCTGTGATCTCTGGCACAGCCAAACCTCCGCTTCGTAGGGCGAGGTTACTGATGCGAGGCGCCGGTCCCCTATTGTTCGGCGTCTCGCACAGGCGAAAGCGTTGCCTTCTTAGCGCACGCGCAAATGTCCACTTTCAAGCATGCATGTGCCAATGTCCGCTTTTGACCCAAAGTGGACATTATGCAGTTGAGCACTCTTGGCTATGAGCGCGCGGTCTAAAAGTGGTCTTTTTTGATCAGACAGTCCCCAATCAAAGGAACAGATTGCGCCACCTTTGAAACAGCTTGGGCCTCGGTGACTGAGAAACGTTTCTATGCTCGCCGCCGGCTTTCAAGCGCACTAGTAGCGATGGACCCACGCAATGGAACGGAAACCAATTCTAGTCGATCTTGCCCTCCAAGGGGGCGGTTCACACGGGGCCTTCACATGGGGCGTGCTCGATCGCCTGCTCGAGGAGCCGTGGCTTAAAATCGATGGCATTTCCGGGACGTCCGCCGGCGCGATGAATGCCGCGGTGCTTGTCGATGGCCTTGCCAAAGGTGGGGCTGAGGGCGCCCGGACCGCACTAGAGAATTTCTGGCGCCACGTCTCGCACGCGGCTCGCTTCAGTCCTTTACGGCGCGGACCGCTCGACGTGATTCTCGGACGTTGGACGCTGGACTCTTCGCCCATCTATGTCGCCATGGATCTCATGTCTCGAATGGTGTCGCCCTATGACTTGAACCCGATGGGGAAAAATCCATTGCGTGAAATTCTGGCCGAAACAATCGATTTCGATCGGGTGGCGCGGGCAACTACCAAGCTCTTTATCACCGCTACCAATGTTCGGACCGGTCGTGGTCACGTGTTCAGGAACAATGCCATTACCCCGGACGTTCTGCTCGCCTCGGCCTGTCTGCCCACCATGTTTCAGGCCGTAGAGATTGACGGCGAACCGTACTGGGACGGAGGCTATTCCGGCAATCCCACGATCACACCTCTCATTCAGGAGTGCAAATCACAGGATACCATTCTCGTTCAGATCAATCCGGTTGAGCGCGAAAAATCGCCGCGCTCGGCTTCAGAGATTCTCAATCGGCTTAATGAAGTGTCTTTTAACGCGGTTCTACTGAAGGAGTTGCGCATGATGGCCGTGCTCCGGCAAGTCGCCGATCCGGGCGACACCGAGGGCGCGCAATGGGCCGGCATGCGTATCCACCGCATCGCGAGCGAGATGCTCACGGAGCTCGGGGCCTCTTCCAAGGTCAATGCGGAATGGGAATTCTTCTCGTTGCTGCGCGATGAGGGCCGGAAGTCTGC
>DASYSQ010000306.1:0-3367 GCA_036003145.1 Pseudolabrys sp.
CCTCGGAGCCGCATTCGTATTCTCCGGAAGACCGTATGACGCATTCCCTCACCTGGAATCGGCCATTCGGCTCAGCCCCCAGGATCCGAACATGGGTTCGTATCTCGTGCGCATCGCGGAAGCGAAATATCTTATTGGCGACGATGAGGCGGCCGTGCGTTTCGCTCTGCGCGCCCTGGCACAGCCCAGCTTTCAATGGTCCCGGTATGCGGTTCTCATCGCTGCACTGGGCCAATTGGGACGACAGGAAGAGGCACGTCGATACCTCGCAGAATTGAGCAGGATCAGGCCGGAATTCTCAGTTGCATTTGTGCGAACGATGCACCCCTTCAGCCGCGACATGGGGATCGATCGCTATTACGAGGGACTCCGCAAAGCGGGTGTACCGGAAGGCGCTGCGTGAGAAGGACAAACTGTCGCAGTCAATGGAATCGATTGATCCGAAGCGGCTTTACCCGCGCAGGTTTGGTGCACCAGGCTCGCAGCGCAGAAATAATCCTCAACAGCCGTTGAAACAGCTTTCTTTCCGGTCCCGATAATAGCTCCGCCGACATGTTTTCAGCTTGCCGGCGACCTCGCTCGCCGTCCTTGCGAAAGCATCGATTTGTCTTGAGGCGAGATTGATTTCTATCCAGCGGAACCTGAGATATAGTTGCCGCTGTTTGTTGCGGGGGCAACAACGTGCTGTTTTTGTTTGAGGATTTTGCGCTCGACAGCGAGCGCCGTGAATTGCGCGCGGGCGGCGCCACGATCCCGGTCGAGCCCCAGGTCTTCGATGTTCTGGTCCACCTTGTCGAAAACCGGGATCGCGTCGTCAGCAAGGACGATTTGATTGCGTCAGTCTGGAACGGCCGGATCGTGTCGGATTCGACGCTGGACAGCCGCATCAATGCCGTGCGCAAAGCGGTCGGCGACAGCGGCGGGCAACAACGGCTCGTCCGCACAATGTCGCGAAAAGGCTTTCGTTTTGTCGGCGCGGTGACGTCGACGGGAAAGCCGGGCAAGCATGGGGATTCCTCGCCGGCACCGCCGCAACAGGAAGTCCACTTTTGCACGGCCTCCGACGGAGTCCGCATCGCCTACGCTGTGGCTGGACAGGGACCGCCTTTGGTCAAGGCAGCCAATTGGCTCAACCATCTCGAATACGATTGGCAAAGCCCGATCTGGAGCGAGCTTTTGCACGAACTTGCCGCATCACATTGGTTGGTTCGGTATGACGAACGTGGCAACGGACTCTCGGACTGGGATGTCGACGATATATCGTTCGAAGCATTCGTTCGCGATCTCGAAAGCGTCGTCGATGCGGCCGGCCTCGACCGGTTTGCACTGCTTGGCATATCGCAAGGCTGCGCGGTCTCGATCGTTTATGCCATTCGCCATCCCGAGCGCATCAGCCATCTCGTTCTGTACGGTGGATTTGCGCGCGGCAGGGCCAGGCGCGATCCGGAACACGCGCGTACGCTGCTTTCGCTCGTCAAGCAGGGCTGGGGACAGGAAAATCCGGCATTCCGGCAGTTCTTCACGTCACTTTTCTTTCCCGAGGCCACGCCCGAGCAGATGCAATGGTTCAACGACCTGCAACGCATCACGACGTCGCCGGAGAACGCTGTTCGTATCATGCAGGCGACGGGAGAGGTCGATATCTCCGACCTGCTGCCGCTGGTGCGAGTGCCGACGCTTGTTCTTCATTGCCGCAACGATGCGGCCGTGGTTCTGGATGAAGGACGCAGACTCGCGGCAGGTATTCCAGGCGCGAAATTCGTGGCGCTCGAGAGCCGTAATCACCTGGTCCTGGAAAGCGAACCGGCCTGGGAAAAATTTATCGGCGAGATAAAAACTTTTCTTGCATCTTGACCTCTGCGCCCGGTCCTCCGGGGCTTTGCAGACGTCTTTCAGCTGCGGGACGGCGTCAGGAGTAAACGGTCCAGGTCTGTGGGCTCGCTTGAGGCTCAGCAGGGACCTCCTTGCCGAGCGAAACCACCCAGGCGGCAATCATCACCCCAACAACGAGCACGTACGTGCCTCGCGCCACTTTGCCAATCATCGCCCACCTCCGATATTTTTTTACAGGATAGTCCAAGGGATGCGCTGCGCGTGGATGTCGTTAATTTTTGGTTAATCCAGCTAAGCCATTGAAATCGCAGACGCGCAAGGCTTAATCCGATGGACGCGCAGGCGCCGCTGTCGTAGCTTTCGCGGTGTTCCAGTCATTTCTCGTCATGCGGAGTTTGTGATGGCCGGCCCTGTGATTGCTGTGACCGATAGTGTTTTCCCTTCGCTTGATCCGGCCAAGGCTGCCCTCGCGCGGCTCAATCCGACCTATCGCATGGCGACGAGCGTCAATGCCGACGACATCGTCGCCGTCGCCAGGGACGCGGATGCCGTGCTTGTGACCTATGCAAAGCTCACACGCGAGGTCCTCACGCAGTTCACACGCTGCAAGGCGATCGGCCGTTTCGGTCTCGGCGTCGACAACATCGATCTCGTCGCGGCCAAGGAAAAGGGCATGGCGGTCAACTACGTGCCCGACTACTGCATTCGCGAAGTTTCCGACCACGCCATGGCGCTGTTGCTGGCGCTGATCCGCAAAATTCCGCTCTCCAACAGGCTGGTGCAGAGCGGCCGCTGGGAAATGCCGGCGGTTGTGCCGATCCGCCGCATCGAAGGAACCGTGCTTGGTCTTGTTGGCTTCGGCCACATTCCGCGCCTGGTCGCGCCCAAGGCACAGGCATTCGGCATCAGGGTCATCGCCTGCGATCCTTACGCAAAGCCGGAGGTGTTCAAGACGGCCGGCGTCGAAAGCGTGGACTTCGACACGCTTCTCCAGTCGTCCGACTATGTGTCCGTTCATGCGCCGCTGCTGGCGGCGACGCGCGGCATGATGAACGCCGCCGCCTTCGCGAAAATGAAAAAGGGTGCCTACATCGTGAACACGGCGCGCGGACCGTTGATCGATGAGCCGGCGCTCGTTGCGGCTCTCGATTCCGGACAGATCGGCGGCGCCGGACTCGACGTCGTGGCCTCCGAGCCGCTCGCCAAGGATTCACCGTTGCTCGGCCGCGACAATGTCATCATCTCTCCGCACACGGCCTTCTATTCGATCGAGGCGCTCAACGAGTTGCAGACCAAATGCGCGACCGACGTTGCGCGTGTGTTAAGCGGCGAAAAGGCGGTTTACCCGATCAGCGCATGATGATTTTTGCACGCTTAGCTTACGTCACCCTTCGAGGCTCGCTTCACTCGCACCTCAGGATGACGGTTCATTCCCGTCGGTGAAATATATCCATGCTCGATCGCACCGATCTCGAACCGGTTTTCTTTGCGCCCTTCGTGTCATCCCTGATGCGGGTCGAGCCGCAATGGATCG
>DASYSQ010000307.1:0-10774 GCA_036003145.1 Pseudolabrys sp.
TGCTACGGGCGCGATCTTGCCCGGGGCACGCCGGTCAACATGGGCGAGGCGGTCGGTGTCATCGCCGCGCAATCGATCGGTGAGCCGGGTACCCAGCTCACCATGCGCACCTTCCACATCGGCGGTGCTGCGCAGATCTCCGAGCAGTCGTTCATCGAGTCGAACTTCGACGGCAAGATCAAGTTCAAGGGCAAGAACATCGCCAAGAACTCGGATAACGAGGTTGTGGCGATGGTGCGCAACATGGTCGTCGCGGTCGTCGATCCAGACGGCACCGAGCGGGCACATCACCGCATTCCGTACGGCGCCCGGCTGCGTGTCGAGGATGGCGACAAGATCAAGCGCGGCCAGCGTATCGCCGAGTGGGATCCCTATACCCGGCCGATCCTCACCGAGGTCGAGGGCGATGTCGCCTTCGAGGACATGGTCGACGGGCTGTCGATGTCGGAGCAGCTCGACGAGTCGACCGGCATTGCCAAGCGCGTCGTCATCGACTGGCGCACGGGTTCGTCCCGTAACCAGCAGGATTTGCGTCCGGCGATCGTAATCAAGTCAGGCACCAAGATCCTCAAGCTCGCCCGCGGTGGCGAAGCTCGCTATCAGCTTGCGGTCGATGCGATCATCTCGGTCGATCCGGGCGGCCACGTGAAGGCGGGCGACGTTATTGCGCGTATTCCAACGGAGAGCGCCAAGACTCGCGACATCACCGGCGGTCTGCCGCGGGTGGCGGAGCTATTCGAAGCGCGCAAGCCGAAGGAAGCCGCGATCATCGCCGAGATCGGCGGAACGGTGCGATTCGGCAAGGACTACAAGAACAAGCGCCGCATCACGATCGAGCCGTCCGGCAAGGGCGATGAGCCGAAGGAGTACCTGATCCCGAAGGGCAAGCACATCCACCTTCAGGACGGCGACGTCATCGAGAAGGGCGATTATATCGTCGAGGGCAATCCCGCCCCGCACGACATTCTCGCCATCAAGGGCGTCGAGGAACTGGCGGCTTACCTGGTGAACGAAATCCAGGAGGTCTACCGGCTGCAGGGCGTCAACATCAACGACAAGCACATCGAGGTGATCGTTCGCCAGATGCTGCAGAAGGTCGAGATCGACGACACCGGCGAAACCGAGCTGTTGCAAGGCGAGCAGATCGACAGATCCGAAATGGACGAGATCAATGTCCGCATGGCAGCCGAAGGCAAGAAGGGCGCGTCCGGGCACCCGGTTCTGCTCGGCATCACCAAGGCCAGCCTGCAGACCCGCTCGTTCATATCGGCGGCGTCGTTCCAGGAGACGACACGCGTGCTCACCGAAGCCGCCGTCAACGGCAAGGCCGACACGCTCGACGGGCTCAAGGAGAACGTCATTGTCGGTCGGCTAATCCCGGCGGGCACCGGCGCCATGATGAACGGTCTGCGCGAGGTTGCCGTCAAGCGCGATGCCCTCATCCTTGAGGAGCGCGAAAAGGATGCGGCCAAAGCCGCGGCCAAGGCGGAGGCGGCGGAAGCCCCGGCACTGCCGGCGGCGGAATAAGTCTCGCCACGAACCAAACGAAAGGGCCGCCCGGCGGGCGGCCCTTTTGTTATTTTGCCGGGGCCGCTTCGAGAGCCGGATCGTTCACAAGGCCAGCCCGGTGCGGTGCGTGTCCGCTGACGCGGATGGCGTCGTCGCGCCGCATGCGCGCCAGCGCGGCCTCACCGCCGGTGGTTTCATGATAGAGCGAAAGGCGCTCAAACTCGTCTGCCTGCGGTGGTGCGATCGCAATGTCGCTGTAGGTCCAGCGGTCGGGCGCGGCCAGTGCCTCGTTGAGCACGCCTTTGAACTGGCGGTAGACCCGCAAATACCCCCAGACCTTCGTGAGCGTCTCCCAGCCGTAGCGCGGGTAGAACACGAGCGGGTTTTCGATCTTCATTTGGGAACGCCGGTCGCGGCGGAATTTCAGCCGGAAGGCGCCCCCTTCGAGGGGATGAACGCCTTCGAACAGGATCATCAGGTAAAACCACAGAATCGTGGACAGCGTGGTGCCGGGCCGTCCGAGCTTGCACGCGGCGGAACGCCGCAGAATCGTGCGGACGTGCTCGGGCGTATAGAACGCAGCCCAGGCGGCGCGATACGCATCCTCCCATTCCCCGTCGCCCATCTTTGAGTGATGCGAGACGCGGTGATTGAGGTCGTATTTGTTCATATCCGGATCCATCCAGATGCCCTTCTGCGAAAGCACCTTGTGATCTTCGGAGCCGGGCAGGGGCGTCAGGAAAAAGAACTCGAGGATATCGAGCGGCAATTCCCGCTTGATGATCTCGATATCGCGGACGATCGATTCCTTGGTGTCGGCGGGGAAGCCGAGAATATATCCGGCGTAGGTAATGGCGCCGTGATCGCGCCACTTCTGCAGCATTTCGCGGTATTCGGTGATCTTGTTCTGCCGTTTCTTGGCGGCGATCAGATTGTCCGGGTTGATGTTCTCGAGTCCGATGAACACGCGGCGCACGCCTGCTTGCGCCGCCTTCTCGATGAAGTTCGGAATCTTGTGGCAGAGCGTATCGACCTGGATCGTGAATCCGAGTTTGGGGAACTCGGTGTTGCGCAAGTGGATCAGACGGTCGAACAGAAGTTCCCAATCACGGTTGCGTGCAAAATTGTCGTCGGTGATGAAGAAGCGCTTGATACCTTCCGCATAGTTCTCGCGCACGATGTGTTCAAGATCGTCGGCCGTGCGAAACCGGCTCTTGCGTCCCTGCACGTTGATGATCGTGCAGAACGAACATTGATATGGGCAACCGCGCCCAAGATCGATGCTCGAGAGCGAACCCGAGGTCCGCTGCACGTGTTTGCGGGGCAGGAAAGGTGGCGGCTCGCCGGTCAGTGCCGGGAGATCGTCCATGTAGTTATAGAGCGGCTTGAGCGTGCCGTTCCAGCCATCGCGCAGTACCTCATCAAGGCGGCCTTCCTCGGACTCGCCCGCGAAAAAGCTGATACCGAGCGCTTGCGCCTCACGGATGTCCGGCGGAAGTTCCGGCAGCATGGCGACGCAGCCCGATACGTGAAATCCGCCGATGCAAACAGGCAGGCCGGCAGCCAGGAAGGGGCGGGCGAGATCAACCGAACGCGGGAACTGATTGGATTGAACGCCGACCAGTCCGATCAGTGCGCGGCCGCCCTGTTTACGGATCAGGTTGATGATGCGGTCCGGCCGTACGCGCCGGTTGGTTTCGTCGTAGGTATGAAGACGAATTTCTACGTCCGGGCCCAGGATGTTGCGGCGACGGGCATCTTCGGCGAGCGAATTGAGGCACGCCAGAGTGTTGGAAGGGATGGCAGAGCGGACCCACTGAATCGGATAGCCGTCGTCGTCGTAATGCGACGGCTTGATCATCACAAAATGAAAAAGAGCCTCACCGACTGTACGCAACGAGCCACCGCCCCCCTGGACCCCTTTGCCACAAGCGATGCTAGCACAATGCCTCGCGCCGCGTTCGCCTGTTTTTGCGCCGATCCGCGGATAGCTGCCTTGATTCTTCGACCCTTTTCTTTGCTTGAGAAAAAGTGATGATGTTGACCCGCCCTTCGGACCCAACACCCATGTACCTCCTTGTTCTTGCCGGTGATGGCATCGGCCCTGAAATCACTGCCGCTACGCTCTGCGTATTACGCGCGGCTTCCGAACGCTTTGATTTGCAGTTGCGAATTGAGGAGGCCGCGACCGGTCATGCCGGCCTGCGCACGCATGGTCACACGATCCACCCTGACATCGTTGAAAAGGCGCGCCGTGCGGACGGCGTCGTGCTTGGACCCACGTCCACCTTTGAATTCAAGGATCCTGCGCGAGGCGAGGTCAATCCGTCGATGATGCTGCGCAAAAGTCTCGATCTGTTTGCCAACATTCGGCCTGCAAGGACCTATGCTGGCTTCCCGCTGCGCTGTGGCGAGTTCGATCTCGTTGTCGCGCGCGAGAACACCGAGGGCTTCTATGCGGATCGCAATATGGAAGCGGGCAGCGGCGAGGTGCTGGTGACCAGGGATGTCGCTATTTCGTTGCGCCGGATTACACGCGTCTGCAGCGAGCGCATTGCGCGCACGGCTTTCGAGTTGGCGACGACCAGGCGCAGGCATGTCACGATCGTGCACAAGGCAAATGTGCTGAAAGTGACAGATGGGCTATTCATCGAGGCATGCCGGAACGTTGCGCAGGAGTTTCCATCCGTCGTGGTCGATGACGTCATTGTCGACGCCATGATGGCGCATGTTGTGCGGAACCCTCAGCGTTTCGATGTCATTGTCACGACCAATATGTATGGCGACATCCTTTCCGATCTGACGGCTGAATTGTCAGGCAGTCTGGGTCTTGCGGCCTCGCTTAACGCCGGAGCCGACCATGGTATGGCGCAGGCAGCCCATGGTTCGGCGCCGGATATCGCCGGCAAGAACATCGCAAACCCGCTGTCGTTGATCTTGTCGGTCGCGATGCTGCTTGCCTGGCATGGCCGCCGTCGGAAGGCCAAGGCATTTGAGGCCGCCGCGGCTGCGATCGAGAAGGCGGTGGAAGCCGCGATCGCGGTGAAGGAATCGACAGGGGACATTGGCGGCCGTCTCGGGACGCGCGAAACCGGCGAAGCGGTCGCCGCGCGGCTACGGGCCTGAACCGGAATGCGCTGCGACAGTCATGTTCATATTGTCGGGGCGGCGGACCGCTGTCCTCAGGCCGCGGAGCGGACCTATCTCGCCGACGTTGCGACGCTGAAGCAACTTGAAAGGGTGTCCGCCACCCGCGCCGTCAGACGTTTCGTGATTGTGCAGCCCAGTTTCTACGCTACCGACAATACTTTGCTGCTGGAAAGCCTCGATGTTTTGACGGGCCGCGGCCGAGGTGTTGCGGTCATTAATCCGGAAATGACATCGGCCCGGACGCTTTCAGGCATGGCGGGGCAGGGCGTGCGCGGGTTGCGGCTCAATCTTTACAGCCCGCTGCGGGAAAAGGCTCCGCTCACTGACCGGTTCTCGGCCATCACCGGGCCGGCGCACGAATTGAACTGGCATATCGAAGTCATCGCGCCGATCAAAATGCTCGCCGAAAACGCGACGCTGCTCGCGAACTCGCGTGTGCCGGTCGTGATCGATCACTATGGCGTTCATGGCAGTTTTACGCCGGAACAGACGGAAAGCCGCGCGCTGCTCGGCCTGATGGCCATGTCACATGTCTGGATCAAGTTGTCGGCGCCGTATCGCGTCAGCACAAACCCGTTGGCGACCAAACCGGACCCGGCCTGGCTTGCAGCGATCCTGGCGATCGCGCCCGATCGCTGTGTCTGGGGCAGCGATTGGCCCCATACGCCGCCGCACGAGGAGCAAATGGGTAGCGCCGTCCTTGGGGCTTATCGTAATCTTCGTTACGAAACGCTGATCGACGATTTTATGGAGGCGGTTGGCGCAGCGGAATTGGCCGAGCGTATTCTGTCGGACAATCCGGCACGGCTGTACGGTTTCGAATAACAACAAGACGTCGAGAATAACGGGGAGGATTCATTATGCGGGCCATTCGTACGCTGGCTGCCGGGATTGTTGTCGCTGTCGTCGGTGCGGGAAGTGCCGCGCCAGCATGGAGCCAGGCCTATCCGAGCCGTCCTATCCAGCTCATCGTTGCCTACGCGGCAGGCGGCACGGGCGATATCGTTGCCCGTTCGATCTCCGACAAACTCGGCATCGCTCTCGGCCAATCGGTCGTTGTCGAAAACCGCGCCGGCGCGAGTGGTGCAATTGGCGCGCATTCGGTGACGAGCGCTGCACCCGATGGCTACACGCTGCTGGTCGGGCAGACCGGAGAGATTGCCGTCAACCAGCATTGGCTCAAGGGCCTTAACTATGATCCGGACAAGGATCTCGTACCGATTGCGCTCGCCGCGGTGGTGCCGCTGGCGCTCGTGGTGCCGAGCAAGGCGCCGTATTCGACGTTGCCGGAATTTCTTGCAGCCTTGAAAGCGAAGCCAAAAATGACCTTTGCGTCAGCGGGTATCGGCACGCCAGGTCATTTTGCGGGCGAGTTGCTCAAATTGCAGTTCGACGAAAACCTGACCCACGTCCCCTACAAGGGCGCGGGGCCGGCACTCAACGACCTGATCGGCAATCACGTCGACTTTTATTTCCCGGGGTTTCCGGCAGCTGCTCCGCACGTAAAGGGGGGCAACTTGAAGATGCTGGCGATTTCCGCCGGGGAACGCTCGCCTGTGGCTCCCGACGTTCCGACAGTCGCCGAGGTGACAGGCATCAAGGACTACGACTTCACCCTGTGGGCCGGGTTTTTCGCGCCGCGCGGCACGCCGCAGCCTGTGATCGACCGGCTGAACAAGGAGGTCAATAAAGTACTCGAAGACCCTGACGTTAAAGGGCACCTTGAGGCGGCGGGCGCCGTCGTCACGCCGATGACGGTCACTCAGTTCAAGGAATTTGTGCAGAACGAAAGTGCGAAATACCTGCGGGTCATCAAACAAACCGGCGTCACGTCCCAATAGGCTGCCTATTCGGTAGCAGGTCCCGACAGGCCTGAATCCTCGACGTTTCGGGCATTTTCGCTTGACTTAGCGGGGTCTCGCCGATACATACCCCAGACTTTTCGGCAGGCGGTGAGCTTCGCTTGCTCGGAACGGCCGCCCAGCTAATCCTTTGAGAGCGTTGCGTTTTTCTCGAAGCTTGGTTGGCGCAATCGCCTCGACGAATGAAGCTCAGACGCTGCCTCTGACAACCATTGTCAGACTCTAGGAGTGAGCGGCCTCGGTGCCTAACCGCAGCGTGGTCGTCCGACCGGAAGAGCGCCCTGCCGCAATTTGGCGGATGGCGCGATTTCGTTTTGCGCGTGGAGCAAAGACGCGCGGAAAATGCCGGGGCCACAAGCCCAAAACGATGCGGACGAATGTGATGTCCGCAAAGAGAAATCAGAGAGGGGCCGGCGCGGACAATTCCGTTCTCGCGCGTATCCCTGGAACGAAGGTAGCGAAGGCCAACGATGCCGACGATCAACCAGTTGATTGCCAAGCCGCGGCACCCGCTCAAGGCGCGCAACACAGCGCCGGCGCTTGAGTCGTCACCGCAGAAGCGCGGTGTATGCACGCGCGTCTACACGACGACGCCGAAGAAGCCGAATTCGGCTCTGCGTAAAGTCGCCAAAGTGCGCCTCACCAACGGCTTTGAGGTCATCGGCTACATCCCGGGCGAGGGCCACAATCTCCAGGAGCATTCGGTTGTGATGATCCGCGGTGGTCGCGTGAAGGACCTGCCGGGCGTTCGCTATCACATCCTGCGCGGTGTGCTCGACACCCAGGGCGTTAAAAACCGAAAGCAGCGCCGTTCCAAATACGGCGCCAAACGGCCCAAGTAAGGATCAGCGTCATGTCCCGCCGTCACGCCGCCGAAAAACGCGACATCATCCCGGATCCGAAATTCGGAAACGTTGTCGTCAGCAAGTTCATGAATGCCATCATGTACGACGGCAAGAAGTCGGTTGCGGAAGGCATCGTCTACGGCGCGCTCGCAACGATCGAGACCAAGACAAAACAAAACCCGCTCACGATTTTCCAGCAGGCGCTCGACAACGTGATGCCCTCGATCGAGGTTCGCTCACGTCGCGTCGGTGGCGCTACCTATCAGGTTCCGGTGGAAGTGCGTACGTCGCGCCGGCAGGCGCTCGGCATTCGCTGGATTATCGCCGCCGCGCGCGAGCGGAACGAACGTACGATGACGGAGCGGCTCTCAAGCGAGTTGCTCGATGCATCCAATAACAGGGGAAATGCCGTCAAGAAGCGCGAGGACACCCACAAGATGGCGGAAGCCAATCGGGCCTTCTCGCATTATCGCTGGTGACAGCAGAAAAAAGATTCGAGGACTGATCCCCTATGCCCCGCAACCATCCAATCGAGGACTACCGCAATTTCGGCATCATGGCGCACATTGATGCCGGCAAGACCACGACGACCGAGCGGATCCTCTATTACACCGGCAAGAGCCACAAGATCGGCGAGGTGCACGAAGGCGCCGCGACGATGGATTGGATGGAGCAGGAGCAGGAACGCGGCATCACTATTACGTCAGCCGCGACCACCGCGTTCTGGAATGGCAAGCGCCTCAACATCATCGACACGCCCGGCCACGTCGACTTCACCATCGAGGTGGAGCGTTCGCTGCGCGTGCTCGACGGCGCCGTCGTCGTGCTTGACTCCAATCAGGGCGTTGAGCCGCAGACTGAGACGGTCTGGCGCCAGGGCGACAAATACAAAGTTCCGCGCATCGTCTTCGCTAACAAGATGGACAAGATCGGCGCCGACTTCTTCAAATGCATGGATGACATCAAGACCCGCCTCGGCGCCAAGCCAGTGGCGATTCAGCTCCCGATCGGTACCGAGCAAGCATACAAAGGTCTGATCGATCTCGTGCGCATGAAGGGCGTGGTGTGGGACGACGAATCCCTCGGCGCCAAGTACCAGGACATCGACATTCCTGCCGACATGCTCGATCAGGCCAAGGAATACCGCGAAAAAATGATTGAGGCCGCGGTCGAGCTCGACGACGACGCCATGACCGCCTACCTCGAAGGTAAGGAGCCCGACGAGGCGACCCTCAAGCGCCTGATACGCAAAGCCGTGATTACGGCCGCCTTCTTCCCGGTGCTGTGCGGCTCCGCCTTCAAGAACAAGGGCGTGCAGCCGTTGCTCGACGCGGTGGTTGACTATCTGCCGAGCCCGCTCGACGTGCCGCCGATTCACGGCATCAATCCCGACAACGGGGAAGACGTTATCCGCGAGCCGAAGGACAACGCGCCAATGGCGCTGCTCGCATTCAAGATCATGGACGATCCCTTCGTCGGCACGATCACCTTCTGCCGCATCTATTCCGGCACGCTCACCAGCGGCACCGGTGCGATCAATTCGACCAAGGAACGCAAGGAGCGGATCGGCCGCATGCTGCTGATGCATGCGAACAACCGTGAGGACATCAAGGAAGCTTATGCTGGCGACATCGTCGCGCTGGCCGGCCTCAAGGAAGTGCGCACCGGGGACACGCTGTGTGATCCGCAAAAGCCGGTGATCCTTGAGAAAATGGAATTCCCCGACCCGGTGATCGAGATCGCCATCGAACCGAAATCGAAGGCGGACCAGGAGAAGCTCGGGGTCGCGCTCGCCAAGCTCGCGGCCGAGGATCCTTCCTTCCGCGTCTCGACCGATCAGGAAAGCGGACAGACGATTCTCAAGGGAATGGGCGAACTGCACCTGGACATCAAAGTCGACATTCTCAAGCGCACCTACAAGGTCGACGCCAACATCGGCGCTCCGCAGGTCGCGTTCCGCGAGAAGATCACGCATCGCGTCGAGCACGGCTACACGCACAAGAAGCAGACCGGCGGCTCGGGTCAGTTCGCGCAGATCAAGATCATCGCCGAACCGACGCTGCCCGGGACACCGTTCGAATTCGAGAATGAAATTGTCGGCGGCGCCGTGCCGAAGGAGTTTGTCCCCGGCGTGGAGAAGGGTCTCGAAAGCGTGCTCGGCTCCGGCGTGGTAGCGGGTTTCCCGGTGGTCGACCTCAAGGTGACGCTGATCGACGGCAAGTACCATGACGTCGACTCCTCGGCGCTGGCCTTCGAAATCTGCGCGCGTCAGTGCCTGAAAGAGGCGCTGCAGATGGCAAAACCGGTCCTGCTCGAGCCGATCATGAAGGTCGAGGTGGTGACACCGGAGGATTACACCGGCTCCGTCATCGGCGATCTCAATTCGCGGCGCGGGCAGATCCAGGGTCAGGACATGCGCGGCAACGCCAACGTCGTCAACGCGATGGTGCCGCTGATGAACATGTTCGGCTACGTCAACAATCTGCGGTCAATGTCTCAGGGCCGCGCAACATTTACGATGCAATTCGATCACTACTCGGAGCTGCCCGCGAACGTGTCAGCAGAAGTACAGAAGAAATTCGCGTGATCGGGATCGACGGATAACAGAAGGATCTGAACGGAGAGTTCCATGGCCAAAGAGAAATTCCAGCGCAACAAGCCCCATTGCAATATCGGCACGATCGGTCACGTCGACCACGGCAAGACGACGTTGACAGCTGCGATCACCAAGGTTTTGGCCGAAAAGGGCGGCGCTACTTTCACCGCCTACGACCAGATCGACAAGGCGCCTGAAGAGAAGGCGCGCGGCATCACGATTTCGACCGCGCACGTCGAATATCAGACCGACAAGCGTCACTATGCTCACGTCGACTGCCCCGGCCACGCCGACTATGTGAAGAACATGATCACCGGTGCCGCGCAGATGGACGGCGCGATCCTGGTGGTCTCCGCAGCCGACGGCCCGATGCCGCAGACTCGTGAGCACATCCTGCTCGCCCGTCAGGTCGGCGTTCCGGCGCTGGTCGTGTACATGAACAAGGTCGACATGGTCGACGACCCGGAACTGCTTGAGCTGGTCGAGCTCGAAGTCCGCGAACTGCTGTCCAAGTACAACTTCCCCGGCGACAAGATCCCGATCGTCAAGGGCTCGGCGCTCAAGGCGCTCGAAGGCAGCGATGAGAAGCTCGGCAAAGAGTCGATCATGGAGCTGATGAAGGCCGTTGATGACTACATTCCGCAGCCGGAGCGTCCGAAGGATCAGCCGTTCCTGATGCCGGTGGAAGATGTGTTCTCGATCTCGGGCCGCGGCACCGTCTGCACCGGCCGTGTCGAGCGCGGCATCATCAAGGTGGGTGAAGAGGTGGAAATCGTCGGCATTCGCCCGACGGTCAAGACCGTGGTCACCGG
>DASYSQ010000308.1:0-8429 GCA_036003145.1 Pseudolabrys sp.
GGGCGCAGCGATCGGCCGGGGCGTGGGCGGGATCGTGCTGACCAACCAAAACGGCGCGGTACTTACTCTGTCGGGACGGCAGGCCGGACTGATCGTTGCCGCCGACCTCAACGGCCTAGTGATCACGGTGCGGTAGCGGCGCAATTGAAGCGCGTGGCTTGCAACGCTGAAAACGCATAGGCTACACCCAATGTCCGCTTCACCCCAGGAAGCGGACATTTTGCGGTGCACTCGCCATGTCCGCTAAGTGCCAATAGCGGACATTGGCAGGGAAGTTTGCAACGCTCGGGAAGCGGTTACTTAAACGCCAGGCGGAACGCGATCACCGGCTTTGGTCGGGCCAATACTTCATCTCAAAGTTGAAGGCCGCACCGGTGCGGACAAGGCTGCACAGGGCCAGCGCCGTCACGTCATGCACATCGGCGTCGGTAAAGCGTCCGCGCAGCCTCAAAATGGCGGCGGTGCGTTCCAGAAAAAATACTCCGCCGCTTGACCGGCACGACACCAGCCGCATCCATGACAACATCAAGTTGGTGGTCAGTTAAACCAAGCATCCCCGCCATGATGGCGCAGCGGCGAGGCCTGAGCAAAGGGAGACAAGCCCTCACTCCGGCGTGTCCAGGCTTTGAGTTATTGTTTGGGGCCAGCTTGGACCTGCGGTGCGGCCACCAAAGCCGCTGTACAGCTCCGATTTCCGCTGTTTCCTTGTCCACCCCGCCAAGCCTGAGTGCCGCTGAACACCCCGCCTGTTTTTGTCAGAGCGCCACTGTAGTCGCCCTGAACTGCTATGCCCCCGTTATACCAACTTGAGGTTAGATGTACCTTGCCCTCAGCGTCGATTGTGCCCGTTCCCAACTCGCTTCCGACGACGCGCGTGCCGTTCCAATTAAAGAGTGGCCGAGCGAACAGGACGCTGTTACCGCGAACGCTCACGTCGAGCGGTGCATTTAGGATGTCGGGCGAGGCAGGCATTTTTTCGCAGACCAACGTGCCTCGATAAGTCCCCTCAATGGATTGTGCGTTCGCCAGCGTTGTACACTGCCACATCGCAACGAATGCAGTTATCACTAAGGTGCGGTCATACATCGCTCTTCTCCGACCGGGGAACCACGCGCAATCAGATCGGTGATCCTAGGGTTTTCGGATGTCAAAAAGCAGATCCTGAGCATATTCGCCTCATTAAATTAGAACGCATAAGCATAAACGTACGGTTGCCTAACTTGAAATTTGGTGTGACCCAACCAAAACTTTATCGAAACAATCAGGTTGATCTTCTGCAACGGAACGGAGGAGCCAATGTTACGGATCGTCGTTGTCGCATTTGCGCTGGCCGTTTGTTCGGGTCCAGTGATGGCGGAAAAGGCAACGGTCCAACAAGCTAAGAAAGGGCACAGCTTCGAGGAATGCCAAGCGCGCGCGCGTGCTACTGGAAATAAGTGGATGGGAACGAATGGCAGACATTTCTCGAACCCCACCAGTCCGACTGCGAAAGGCTTTATGGCCCAGTGCATGAGAGGTGAGGTTTAAAACCATCCTTGTTCGGAGCCTCAAGAGAGGGCGATGACGAAGCGGGAAGCCATTTGGGTTGCCTGGGGACTTGCCCTCGGGGCGGCCGCCTGTTTCGTGGCCATCTTCGGGTTTGGCTTGCGGACACACGCCGGCGACGGGCGTCTTGTAGTCGTTACGCTCCTGGGCGGTGGGATAGCGTATTTGGCCGCCAAGATTGCGCGGATCGGGAAGCCGAATGTTCAATAAACGAACCCAAGCGCCCCCGCGACCCTAACCAGAAATATCCTCGGCCGCCTTCCCCATCAGGCCAACATCCGGTGCCACGTGGCACCGACCCGCCACTGGCGGAAATTTAGTGCCAGGCTGATGTCCGCTTTGGGTCAAAAGCAGACATTTGCAGTGCAAAACGTCGTGTCCGCTTTACCCCCACTAGCGGACATGAACATAGCGAGCAGAAAGGCCGCCCCCGTGGCGGCCTTCCGAATAATGTGGCTTACAACGGCAGGGGCAATTACTTCGCGCCGCCATTTTCCTTGCATTTTCCCATATCGCCAACATGCGCACCACTTTTGCAGTAGCCGGAATTTGCCTTGTCTTTTTTTCTGGCATCAGCAGGTGTTGTGGCGAGCATGGCCACTGCCAAGACAGCGAGCAATCCTGCAAAAATTTTCATCGTTTCCCCCCGTGAATGTTGTCGTTCAACGTTTCGTAGTGTAGCGACCTGCACGAAGTCGAACAAGGCGGAGTATCATTTGGAGCGCAGGCTTTCGCCGTGCGGGCTGGCTGGTTTCTAATTGGGCCGCCGTTCCAACGATCTTTTGCGGCAACCTCTTCTGGGCCGCGCGTATGTCCACTTTACCCCCAATAGCGGACATGTGCATCGCACAAGCCAATGTCCGCTAAGTACCAGAAGCGGACAATCAGAAAGACCGCCTCTCGGCGGTCTCTCTGAAATTCGACTTCCACTGCAGTCAGGATGCCGCTGCCTTTTTCTTCCTGCGCGATCCAAAATAACCGAGCAAGCCAACGCCGCTGGCGAAGAGAGGGAGTGTTGCAGGAAGCGGCGTCGCGCTCGCAACGTCCGGAGCGATGAGGTGATCCCGAGCAAACAGGCTCGGCTGGCCATCGGAGAAGGATGCATTCAGGTCGCCGACGGTTGAACTAAGATCAGCAATCGTGATGATGCTGGAACCACCGCCAAGCAATGTATTCACGTCGCCAAGAAATTGGCGGACGGTTAAACCGTTGAGCACCGACAGGTTCGCCGTGAGGTTCGCAAGGATGAGATCGCCGAAATGAATGCCGGAAGCTCCCGTAAGGACACCCGCGTCGGTGAAGTCGACGTTTAACTCAAGCCCCAGTACCTCTCCGCCAAGTCCTCCCGACGCGGTCGTGACCGGGTTCAAGACATTCCCGTTAAGTGGCCCGAAAGGGCCTATTGTGGGCATGTAGGCGAGTACGGATGCCGCATCGGTAAACCTCATTGTAAAGCCGCTGGTCGAGCCCACCGTGACAATCCCAAAGCTCGACGCGTACACGGTGTCGTATTTGGCGGCGAGTAGCAGTGCAGCTTGGCCCTGCGGGACACCAGCTAGGTCATCGCCCCAACTGGCCTGCGTGTAGGTGGTCAAGTCGCCGACATTCCAAGTCGTCGCATTCGAGCTTCCTGCGCATCCCAAAAGGACGGCGAGCACAAAGACTTTGAAGATTTTCACTGTGTCGCTCCCGGTCTCTCCCCTGAGGTCGCCACGGCGGAAATGTAATCTTACGGCACAAAAGGTTGTCAACCGAAAAAATGCAACTGAATCGCCTCACTCATGGAGCTGGAATGTCCGCTTTGGGTCATAAGCAGACATTTGCGGTGCAAATCGGCATGTCCGCTTTACACCCAAAAGCGGACATGTGCGGTGCAACTAAGGATGTCCGCTATGTGCCAATAGCGGACATCAGGACAATCTTAGTTTGTGGGCTATTCGATGACCTCGTCGGCACGGGCAAGCAGCGACGGCGGCACCGTGATGCCGAGCGCCTTGGCAGTCTTGATATTGATCACCATCTCGAATTTGGTCGGCGCTTGTACCGGTAGATCGGCTGGCTTCTCGCCCTTTAAGATGCGATCCACGTAGCCGGCTGCGCGCCGCAACAGATCGGGGATATCGGACCCATAGGAAATCAAGCCTCCGGTGGTGACGAACAGACGCAAATTGTAAACTGCGCATAGCTTGTGCCGGGCGGCCAGCGTGACGATCAAGTCGCGATGAAGCGTAGCCAATGGGCTCGCTGTTACGATCAGGCCGCCATTCGATGAGTGCGCAAAGGCCGTGACCACACGCTCGATCTCGTCGGCGTCGCGCACGTTGACCGGACTTAATTCCACCCCGAACGACGGCGCTATCGATTGGAGCGCGCCGAACTGGCCCGTCCCAGCGGCTATGGCAGGATCCCGCAGAACTGCCGCCCGTGTCACACTGGGCACGATTTCTTTGAGCAGCTCGAGCCATTTCGCGCTTATGCCGTATTCGAACAAGACGAAGCCGGTGGCATTGCCGCCTGGCCGCGCCAAACTGTCGACGAAGCCGGCGCCAACCGGATCGACAGCGTGCGCAAATACGATCGGCACGGTGCGGGTTGCCACTTGCAGCGCCGCCACAGTCGGGCTCGCCGTGGCTAGGACGACGTCTGGCGTAAGTGCGACCAATTCTGCCGCGAACTTGCGATCGAGGTCAGCATCGCCTGCGGTCCAGCGGATGTCGAGCCGCACGTTTTGACCTTCAGTCCAGCCTAATTTTTGCAAGCCTTGCCGGAAGGCCGCAATGCGAGCCCGTCCTTCCCGGTCGTCTGCAGCCGTACTCATAAGCACGCCAACACGGCGTATTCTTCCGCTCTGCTGTGCGCCCGCTACGAGCGGCAACGCAGCCGCACTGCCGACAAGCGTGATGAACTCGCGCCGTCTCATTGCGTCCCTTGAGGCTAAAGACAGGGCATCGTATCGGCAAAGACCAGTACACTGGAAGTGCCGTCAATGTCCGCTTTGGGTCAAAAGCAGACATTTGCAGTGCAAAACGTCATGTCACCTTTACCCCCAAGCGGACATGTGCGGTGCAACTCGGTATGGCCGCTAAGTGCCAATAGCGGACATCAGCCGCGTTGCAGCCCAGTAGTGGCTGCGGCCGACCGCAGGACACGCTGCCGCTGATCGTTGGCGTAAATTTTACGACGACTACTTCGCAGGGCTTTCCGTTAGGCTCTTCATCACGTCATCCAAGTTGAAGCTGGCCGCTTTCTGCCGCTGCGGATAGTCCCTGAACGTCGCTAGGAACTGACCCACGAGGTCCTGCGCTGGCACAACAAGGTACGCGTGACTAAAAAGCCAGTCGTAATACGTGTTCGAGGTGATGTCGGCACGCTCGTACGGATCCGTCCGCAGATTGAACATTTTAGGAACCCGTAAGTTGGTGAACGGGTTCGCCCAAACGAGCAATGTGCCCGGGGCTCGCTGTTCCTCGAATACGAGCTTCCAATTATCGTAGCGTAGAGCGACCAATTGCTGGTCGTCGTTGACGTAAAAGAATGCTTCGCGCGGGCTCTTGGGAGCCTGCCCGGTCACGTAAGGCACGAGGTTGTCGCCATCGAGGTGGACCTTGTAGGTCGTGTCGCCGATCTTGTAGCCCGTGAGCAATTTGTCTTTTACCTGCGCGTCGCCAGCCACCGCCAAAAATGGTTGGCAGCATATCGAGGTGAGCGACAATTTCATTGGACACTTGGCCCGGCTTGATCTTGCCCGGCCAGCGGAACATGGCCGGCACCCGGTAAGCCCCTTCCCAGTTCGTGTTCTTCTCGCTGCGGAACGGCGTCATCGCCCCGTCCGGCCAGGTATTCATGTGCGGACCATTGTCGGTCGAATACATGACGAACGTGTTGTCCGCGATGCCAAGGTCATCCAGCGCCTTTAAAACTGCGCCGACATTCTTGTCATGGTCGATCATCGTGTCGTGGTATTCGCTCTGCCAACGCCCCGACTGGCCAATGCTTTCCGGCTTGGTATGGGTGCGTGCGTGCATGTGGGTCGTGTTCACCCACACGAAGAATGGCTTGTTGGCATTCTTCTGCCGCGTGATGAAGTCTACGGCCCGATTTGTGACGTTGTCGTCAATCGTTACCATCCGTGCCTTGGTCAGCGGCCCGGTGTCCCTGCACACCTGCTTGCCGACCTTGCCGAAGCGCGCATCGACCGTCGGGTCATCCCGGTCTGAAGCTTTGCAATCCAGCACCCCGCGCGGTCCAAACTTGGCGCGGAACGCCGGGTCTTTTGGGTAATCTGCTTGTTCCGGCTCTTCCTCGGCGTTCAAGTGGTAGAGGTTGCCATAGAATTCATCGAAGCCGTGCACGGTCGGCAGAAATTCGTTGCGGTCGCCGAGATGGTTCTTGCCGAATTGACCGGTCGCATAGCCGAGCGGCTTGAGCAGTTCGGCGATTGTCGGATCTGCCTTCTGAAGCCCGAGCGTGGCACCCGGCAGACCAACCTTGGTCATGCCAGTGCGTAATCCGGATTGGCCGGTGATGAAAGAAGCTCGACCGGCGGTGCAGCTCTGCTCGGCGTAGTAGTCTGTGAACATCATGCCTTCTGTCGCGATGCGGTCGATATTGGGCGTCTTGTAGCCCATCACGCCGCGCGAATAGGCGCTGATATTGGACTGGCCGATGTCGTCGCCCCAGAAAATGACAATGTTGGCTCTTTGTGGTTGCTGCGCGATTGCTGATGCACAGGTCACTGCAGCCGCGAAAACTGCGGCCAGCAAACCGAGCACGATGTTTTTGATGGTCGATTTGTTCATTACGCCTCCTTGCACGAAAGGGTTTTGCGCCCTTCGAGGGTAGCAAGGGACGAATTGGTGATTTAGTTGGACCCTAGTCCAATGCCAGGGAACACGATCATGTCCGCTTTGTGCCAAAAGCGGACATTGCACCGATTAGTCGATCACCTCGTCCGCACGCCCGATTAGCGTGTTGGGGACGTTGAGGCGGAGCGCCTTTGCGGTCTTGAGGTTGATCGCCAGTTCGAACTTGGTCGGCTGCAGAAATGGCAGATCGGCTGGCTTCGCGCCCTTGAGAATACGACCGACATAAACGCCCGATTGGTAGTATTGATCGACCGTGCTGGCACCGTAGCTCATCAAGCCGCCAGCCGCTGCGAATTCGCGCCGGCCATAGATTGCAGGTACGGCGTGGCGCGCAGCGAGTGCGACAAGGACTGCGCGTCGATTTGTGAACAGCGCATCGTCCGACACGACAAGCGCGCTGGCGCGCTTTTCGGCCAGCGTTGCAAAAGCAGCTTCAAACTCGCCTTCGGCGCTGGCATCCAGCAACAGCACGTCCTGCCCGATCCTGCGAGCGGCGGCGTTCAACTCGCGTCTGGCGTGCGTGGCGGTGAGATTGTTCGGATTGATCAGAAGTGCAATTAAGGGAGTTGGTGAAATCAGCTCGCGCAGAAGCTCCAGACGTTTGGGCCAGAGCGCGGCCGTGATCACTGTTACGCCGGTCAAATTACCGCCAGGCCGATTGAGGCTGGCAACGAGGCCGGCAGCAACTGGATCGCTGCCGGTGGCGAAGACTACCGGCACAGTTGCAGCTGCTACCCTCAAAGCGCCTGCCGCCACATCGGAGGCACCTGCAAAGATCACGGACACCTTGCGCTCTATCAGTTCGGCCGCCAATTCCGGGAGCCGATCGAGCTGGCCATCTGCCCAGCGGAACTCAATCGCGACGTTCTGGTTGTTAACGTAGCCCGCTTCGGTCAGCGCCTGGCGGAACACCGCCACCAAGTCCGAATCCGAAGCGAGCGATCGTCCACTCAAGAAACCGACCACCGGCATGGCCTGCTGCTGCGCGCGCGCAGCGAGCGGCCACGCCGCTGCCGTACCAAGGAAAGCACCAAGAAAATCCCGCCGCCTCATGGCCTCTACCCCCCCGGTCCCTGACCGGCCGCGGAGAGTTTCACACGAGTATCCTTAAAGGGGCAAATGTCCGCTTGGGATCAAAAGCAGACATGTGCAGCGCACAAGCCGATGTCCGCTAAGTGCCAAGCGGACATACGTGCTTCAAAAGCACTGAATGCTTTTGCGAGGAAAAGTGCTTCTACAAGCCGTCGAGAATGAACGACCGCGACTTCGTCACTTTGATGCGCATTGCGGTCGTGTCTCTCATATTATCGTAATAGGCTTTTGCTTTCTCTACGCTATCGAAAGCAATGATAGCAAAGGCTTTCGGCGCAGTTCCATCGAGAGTTGTTATGTTTTCAGTGCGCGCCAAATAGCGACCGTCGGACATTTTAACTGCGGCGGTGTTAGCTGGGATCGTTTTAAGGAGAGCCTTGAAACCTTCGGCATCGGTTATCTCATCAATGTCAACCACAACGTAAACTGGCGGCTTGGATCGTGCGGCCAGACTCTGGACCGCCGTCACACCGACTGCGCCGATGGCAAAGGCTAACGCGACTGCATACCGAATTTTCATGCGGCACTCCCCGTTGGTCCGGTCACTACGTAGCACCGTAATATAAGCCGCGTCCCCAGACCAAATCGGCCAAAAAGGATTTCTGGCAAGTCACTGCGATGTTCGCTTTACCCCCAATAGCGTACATCGCGTGGCTCTCGGTGCCTCTCTCCTCAGGTCAGATTTGTCACAATTGCCCGGGTCTATTTCATTTCCGGACTTCGACCAACAGACTCCGCATTCGCCATCTGGTCGAGCGCGGCGCGGATGCCTTTGGCGAGTTTGAGCGCATCGTCGTTCGCCCAAAAATGCATGAAGAACAGGCGCGGTTGCTCGTCGAGCATGTGGCTATGTAAAGCTGTGACTTCGATGCCGTTCGTGCGCAAGGCGCGGATTACGGGATTGACTTCTGACGCCGCAAGGACGAA
>DASYSQ010000309.1:0-4109 GCA_036003145.1 Pseudolabrys sp.
TCGTGGCCGGAACACTGCGCGGAAAAGACGGCTCGAATGAACTGACGGCGGACGGGCGGACCGGACGAGTCGCCCGCTCACTGCGTGATGGAACGCTTTGTCACTATATTATCTTTGACAACAAGACCGCCCAGACCATCGAAGACCGCGTCGGCCGCTGTGACGAAAGCAAAACCAAGCCGAAGCAGGAACGCCCGCCGGCATTCAGCTGGGGTGGCCGGTAAACCGACCATCGGCCTCCGCTAAAGATTGAGTTGATAGCTATGCGGCACCCAGCGGTAGCCGGCCTGCCCTTTCTCCACATAGCCAATTCCGGGAAATGGCATGTGAAAACTCGCTACAAAAAGCCTGTCGGCCGCAAGCATGTCGAGAATGCGCTTTCGTGTCGCGACGGCCCTGTCTTTGTCGTCGTCCATCTCGAAATGCCATTCCGGGCGTTGCACTGCCATGACGTACTGAGTACAGGTATCGGCGGTGACCATGAAACGTTTGCCGTTACTCTCAATATGGAACGCCAGCAGGCCCGGTGAATGTCCGGCAGCGTCGACGGCGGTAATGCCCGGCGCGACCTCATCGCCTGGCTTCATGAACGTCGAGCGGTCGGCCAGCGGCACACAAATTGTCATGAACAGTTCGCGGTTGAACTTGCGTGCTTCGCGGACGTTCTCGCCACGTTTCCAGAAATCGAACTCGGCCGCGCCGAATACATAGCGCGCATTGGGAAACACGGGCTTCCCGCCTTCGACCAACCCGCCGATGTGGTCCGGATGCCCATGCGTGACGACAACAACGTCGATGTCTTCCGGACGGTAGCCTGCAGCCGCAAGCCGTGCCGCGGTCTGGCCGGGAGGAAGACGCTTGCTGAGCTGCTCATATTCGCGCGGGAGCGCACCATTGCCCGTGTCAAACAGGACCAGCTGCTTGCCGGTGTTCACGAGCGTCGGAATATTGGGATGCTCGAATCGCTGAGTATCGATATTGTTGGCGCGAGCAAGAGCCATCACCTCATCAGCTGAGGCGTTGGCGCCGTAGTGCGGATGCAAACCTTCCCGAATTGCCTTGGCATCCAGAACCGTCGCAACCTCGAACTCGCCGAGTTTGAAACGGTAAATCGTCGGCTGTAATTCGCCTTGGAGTGTAGCGGGCACCTCGGTTCTCCCCGTTTCGTCGCGCCTGCGGATGCTTAGCAGTTGGGGTCGGCTGCGATCCAGCGGGAACAAACATGGTCCAACGGTGGGATTGTCTTTCGGCGGCGCTCCATTCGCTCTATGCTGTCTGCCGCAACGTCATCCATATCCGGGAGATCGTCGATGGCCCGAAAAAAACGCAAGCCGTCCCTTCGCAAACGAACGAAATCCAGAGTGGCGACCAGAAAGGCGGCCAAGCGTGGCGGCAAAGCGCGACCACTTCGCAAGCGGCGGCCGCGAAGCCTCGGCAGCAAGGTAAAGGGCGCCTATCGTGCGGTCGTCGACACGATCAAGGGCACCGATCAGCTCCGCAATAAAATGGAGCTGCCCGCGACCTCAGAAACGGAATGATCGCGTCGCGGCTCGACTAGAGCCGCCCCATCAGGACGAGGATCAGGACAATAATCAGCACCAGGCCCAGGCCACTCGAAGGGTAGTATCCCCACTCACCGCTGTACGGCCAGGTCGGAAGCGCGCCAAGAACGAGCAGAAGAAGAATTATTAAAAGGACAAACCGCATCCTTACCTCCTCGGGAACGCCCGAGTTGCAACGCGGTATTTGTGACGATTGTTCCTTTGTGACGGCGCTATTGAGCGTCTGAGCCGCTGTCAAGAATTTGCCGGATTTTTTGCGCGAGCACACGCTCGATCAGCGGCTTTTGGATGAGCGCGGTACCAGGGTCCAGACGACCGTGATGAACGATTGCGTTGCGAGAATAGCCAGTCATAAAAATAACCTTTGTTCCCGGACGGCGCCGTTCCACTTCAGTCGCGAGCTCTCGACCGTTTTTGCCCGGCAGCACGACGTCCGTCAGCAATAAATCGAATTTCTTGTCGGCATCGAGCAGCCGAAGAGCGGTGGCCGAATCCTTTGCCTCTATAATCTGATAGTTCAGGTCCCTCAGGATCTCGGATGCATACTGGCGCACACCATCATCATCCTCGACGATAAGAATCGTTTCCGCACGACCGCGTTCGGAGCTGGCCGGTTCGTCGACGGAATGAGCTGCCTCATTGCCGTCACGCCGCGGTAAATAGAGCTTGATAGTCGTGCCTTCGCCGGACTCGCTGTAAATTTTGACGTGCCCCTCGGACTGTTTCATGAAGCCGTAAACTTGGCTCAACCCCAAACCGGTCCCTTTGCCGGCTTCTTTGGTCGTGAAAAACGGTTCAAATGCGCGATCGATTGTTTCAGCAGACATTCCTCCGCCGTTGTCGGTGATCGCAATAAGAATGTACTGGCCAGGCGCAACGCCGGCGTGCTGTTGGCAGTACCCCTCGTCAAGGTAGGCGTTGCTTGTTTCAATCGTGAGCTTGCCCCCTTCCGGCATGGCGTCGCGAGCATTGAGGGCGAGGTTGAGCAGGGTCGACTCCAGCTCCGAAGCATCTGCTTCGACTTTCCAAAGTCCCGCTGCACCGATGCTTTCCAGCTCGATATTCTCGCCAAGCGTCCGGACCAAAAGATCCGAAATGCTGACAATCAATTTATTGACGTCGAGCACTCGGGGATTAAGCGGCTGGCGGCGCGAAAAGGCGAGCAGTCGCTGGGTCAGTTGGGCGGCCCGCTCCGCACCAACGAGCGCATTGTTGAGTGCCCGCTCCGCCCGTGCCTCGACTACTCCGCGCTTGGCAATGCCGAGATTGCCGATGATGATGGTGAGGAGATTGTTGAAATCGTGCGCGACACCGCCAGTCAACTGACCGACGGCTTCCATTTTCTGCGACTGCCGCAGGGCCTGCTCGGCCACCTCACGGCGCTCGGCCTCGGCGTAAAAGGCCTGCGTCCGCCGGATTGTCAACAAGACCAGCCCGAAGAGAAAGAGTGTCGCCGGAATTCCGAAAATCAAGTGGCTCGCCATCAGCCGAATCCAGCGGGAATAAATTTCGTCGGTCGGCAGTCCATCGGACACATACAAGTCAGAATATCCGAGCTTGCGATATGCGATGCGTCGTTGCGTGCCGTCGATCGACGTCGTTGTCACTATGCCGCGTTCAGGCTGCCTGCCGATGTTACGGATGAATTCGCTGTCGGGACCGAAATGCGTGACATCTCCAGGTGGTGCCGGATAACGCGCGAGAATTGCACCATCGCTTCTTGCCAGAGAGAAACTTGCGCTGGTGTCGCCGGCAAGCTGTTTATAGAATTCGGTAAAGACCTTCGGCACGACGGAAATCATGATGATCCCGGTGAACTGTCCGTCGTCTGCCGGTCGTCGCCGGCTGACACCGAAGAATCGCTCTTTTGTTGCTCGCGATTGCAGGACCGCGCCAACATAAGTGCCGGCATTCCGCTCCGCCTGTGCCTGGAAGTAGTCGCGGTCGGCGACGCTTGTATCGGGAGGAAGCGGAAAGATCGCCGATGAAGCAAGAGCGCGACCGTTCCGGTCGGCAATAAAAATCGCGTCGACGGTTGCCAGCGCCTTTTCGAGCTTGCTCAGTTGATAGTGTAGCGCTTCCTGTCTTGCCTTGATCTGTTCATCAGGAAGATCGCCGGCAATGGCGTCAACACTTGTGACCGCCAGGTCGATGGATTGAAATACTTTCGAAGCGTGTTCGGAAAGAATATTGAGCGACGCCGTCAGCTGTTCGTCGGCATGGGCGATCGAGTCCTGGTAGTTTATCCAGCTGGCATAGGAGAAGAGCGCCGCCGGAATGACGATTGAGGCCGCCAACATTGTTTTGAGGAGGCGTAGAGCCGCATCACGGCGCGCGCGCATTCGACAGGACTCTTAAAGCGGACGTTCGAATGTATGCGGGATGCCCAATTCTGGAAAGCAGAAAAGCCCGGGATCCCGCCTTTGCCGTAACCACCGGAACGATATCGCCAATCGGCGACCGCAACGCAGCCACACTGTGTGGAACTGGAGTGATTGTGGTTTCCGCACAACCAAGTCAAGCGGGCACCTGACGAGCACAAAGGTG
>DASYSQ010000310.1:0-2314 GCA_036003145.1 Pseudolabrys sp.
CTTCGTGGCCACCAGCACCTTCACCCCAGCCGCAACCGCGATCATGTCGCCGCCTTCACGGCACGCAGCACATCCCGCAGCCAGCCGAGATCAACGCCTCGTTCCGCGCGAACCACCGCGCCGGCAATCTCGATGGTAATCACCCCGGAGACCGTTACGCCCACCGCCGCGGCAACACAGTCGTCACGGGCTTCCCTCACGATCGGTACAAACGTCGGCACCTCGTCGGCCGGTAACGTCAGCAAACCGGCCCGCGCCGCCTTGCGCCAACCAAACAGATGCTGCGGCGACATGTCGTGTCGGCGCGCTACCTCCGACACCACCGCGCCGGGCGCATATGATTGCGCGACGATCCGTCCCTTGGTCGCGACGCTCCAGCGACGCCGGCGCCCCACCCCGACACGGATATCGACTCGACCCCGCGGCTCCGAAGCGTCATCTATATGGTCGACCATATGTGCGAACCGATATGCCAAAGTCGGTTCGCATCTTGCGGCTCAAATCGCGCGTTACAAGGTGGGAGCAGAGTTCCGCTTACGATCGCTTCTCCTTCTCTTCGCCAGCCTCCTTTTGCCCCAGGTTGGCTTTCTGTGGCTTTTGCTTACCCGATTGCTCCGTTTGCTTAGCCGCTATTGCTCAACACAACGCCTGAAATCGTCGGCAGTTCTACGTCTCCCGCCTTGCGGGCGATGACCCGGAAGTCATCGTGCTTGATTTCATGCAGCCACAGCGCGCCCCAGGGCGCCTTCGGCGCTTTCATCGGTAGCAGAGCGGGACGAACCCGGCGGGCTGATCACGCAGACGCGGCAGCACGCGGGCCAAAATAGGCCAGGTAGCCGGCGACCGGAGGACCCCTAAAGTCACCGCCGCTGGTGGCGTCGACTGTGCTAACGTAGGGCCGCAGCCTTCCGGGCTGGAGGATCAGGTGAGGGTTATGCTACGGCGAAAAGCTCAGACGCAGTCATAGCATCCTCCGTGAAGCCTCCTGGCCGATCAAAGATCCAACGATCGGACAGCGCCGCTCGTTCGTTCGTTCCTCATTTATTGGAGAGGCTGGCTACGGCCGCTCTCGCCGCTCCCGCGGCTGAAAATTCGACGCTTGCGCACCACGCGGTGGTAGCGACTGCTGGTTTCTATCTGACAGGCGTCCAGCGCACGTAGTGCGTCCATAATATCGTCGAATGCGACCGGCCTTCCTCCTTCGACGGGAGCACGGCGCAATTCCGGTACGGAATCAACTGCGCAGGCATCAGAGGCCCATGACGCCAGGATCGCACGCTTTTCGCTCAGTGTTAGGTCAGGATCGTTAACGACATCGCCGGGGTGCGAAAACGCCTGCGCGGGGTGAAGCAGGGCATTTAGGTCGAGACAGTCATCGGTGTTCCGCTCGAAATCTCCACCATCTATCTTCAGGGCACCTCGAACAATGGTCGATTTTGACGCCTGATTGGACACAAGTTCGGTTCAGGTGTTTTCAATTTGATTTGCCGTCTTCGCGGCTTCGTTTTTCCGCCCGCTGCTTCGGTTGGAACACTGCAGACGGACTCCACTTCATGCCGCGGCGAGCCGTTCCAGCGTCACAAGGCGGCGAATGTTGTAGGCCAGGTTCTGCAAGCCGATCTTGGCGCGCGCCCGCACGACGCCGATCGTGCGCACGATCCGACCGCCCGGCGCGCTCTGCTGCGCCCCGAACACATGCTCGATGCGAGCGCGTATCCGGCTCTTGACGTGGTTTACTCGCACTTGCGCTAAAGACAGCGGATGGTTGCGCCGACCGCGTCGATGAATCCGACTGTTGTAACCACTGACCCTGAGTTTGGACTCGATCTCGGCCGATCGATAGGCGCTGTCGGCGAACACATCATTGCAGGTGTTGCCCATGTCCAACAGCCCTTCCAGCTCCTGGCTGTCGTGCACGGCCGCATCGGTCACCGCATAATGTCGGATCAGCTTGTGCTTGACGTCCGCGTTCACATGGTTCTTGTAGCCGAAGAAGCTGCGGCCATGCTTCTTGGTCCAGCGCGCATCGCGGTCCTTCTGCCGCAACTTGGCGGGCTTCTGCTTCCACCCTGCCGGTGTGCGCCCAGCCCGCAGCTGGTCGTTCTCATCACGACTGTTCCGTTGCGTCGGCACTGGCACGATACTGGCGTCGATGATCTGCCCGCCACGCGCAATGTAGCCCTTGGCCGCAAGATGCTGGTCGAAGCGGTCAAACAGCTTTTCGATCAGCCCGGCCTTGGCCAGCTTCTCGCGGAACAGCCAAAGCGTCGTGGCGTCCGGAATGCTGTCCTCGATCGCGAGCCCCAGAAAGCGC
>DASYSQ010000311.1:0-46267 GCA_036003145.1 Pseudolabrys sp.
CTGAAGTGTCCATCAGATCACGGTCATCCTTCGATTTTCGAGAAATCCGCGACAGCGCGCGTCGCTTCTCGTATTTCGTTGAGTAGCTTGAGTCGGTTTTCTCGCAATGACTTGTCGTCGACATTGACGGTGACCTTGTCGAAGAATGCGTCGACGCGGGGCCGTAGCTTGGCCATGGCACGCATGGCCGCCGCAAAATCTTCCTTGCCGACGGCGGCGGAAGCCTCTTTCTTGACGACGCCGATCGCTTCCGCCAAGGCCTTCTCCTCGGGTAGTTGATAACGCTTCACGTCCGGCTCGTCCGTATATTCGCGTTTGTCCTTTTTTTCTTCGATACGAATGATGTTGGTTGCGCGCTTGTAACCGGCGAGCAGATTCTTGCCGTCATCACTGTCGAGGAATTTTCCCAGCGCCTCGATACGCCGAACGACCATCAGCAAGTCATCCTGACCGGTCCCTAAGGCAAAAACCGCATCAACTAGATCATGACGAGCGCCTTGGTCGCGCAATTGAACCTTTAAACGGTCAGCAATAAAGTTGAGAAGCTCTTGAGCGACAAAATATCTAGGGGGACGCGCAGGTCCGTGGCCGCTTTTCTGCGACACAAGATGCGCGTTAAACGCAACAGTAGTTTCCTCGCCTGGAAGTTTTGCGGGAAATAGGCTGGCTGCTTTGTCAAAAACACCATAGAGGCCGAGCCTAACGTCATTGTCTAAAATGCAACGAATTACACCAAGCGCAGCGCGGCGCAGTGCGTAAGGATCTTTAGACCCCGTAGGCTTTTCACCGATCGTCCAGAAACCCATCAGCGAATCGCATTTGTCAGCCAACGCAACCGCGATAGAAACGGGATCGGCCGGGACCAAATCGTCGGGGCCTTTCGGCTTGTAGTGGTCCTCGCAAGCATGCGCGACCGCCTCGTCTTCGTTCTGCGCCTCGGCGTAATATCGACCCATCAAACCCTGCAGTTCGGGGAATTCGCCGACCACCTCGGTTAGCAAGTCGGTCTTGCAAAGCTGCGCGGCACGCTCTGCTTTCGCCACGTCGGCACCCACAAGAGGCGCCAGCTGGCCCGCAAGCGCCGTTATGCGCGCAATGCGTTCGGCCTGCGTACCGAGCTTCTCGTGGAAGACGATGTGCTCGAACCTGGGAAGCCGATCTTCCAGCCGCATCTTCAGATCGGTCTCGTAGAAAAATTTGGCATCGGACAACCGCGCGCGGATCACACGCTCGTTGCCGGCGATAATCGCTTTGCCGCCATCGGTGGCCTCTTCATTGGCGACCAGAATGAACTTGTTGACGAGCTTCGCCGTCTGCGGATCGCGCAGCACGAAGCATTTCTGGTTGTTGCGGATGGTCGCCCGGATCACTTCTTCCGGAATCGACAGGAATGCCTGATCGAAGCTTCCCATCAGCGTCACCGGCCATTCAACAAGGCCGGCGACTTCGGCGAGCAGCCCCTCGTCCTCCATCAGTTCGAAGCCCTGCGCGAAGGCGAGGTTCTTGGCGTCCGTGCGAATAGTGTCGGCGCGTCTGGCCGGATCGAGCACCACTTTGGCCTTTTCGAGCTTGGCCACGTAATCGTCGAAGCGCCTCACCTTGATGAGCGCGGGCGCCATGAAACGGTGGCCACGTGTTTCGTCGCCGCTCTTGATGCCATCAAATTCCAGTGGCACGACTGCGGGCTCTTCGGTCTCGGGACCAAAGGTAGCGACAATCGAATGAAGCGGTCGCACCCACGATAGCGAGCCTGGAGTCGCAGATTGAGCGCCCCAGCGCATCGACTTCGGCCAGGGAAAGGTCGCGACCGTGGCCTGCAAGACATCCTCGATAACGTCTATTGCATTGCGTCCTGGCCGGTCGATGACCGCGATATAAAAATCGCCTTTCTTGTCGGGCTGAACCTTCGCTTCGCTGATCGATTTCAAGCCGGCCGCTTTCAGAAATCCGGCAACAGCATTTTCAGGCGCGCCGACGCGCGGGCCTTTTTTTACTTCTTTGATGTCGGGCTGACGCGCCGGGATGCCATACACCGCCAACGTCAGTCGTTGCGGTGTGACGAAAGCCTTGGCGCCCTCATAGGCGAGGCCTGCCTCCACCAGCCGGTCGGTCACCAGCCTGCGCAGATCCTCGGCCGCACGTGCCTGCATGCGCGCGGGGATTTCCTCAGACAGTAATTCAAGCAGGAGGTCTGGCATCGCGGGTTCAAGGAGAACTGATAGATGCGGTCGGACTAGCAGGGCATGCGGGACTTGTCACCTTGTGGGCCGCGATTGGCTCGCAGCCGCCGATATCCGGCTCGCTCACCCCGCTCCCCCGCCCTCCGTCTTGAGCCACGCCGCGCCGCAAGCTTTCGCCAATTCGCGCACGCGCAAAATATAGCTCTGCCGTTCGGTAACCGAGATCACCCCGCGCGCATCCAAAAGATTGAAAACGTGACTTGCCTTGATGCACTGGTCGTAGGCCGGCAGCGCCATCAGATGACGTTCCTTCTTGCCGTTCGCCCATCCGGCTGCGAGATATTTCTGACAGGCGGCCTCGGCCATCTTGAATTGCTCGAACAGCATCGCAGTGTCGGCAAACTCGAAATTGTGCCGGGAGTATTCCTGCTCCGCCTGCAGGAAGACGTCGCCATAGGTGACCTTCTTCGCGTCGGTGCGGCCATTGAAGTTGAGCGCGTACACATTGTCGACGCCCTGCACATACATCGCCAGTCGCTCGAGCCCGTATGTGAGTTCCCCCGCGACAGGCGCGCATTCAAATCCGGCGACCTGCTGGAAATAAGTGAACTGTGACACCTCCATGCCGTCACACCAGCACTCCCAGCCCAGTCCCCAGGCGCCGAGCGTTGGACTTTCCCAATCGTCTTCGACAAAGCGAATGTCGTGGACCTTGGAATCGATGCCGATTGCCTGGAGTGATTTGAGATAGAGATCCTGAATGTCCGGCGGCGACGGCTTCAGGATGACCTGGAACTGGTAGTAGTGCTGCAGCCGATTGGGGTTTTCGCCATAGCGCCCGTCCTTCGGACGGCGCGAGGGCTGCACATAGGCTGCGTTCCACGGTTTCGGTCCGAGCGCGCGCAGCGTCGTGGCAGGGTGGAAAGTCCCCGCCCCCACCTCCATGTCGTAAGGCTGCAGAATGACGCAGCCCCAATTCGCCCAGTATTGTTGCAGCGCAAGGATAAGTCCCTGGAATGACCGTGATGGGTCCAGGTTGCCTTGATGCGTACGTTCGCTGGCACGAAGGTCGGCTTCAGCCATCGGATGGAAACTGATTCTTAATCACGGGAATAGATTCGACCCTAGAGGCGGCCCCAATGAGGGTCAAGTCGAGGTCCATTTACACAGTGTTGAACGGCGGCTGTTACCCAGACCGACTGAGACGAAAAAGGCACGGTCGCGTGGGGGAATGCCGATGCTCGCTTTTCAAGTCATTGGGTGGGTGCTGATCTTGCTGTTCTTTGGAGCGATGATCGGCAGTCATCAACGCGTGCCGGATCGTTAGAATCGGCCACACGCTCTCTTGTCGTCAAATTCTTAAAGCCGGTATTCGCCGGTCGCCGGATCGCGACGCAGAGTTGGGCGATTTTCGGCATCGGTGATTTTCGCCTTCACGCGCCTGGCGTTCTCAAGCTCTTCGTTGATCCGGCGCGCTTCCTTAACCGCCCAATGCACGACCATGGCGCCGCCCAGCGCGGCGAGCGACCACTTCAGAAGCGGCGAAAGCAAAAACGACGGCATAGGCAGCTCCGATCAGACAACCGGCAGCGAAAGTCGGTTGCGAAGGCGGCATTTTCGGGGCGGATCGCATTTTGCGCAAGTATGCCGCAGACCAAACCACAACGGGCCTCAACTATTGGGATTTTCGGCGGTTGGACTAAAGTTCACCGGGGGTTAGTTTATCGAGCGCCGCAACGGCCATCAGCATGAATGGCCGGCCGGCCTGTGGAGGAGCCAGAGGAACCATGAGCCGCCCTGCAAAGGCCGATTGGGCCGTTTTGACGCTGATTGCCACCATCCTTGCATTGCCACTGTTGCTGGCTTCGCCGAGCGCTGCGGCAGATGCCTGGCCGAACCGGCCGGTGCGGCTCATCGTAACGCTCGGCCCGGGCAGCGGTGTCGACATCGGTGCGAGGCTGTTTGCAGACAAGCTGTCCGAACGCTGGGGGCAACCTGTCGTCGTGGAAAATCGCCCGGGCGGCGATGGCATGGTCGCCATCACCAGCTTCCTGAGCGCGCATGATGATCACACCCTGCTGGTGTCGCCGGTGAGTTCGTTTACCGCGCACCCTTATTTCCACGACAAGCTCCCCTATGATCCACGCGACCTCATCCCGATCGCTCGTATTTCCAAGACTGTAGTCGCAGTCAGCGTCCCGACTTCACTCAAGGTCAATTCGCTGAAAGAACTGGAGGCATTGGCGCGCGCGAAGCCGGACCAATTGAACTGGACGACCGCAACGGGCTTTACCGATTTTGTATTTGCCGGATATTTGCACACGGTCGGGCTCAAGATGGCAAAAGTGCCTTACAAGAATCCTGCCGGGGCCGTCACCGACCTCGCGTCAGGAACAATCCAGGTCTACATGCCGGCCTATGCGATCGTGCGTCCGCAGGTGGAAGCCGGAACGGTCAAAGTACTCGCGGTTACCAATCGCGAACGCGCTCCGGCTCTTCCCAACGTCCCGACCGCGGTCGAAGCAGGCTATCCGTCTCTCGAATTCGATGGACTGGTCGGGCTGTTTGGGCCACCCGGAATTGCCGATGATGTGCGCAACAAGATCGCTGATGATATCCGCACGGTCGCTGCCGATCCTGAAATCGTCAAGCGATTGACGGCAACCGGACAGATCGTCAGCCCCGGCAATGCCACCGAATTCGCCGCGTCGATCGCACAACAGCGCGAGCAGGTGGCCGCAGTTGCAAAATTATTCGGCAACAAGCCGGTGCAGTGAGCGGAGAAATTTACAATCCGTACCGGCCCCACAGTGCACGAATTTCCAGCGCCGAAATGAGATCGTCGGCCAGTCCGGGCTGACGAACAATTGCGTCCGCAAGACCAACTCCCGACAACCGCCGACCGAACAGTGAACGCTCGGCCGAAACGAGCGGCGTATGGACCTTCTCTCCAAAGCGCTCGCGCAATACCGACCGAAGGTCGCCAATGCGATCGGCAAGCCCGAGTTCGATCGCCTTCTTTGCGGTCCAGAATTCACCAGAGAACAGCGTCTTGTCGGAGCCGTTGAGTTTCGACCCGCGGCGTTCCTTCACCAGCGCTATGAAATGTTCGTGGATGTCCTGCTGGATCGCCTTGATCCGTTTTACGTCGTCCGGCTTTTCCGGCAGGAAGGGATCCAGCATCGCCTTGCGGTCACCCGCGGTGTAAATTCGGCGTTCGATACCAACTTTCTCGATGAGCTCGTGGAAGCCGAAAGAAGCTCCAACAACGCCGATTGATCCGACAATCGAGAACTCGTTGCAGATGATTTCGTCTGCCGCGCAGGCCAGCATGTAACCGCCTGACGCACCGACATCCTCTACGAAAGCCAGCACTGGCAGGTTCTTTTCTTCAGCGAGTTGACGAATCCGCCGAAAGATCAGATGCGATTGAGACGGCGAGCCGCCTGGGGAATTGATGACCAAAGCCACGGCTCGCGCATGGCGCGCGTCAAATGCGCGCTCCAGCGACCGGGCGATCGTGGATAGCAGTAGCCCGGGCCGCAGCGGGGTGACGATTCCGATAACGCCCGTAAGGCGCACCACCGGAACCACGGGTATGTCAGTGCGGAACCGGCGCGGCACCAGGCGGGCGCACATGTCGATCATGCGTTTGCCTGGATTCGCCGACGGTGGGTTTGCTGAAGTGGACATGGCATGCAGATAGGCAGCCAATACCCGTTAAGTCAAAGGCCACGCCTGCTCGTGTTGGCCCGGACCCGGAGCGGTAGCCAGATATCACATCGCACCAAATTTCAGCGATCTGCTCTGAAATTGTCCTTTGTTGCCTAATTTTTAACTTTGGAATGCTTTTTGCACTGCCTCAGGTGCCACTTCGAAGTGGGGCTATTCAAGAGGCGGATCGATGGATCCCAAAATCGCACTCCTGTTCATTTTAATCGGCTGTGTTATTGGCCTTTCGCACCTGAGCGACGAAAGTCTGGCGCGTGTGCGGCGCCAGTTGGCAGCCGGACGTTGGCGCGAATTTATGCCAAAGCGGCGTAGAGCTTAGGCAGACTCGCAGGAGCCACTAGGGCTCCGCAATTCTCAACGTTTTTCCTCCGCGTAAAATGGCTTCGGCGGCCTCCGTTGGCTGGCCCTGCTCGTCACTGAGTGCAATTGCAGGATAGGAAAGCTGTGGGCCGCCGCTCGCCTTGGTGGCCCGCACGATCACGCGAATCGCCGGCGCGGTTTCGCGTGGGAGCACGGGAAGCACGGCGATATCGCCGAACGACGGACATAACGTCTCAAGCACGTCAGCGAGGCCATCCGCTCGCCAAATGAGGGTCAGCATGCCGCGCGGCTTCAAAAGCCATACGGCTGTGCCAACCCACCGCGCCAGCAATCCGGGGGCACCCACGTGTGCGAGGCGGCGTCGTGGATCAGGCGAGACATTCTGGCGCCGTGCATCGTGGAATGGTGGATTCATCAAGACGCGATCAATCGTGTCACCGGAAAGCCCGGCGGCCTCAAAGGCATCCGGTTTTTCCACATCGACGGCGAGCGCTCTCACCCGGTTGTCTAGGCCGTTGAGCCGCGCATTCTCCGCCGCGAGCGCGCACAGCCCTGCATCGATCTCGACCAGAGTCACCGTCAGTCCCGGAACGCGTGCAGCCAGGGCAAGGCCGGCAGCGCCAACGCCCGATCCAAGGTCGATTGCGCGCTCGCCCCCGCGCGCAGCTGTAGCCGCCGCCAGGAGGATCGCGTCGTGGCCGACGCGGTGACCGCGCAACGGCTGGCGTATCCGAAGCCTGCCGCCAAGGATGCGGTCTTCGGAAGTCACGCTCTCAGCTTCCATCTGGACGAAGCTCATGACCGAGCCCGGCGTCTTTCAGGAGACGCCGAGCCTTCAGCTCATGGTCCTCCGCAACCAGCACGCGGCGTGGCAGGATACCGAGCGAGCCTTCCAGGACGCTCATATTCTGGTCGAGCACCAGCGATTGAATTCCGGCGCCGTCCAGCAACGCCACCACCGCCGAAACCAGGACTGCATCGTTTGTACGGATAAGTTCGCGCATGGACCTATGTCCGGTTCAAGTCGCCGGAATTATGGACAGCGGCGGGGGGTGTCCTGGTCATCCAGTCCTGCCTGCTGCGGCCGCACAAGATTGGGCTGATTAAGACAATGTAACGCACTTGCCGCATTAGCATAGCGTTCCTATGCTCGCTTTTTCCCACTACCGGAGACAGATTTTGGCCGTCGTCCTTCCATTTGAGAACCCGAACTCCGCCTCGCTCAATCGCCTGGCGGAACTGGTGACACCGGACATGGAGCGCGTCAACACGACGATTCTCGCGCGCACCGGATCCGAAGTTGCCATGATCCCGGAAGTTGCCAACCACCTGATTTCCTCGGGCGGCAAGCGGCTGCGACCCATGCTCACTTTGGCGATGGCCAGGCTTTGCGGCTATTCCGGTGACGGGCACGTGAAGCTCGCCGCAGCGGTTGAATTCATGCATACCGCGACGCTCTTGCACGACGATGTGGTCGACGAAAGCGACATGCGCCGTGGCAAAGTTGCCGCGCGCATGCTGTGGGGCAATGAGGCGAGTGTGCTGGTCGGCGACTTCCTGCTCGGCCAGGCATTCAAGATGATGGTGGAGGTCGGAAATCTGCACGCTCTGGATATTCTTTCGTCTGCGGCTGCCGTGATCGCGGAAGGCGAAGTGATGCAACTCGGAACGGCCAAAAACACCGCGACCAACGAAGACGAATATCTCGCGGTCATTCGCGCCAAGACGGCTGAATTGTTCGCGGCCGCCTGTGAAGTAGGACCTGCTCTCGCCGCAAAGGAAAAGGCCGAACTGGCGGCCTGCCGGTCGTTCGGGATGAATCTCGGCATAGCCTTCCAGCTGATAGACGACGCCCTCGACTATGGCGGCAAGTCCGCGAAGCTCGGCAAGAATGTCGGCGATGATTTCCGCGAGGGAAAAATTACCCTGCCGGTGGTGTTGTCATTCCGGCGCGGCACCGAAAGTGAACGCGTCTTCTGGAATCGGACGCTTGCTGAGGGCGACATCCGCGATGGCGATCTCGACGAGGCAATCGCCTTGATTGCGAAACATCATTCGATTGAAGACACGGTTGGCCGTGCACGCCATTATGGCGCAATCGCAACCGATGCGCTGGCACTCGTACCGCCGTCAGAAATGAAGTCGGCGCTGGAGGAAGCTGTCGCATTTTGCATTGGTCGCGTGCACTAGCACGTGCGCTATGGGTAGGCGTAGTAGCCCGTCGTGGGATCGCGATACATCTGGAACCGGATATTGAGATCCGGATCCTGACCTATATATTTGCCGTAGGAATATACCGGTGGCGCACAGCCGTTGGGCTGAGGCGCGGGGTGTCCTGGAAGCAGAAAGCTCCACGAAAGTTCGTACGGCTTGTTGGGAACGCAGCGCGGCTGATTCTTATGTTTGTCGCGGGCGAAAGCCGGATCGACGGTGACGATGACGATCGCCAAGGTCGACAGGACCGACAGGACCGACAGGACCGACATAAGCAGCCATTTGCATTTCATCGCTCGCTCCACTCGTGGATCGCCGATAGTCGTCCGTAAAGCCGGCAAATTCAAGTTACAGCCAGACCCGAACCCAGCGTAGTCGTTTGCACCCACCAGGATTTTCGCTCCCCGAGTCGTTGCGCCGCGGCCGCGGCTTCGGCGGAGGTACCGAAGAGTGCAAAGCAGGTCGCCCCTGACCCCGACATGCGCGCAAGCTTGATGGCTGGCAAGCGTTGTAGCGCATCCAAAACCTCAGCGACGGCCGGTACGCAGGCAATTGCCGCCGACGTGAGATCGTTGCCATCCTGCTTCAAAAATTCGATCAGCGCGTCAAACTCGCGCGGTACATCGCGCACGGGATACTCTGTTCGTTCAACTGTCATTCTCGCAAACACATCGCGGGTCGCCAGAGCAACACCGGGGTTGACCAGCACGGCGGGAAGCGCCGGCAAATCGAGCGGGCGAGACAACACCTCACCGATACCGCGCATGACGCGTGGCCGCGGGTCGAGGCAAACCGGCACATCGGCGCCTACGGCGCGCGCAGCAGACATAACGCGATCGTCATCGATTGCCAGACCGTTGGCACGAGCGACAAGCCGCAGAGCCGCAGCCGCGTCAGCCGAGCCGCCACCAAGGCCAGCCGCCACCGGCACATTTTTTTCAAGCAGAAACCGTCCAGCCTTCAGCCCCCCAATACGTTCACGTATGGCAGCGAGGGCCTTGAGAACCAGATTGTCGGCAACTGGCCCGCTCTTGCCAGCGAAGGGCCCCGCAACCTCCAGCCCGTCTCTATCGACATCACTCAATGTCAGCGTGTCGCCGACATCAGCGAAGGCCACCAGGCTTTCCAGTTCATGATAATCGTCGGCGCGGCGGCCACGCACCCGCAATGTCAGATTGACTTTGGCAGAAGCCTTTTCGAACAGCGGCGCGCCCACGCGAAAAAACCTATCGCTTGCGCATCAGCCGTCAGCCGCCGTCGCCGCTCTTCTTGCCGGCCTTGGCTTGCGACGAGGTTTCTTCCGGCAATCCGGACTTGAGCTTTGCCTCAATTTTCGGAAGCTCTTCAGGCTCGGGCTTGAGATCGCGTGCATGCGCCCACTGGAATCTGGCTTCCAGGACGCGACCGACCCGCCAATAGGCGTCGCCCAGATGGTCGTTGATGGTCGAATCTTCCGGCTTCAACTCAATTGCGCGCTCGAGTTGTTTGGTCGCCTCTTCGTAATTTCCAACCCTGTAGTAAGCCCAACCAAGGGAATCCACGATATAGCCGTCGTCGGGCCGCTGCTGCACGGCCTTCTTGATCATCTCCATGCCTTCATCCAGGTTGATGCCCTGGTCGATCCAGGAATAGCCGAGATAGTTCAGGACGTGCGGCTGATCGGGAAACAGCTCGAGTGCCTTCTTGAGGTCTGCCTCGGCATTTGCCCATTGCTTCGAGCGCTCGTAGCAAATTCCGCGGAAATAGAAGACGACCCAATTCGCCTTTTCGGGCTTTGGAACGGTCGCAACGCCTTTGGAATAGACGTTGGCGCAGTCCCCAAACTTCTTGTGGCCACGCAGGACATTCCCGAGCGCCATGATCGCTTCAAGATCATCCGGGTGTTGCTTGATCAAGCCTTCCAAATGTTTCTGTGCCTCCTCGGCCCGGTCGAGCGTGTCGAGATTGGCAGCCATCTGGATGGCGGCATTACGATGCAACGGCGAATTGGCGGGAACGCGATCATAGATCTTGATCGCCAGCTCCGGCTTCTTGAGCGACTCATAAAGGTCGGCGAGTGACAGGAGCGCCAGCGGGTGGGTCGGGGCCAGGAAAAGCGAGAGCTGTAAATAAACCAGACCGAGATCTTCACCGCCGCGGCGGCCGAGAGAAGCGCCAAGGCCGTAAAGCGCTTCTGCGGCGCCCGTTTGAGCGTTCGAAACGAGCGGCGGCAACTTCTCTCCGGCCTTGAGCTTATCCATGGCCTCGACCACGAGAGGGTGACGCGGCAGAGTTTTGTCGAAGGTCTCGAAAACCGGCAATGCCTCCTTTGGAGACCGATTACGCGAAATCCAGCTGCCATAGGCCTGAACGACCCGCAGCGCGGTGGAGTCCAGCTTGTAGGCGTGCTCAAGCCGTTTGCCGGCTTCTTTCTGATTGCCGGCGACGTCATAGATTAGACCCGCGTGCAGTTCCTTGAAGATCGCATACCATTCGGGACCGGCGAGGTGATCGATTGCCGCGACTGCGCCCTTGCTGTCATTCGTGCCATACGCACTCCAGGCCGAAAGCAGGGTTGCAGTCAGATCGGTAATCGGCCCGCGGATCGACTGCGCCAGGTCGCGGCGCGCGGCGGGGTATTGCTTGCGTTTGAGTGAACTTACGCCGAGGACCAGCCGGGCAACACGATCATTCTTGTCGGCTTGCGCCACGCGCTCGGCGAATTTTACAGCCTCGTCAACGTCGCCATCGACCAGAAAAGACAGAAAGGCGCGGTCCAGCAGCTCGCCATTGTTCGGGTCACGCTTGAGTGCCGCCCGATAATAGGAGGCTGCGGCGGCGGCATCGCGCTGCTGGCCAGCATGACGCGCGGCAAGATAACTGCCTGAAGCAGTTATGCCCGGAAATTCCAGGGCGCTCGTTTGCTGCGCGGCAAGCTCGATAGGTGCCGCCGCGAGAAAGGCGGCAAGCGCGCTGCCGGCAATGCAGCGGCCGAAGCTCGAAGACGTCACGGGCAATGCTCCAATGAAGCGGCTGGCCGCGAGTCTCGCGCGGACCGCCGATGTTACGCCGAGAATGGCCTTTTTGCGCCGCCCCCGCAAGAACGTCTCGCAGTGCGAAGGAAACACCTTGAATGGCCCGATGTGGCGGTATCGTGACGGGACCGCCAGCGCAAGCCACATTCAGTTCGATCGAATCACATATTCGGGTAATTTGGCCCCCCGCCGCCCTCGGGCGGAACCCAGGTGATGTTTTGATTGGGGTCTTTGATATCGCAGGTTTTGCAGTGGACGCAGTTCTGGGCGTTGATCACGAACCTGGGCGCACCCGCCTCCTCTATCCACTCATAGACGCCGGCCGGGCAATACCGGGCCGAGGGCCCAGCGAATACATCGTGCTCGGATTTTTTCTGCAGCGCCATGTCTCTGACATGAAGATGAACGGGCTGATCTTCTTCATGATTCGTATTGGACAGGAACACCGATGAGAGACGGTCGAAGGTAATTTTGCCGTCCGGCTTCGGATAGCTAACGGGCCTGCATTCGGACGCGGGCTTGAGCGTGTCGTAGTCCGCTTTGACGTGCTTGAGCGTGCCAAATAGCGAGAATCCGAACGTATTTGTCCACATATCGAGTCCGCCAAAGGCAATACCGGCGAGCGTGCCGAATTTCGACCAAAGCGGCTTGGCGTTACGAACCTTCCATAAATCTTTGCCGATAGCCGAGGCACGCCAGCCGGTTTCGTACTCCGTCAGTTCGTCATGGCTGTGGCCGGCGGAAAGCGCCGCGGCGGTCGCTTCCGCCGCCATCATCCCCGACAGCATCGCGTTGTGGCTTCCCTTGATGCGGGGCACGTTCATGAATCCGGCATCGCAACCAACCAGCATGCCACCGGGAAAGGACAGTTTCGGCACAGACTGATAGCCACCCTCGGTCAAGGCGCGCGCGCCATATGCCAGCCGTTTGCCGCCGTCGAAAGTGTCGCGCACCAGCGGATGCGTCTTCAGACGCTGGAATTCCTCAAACGGCGACAGATAGGGATTGGAATAGTTGAGGTGGAGAACGAACCCGACCGACACCAGATTGTCGTCGAGGTGATAGAGGAATGAGCCGCCGCCGGTTGAATTGTCGAGTGGCCAGCCGAAAGTGTGCTGCACAAGGCCTTTGCGGTGTTTTTCCGGCGCGACCTGCCAGAGCTCTTTCAACCCAAGCCCGAATTTCTGCGATTCGCGCTCGTTCGCCAGACCGAATTTTGCAATCAATTGTTTGCCGAGATTGCCGCGCGCGCCTTCTGCGAACAGCGTGTATTTCGCGCGCAATTCCATGCCGCGCGTGAAATTGTCCTTTGGTGCGCCGTTCTTGCCGACACCCATGTCTCCCGTGGCAACTCCTGAGACGGCACCATTCCCTTCGAAAAGAACTTCCGTGGCAGCAAAGCCCGGATAAATCTCAACGCCGAGCGCTTCCGCCTTGGTCGCCAGCCAGCGGCAAACGCTGCCGAGCGAGACAATGAAGTTGCCGTGATTGCTCATCAGCGGCGGCATTATGAAATTTGGCAGGCGCAACGCTCCACCGGCCGAGAGGAAATAGAAGCGGTCGTCGCTGACGGGGGTTTTTATTGGCGTTTCTTCGGAGCGCCAACCAGGAAGCAGACGGTCGAGCCCAACAGGGTCGATAACGGCTCCGGACAGGATATGGGCACCGACTTCCGACCCTTTTTCCACCACCACGACGGAAATGTCGGGGTTGATCTGCTTGAGTCGGATAGCGCTGGCCAGGCCGGAGGGTCCGGCACCAACAACCACGACATCGAATTCCATTGCTTCGCGGGCGGGCAACTCGGCCATGAGCATCTCCTAAGCCAATTGTCCACTTTTGCACACGGGGCGGCAATCGCGCAGCGCTCATGCTAATGTGCATAAATGATGCCTCCCCACGACAGACCGGCGCGCGACCTGCTCGACTTCTACGCAGAGGCCGGCGTCGACGCACTTGTGGGCGAAGCGCCCGTCAATCGCTTTGCAGCCGTTGAAGCGCCTGCGCCGCCGAACCGAACGATCAGGGACGTCATGCCGCCGCCACACCGTGAAGCCAATGGCCCGGCGGCGGCGCTGGCGCCCCAGGCTCTCGATGAAGCCGCCATGGCGGCGCGCGCGGCGGCGAAAAGCGCGAAGACGCTCGATGAGCTGCGCGGCATTCTCGAAAAATTTGATGGCTGCGCTTTGAAGACGACCGCAACGCAACTTGTCTTTGCCGACGGCAGCCCGTCGGCGCGGCTTATGTTCGTCGGGGAGGCTCCCGGCCGCGACGAGGACATTGAGGGCCTCCCGTTCGTCGGCCGGTCCGGCAAATTGCTCGATCGTATGCTGGCCGCGATCGGTCTCGACCGCACATCCGTTTACACCGCCAACATCGTGCCATGGCGGCCGCCGGGAAACCGAACACCGACGCCGCAGGAGTCGCAAATCTGCCTGCCCTTCATCCTGCGCCAGATCGAACTTGCCGATCCCGACATCCTGGCCTGCCTTGGGGGCCCCTCCGCACAAGCTTTGCTCGGCATCAAAGAAGGCATCACCAAAACGCGGGGACGGTGGTTCACGTTCGAAACGGGCAAGCGCGAGATTCGCGCTCTGCCAACTTTCCACCCGGCTTTCCTCCTGCGCAGCCCGCTGCAGAAGCGTTTTGCCTGGCGCGATTTCCTGGCAATCAAAAAGGCGCTCGATCAGCGGTAGGCGACCAGAATTGCACCAGTCGCGATCAACGCCACGCCCAACCAATTCGGCGCGGTCAGACGCTCGCCCAGGAACATCACGCCGAACAGCGCGACCAATACCACCGAAAGCTTATCGATGGGTGCGACCTTGGCAGCCTCGCCGATCTTGAGCGCGCGGAAGTAACACACCCACGACGCGCCCGTTGCCAGGCCCGACAGCAATAAAAAGAGATAACTTCGCGAAGGGATTGCACCCGGCGACTGGAATTGCCCGGTCGCCAGCAGGATGAAGGCGAGAGTCACCAGAATAACAATTGTGCGAATGAAGGTCGCGAAATCAGCATTGACGTTTTCAACACCGACCTTGGCAAAAATTGCCGTAAGCGCAGCAAACAGCGCTGACAGGACCGCCCAGGCTTGCCATGATGACAATAAGTTCATCCGACGACTGCGAACTTGACCGCGAATAAGATCGCAAGGACGACAATCGCCGGCGCCGCGTCCCGGATCTTGCCGCCAATCAGCTTTGCAAGGGTGTAGGTGATAAAGCCCAGCCCGATGCCGGTCGCGATCGAATAGGTCAGCGGCATCGTGATCGCCGTCACCACGGCGGGCGCGTATTCCGTGACGTCCTCCCAGTCGATCTCGGCGAGGCCGCGCGCCATCACGCAAGCAACGTAGAGCAAAGCTGCCGCGGAAGCGTAAGCCGGGATCATTCCCGCAAGCGGTGCAAAAAACAGCGCAAGCAAGAAGAACAGGCCGACAAACGCCGCGGTCAGTCCGGTACGGCCGCCAGCTGAAACGCCGGCCGCGCTCTCGATATAACTCGTAGTGGTGGACGTCCCGATCAACGCTCCAAACATGGCAGCGAAACTGTCGGAAATCAGCGCCTCCTTCATGCGTGCAAGCTTGCCATTCTGCATCAAACCAGTGCGATGAGTGACACCAATCAATGTGCCGGCATTGTCAAACACGTCCACGAAGAGGATCGAGAACACGACAGTGATAAATGTCAGCTCAGTGACGCGCGAGAAATCGAGCTGCAGAAATGTAGGGGCGATCGACGGCGGCACCGAAATAACGCCGGTAAATTTTGCAAGCCCAAACGGCAGTCCGATCGCGGTGACGACGAGAATGCCAATCAATGTGCCGCCCATGATTCGCCGATGGTTAAGGCCGGCGATCAGCACGAAGCCCAGCAGCATCAGGATCGGCTGCGGATTGGTGAGGTCCCCGAGGGTGACCAGTGTGGCCGGATGGTCGACCACCACCTTGGCTTCTTCCAGCGCGATGATTCCCAGAAAAAGTCCAACACCCGCCGACACGGCAAGCTTCAGGTTCTGCGGAATTGCATCAATGACGTATTGCCGTATCCGGAATACCGAAATGAGAAAGAACAGCACACCCGAGCAGAACACCGCCGCGAGCGCCTGTTGCCAGGTATATTTGTAGGTCAATACGACGGTGAAGGCGAAGAACGCATTGATGCCCATGCCGGGCGCGAGGGCGATCGGATAGTTGGCATACAGCGCCATCACCAGCGTGCTCACCGCCGCAGCGACACAGGTCGCGACAAACACCGCGCCCTGATCCATTCCAGTCTTGCCAAGAATGATGGGGTTGACGAATACGATGTACACCATCGTCAAAAACGTCGTTACCCCCGCGATGAATTCGGTGCGAACGTCAGTGCCTTGTCCCGAGAGCCCGAAATAGCGATCCAGACCCCTCACGATTTGCGACTCGTCGCCGCGCGAAGCGCGTTTTGCCTGCTTGACCATTTCGCCCCTCTCCCGGTTAATCTCCAAGCCTACCGCCGACGGACCCCCTCGTCAGATCCTTTTGTGGACGGTGTGGATACCGCGCATCACCGCTTCGATTTACCGCAGCGCCGGAACACAATTGCTTCCCATGCTTTGTAGCCCAAGGGTATATTCGTCCAGAAGACATCAAGCAGGAGCTCGCAATGGATTTTGATCCTGTCCTGCTGGCCCGTTTGCAGTTTGCCTTCACGATTATATTTCACATCATATTCCCGAGCTTCACTATCGGGTTGTCGGCCTATATCGCCACGCTCGGCGCAATGTGGTTGCGCAGCGGCAACGATCACTACCACCTGCTCATGCGTTTCTGGACGAAGATTTTCGCGGTCTCGTTCGCCATGGGCGTCGTCTCCGGAATTGTTTTGTCTTATCAATTTGGCACGAACTGGAGCCGCTTCTCGGTCATGGTCGGCAATGTGATCGGGCCGCTGATCGGTTATGAGGTGCTGAGCGCATTTTTCCTGGAAGCAACTTTCCTTGGCGTGCTGCTGTTCGGTTTCAACCGCGTGCCTCCCTGGCTTTACGTTCTTTCAGGCGCGATTGTTGCCATCGGTACCGCCCTCTCCGCATTCTGGATTTTGTCGGCAAACAGCTGGATGCAAACGCCGACCGGACATGAGGTGCGTGGGGGCATCGCCTATCCGGTCGATTGGCTTTCCATCGTATTCAATCCGAGCTTCCCCTATCGCTTCGCGCACATGCTCAATGCTGCATACCTCACCACCGGTTTCGTGGTGCTGGCAGTCGGTGCGCGCTATCTGGTCGCCGGCCGTCACATTGAAGAGGGCCGCACAATGTTGCGGATGGCGATCGGGCTAACCGCAATCCTGGCACCTTTGCAGTTATTTCTCGGCGACCAGCATGGCCTCAACACGCTTCAACACCAGCCGATAAAAGTTGCAGCGATGGAGGCGCATTGGGACGGCACCAAACCCGGTGATTTCCACATCTTCGCATGGCCAGACGAAAAGACGGGCGAGAACCGTTTCGCGATCTCGATCCCGCGCGGCGCTTCACTCATCCTCACCCACCACTTGAACGGTTTGTTCCCGGGGCTGAACAGCGTGCCGGCTTCGGACCGGCCGCCTGTTACGCTCGTGTTCTTCAGCTTCCGCATTATGCTGGCGATTGGTCTCTTCATGATCGGAGCTGCGCTGTTTGGCGCGTTCCTTTGGTGGCGCGGCACACTCTTCGACACCCGCTGGTACCTGCGCATCATGGCGCAATGCTGGTGGATCGGATTCGTGGCGGTGATCGCCGGCTGGATCGTGACAGAATGCGGACGGCAGCCGTGGATTGCGCACGGCCTGTTGCGGACCGCCGACGCAACGTCTCCGGTGCCAGGCGCAACTATTGCCGGAACGCTTGCGCTGTTTGTCATCGCATACGGAGTCGTGTTCTCGTTCGGCATCTACTACATCAACCGCCTGATTGCCCAAGGTCCGACGGGGTCGGCAGCCGAAGAACCCGGAAATTTTTCGGCAAGTCCGATCTCCGCTGCGCATGATGCCGGACGCACGGCGGTACGGCGGACTTAGAGAATTTCGTCACCGATCGCGAGGAGCAAAGCCATGGAATGGTATCTCCCGGTGATCTGGGCCGCGCTGATCGGCACCGCGGTCATCATGTACGTGATCCTGGACGGCTTCGATCTCGGCATCGGAATCCTCTTTCCGTTCGCACGCACCGAAAGCGAACGTGATCAGATGATGCGGACCGTGGCGCCGTTCTGGGACGGGAACGAGACGTGGCTGGTGCTGGGTGGCGGCGGACTATGGGTCGCATTCCCGAAAGCCTACGCCGTCGTAATGCCGGCTCTCTATCTGCCGGTGATTGTGATGCTGTTGGCGCTTGTTTTCCGGGGAGTCGCATTCGAATTCCGTACGGTCTCGCGCAGCAAGACTTGGCTCAACATGGCCTTTACCATCGGCTCCACGCTTGCCGCCTTTGCCCAGGGCGTCATCCTCGGCGGGTTGATTCAAGGCATTCACGTGCGGGACGGGGCATTTGCCGGTGGTACATTCGATTGGGCAACGCCGTTTGCGCTCGTTTGTGGCCTATCACTGGTCGCCGGTTATGGACTGCTTGGTTCGACCTGGCTCACGATGAAAACCGAAGGGCCGGTGGCGGAGCGCGCCCGCGCTCAATCAAAGATCCTGCTTCTTGCAGTTCTCGCATCTATGGCCGTCGTGAGCTTGTGGACACCGCTGGCTGACCCGCGCATCGCGTCGCGCTGGTTCTCGCTGCCGAATTTTTACTTCCTGTGGCCGGTTCCGGTCATTACCGCCCTGACGGCCTATCTTGCGTGGCGGTGGATTGAAACCGGGCGCGACGTGCCACCGTTCCTTGCGACGATTGTATTATTCCTGCTGGGGTTCCTCGGGCTGGCGATATCCGTCTTTCCATATTTGGTGCCGCCGTCGCTTACCATTTGGGACACTGCTGCAGCTCCGGCCAGCCAGATCTTCATGCTGCTCGGCACGCTGCTGCTGCTACCAATGATCCTCGGCTATATCGCTTTTATCTACTGGCTGTTTCGCGGCAAGGTACGCGAGGGCGAGAGCTATCACTGAGCCGCACGATCTCGAAAAGCCTGTCCTCACCCAATCGGGGATCTTAAGGCGCCTGCGGACGCTGCATCGACCAGCCGAGCCGGATGAGTGGCAACATGCCCTGCACGGCACGCGGGAATGAACGCGGCACTTCCGCGACCATGTCAGGAAACTGCGCCTTCAGGGTCTCGGGCGGCGTGCCGCTGTTGTCAGCCGCCGGCCAGACCAAAATGCCTCCGCGCGCACGGACATCGGCCGCGTTTGTCCACGGACTGCGTTGCGGCGCCCAGGCAAAATAGAGATGCGGCCGGCTTGGCGCGGCGAGCGCTACCAACGGCGCGATTCGTGGATCGCCGCTGACAAACTCCAGTGGTTTGCCGGTACGACGCTGATAGATGTCCGCATAAAAGCGGCCCTCGGCATATGCGGGCTGGGCAATTCGGAGGTCGACGCCGAATGTCCATGGAAATATCGCCGGCGCGAGCGCCGCCAGTACTGGCGGCGCGACCAGCAAGCCCAGCCAGGCAGAGGACACCAGCCGTTCGCGATAGAGAAGAACTTTGTCTCCCGCAGCGACGATCACAGCGAGTCCGGAAAGCACGACAAGCGGTGCACTGCGATCAAACGGTCCAAGTCGTCCGCTGGCAAGGGCCACTGCGATCGCCATCAGACCGGGCACGACAGCGAAGACGTAGACAAAGATGCGGGCGAACGGGTCGATCGGGCTACGGTCGATTTCCGGCGCGCGCTCGCGAGGATGGCGGGGCCATCCGCTCGTCAACGCCACGAGCAATGCCAGCCCAAGATGCGTCAGCACCAGCGCAAACAGCAGCCACATGCCCGGTGACAACCGGCCGGCCGCGGTCACACTCTCATCAATCCCTTCCATGACGAGCGAGCGGCCGAAGCTAAACCAGACCGCATGGGGAAACACGACGATGCATAAAAGCAACGTGGCGATCCACATTTCAGGGTGCCACGCGGCGCTTCGCCCACGTTCGGTCGACAGCGTGAACACAATCACAAGTACAAGCAGGATCAATCCGACATAGCTCGCGAGCAGCAACAAGCCGAGATCGAGCGCGAGCAAAAGCCAGTAACCGCGTTTGTCCTCCCCAACAGCGCGCCAATAGGACAGCAGACCCAGCGCCCACAACGGAGCCGCCAGAATCGCCGGACCGAAATTGGGTGTTGGCACCGTGAAGGCCGCGATGCCAACCATCAAGAGCACGGCCAGAACTGCGTGGCGGGTGCCGACAATGGCGCGGCCAAGAGTGAATATCGCCCAATACGTGACGACGATGCACGCCTGCGCCAATGCATAAAGGCCGAAACTGCCGGCCAACCGATAGGCAATCTCGCCAAGCCAAAATGCCAGCGGCGGTCCAAGATAGCTGCCAAGCACGAATTCACGGCCGATGGCGAGGAGCATCGGTACGTCCCCGGGCGGGGCACTATAGAAAAGGGCCGGGATCAGCGTCCAAAGCGCGGCTTGCGAGAGCGCCACGGTCCAAAACACCACCGCCGGGCGGCCACGCAGGAATTCGACAAGCAGGGAGACGTAATGCATTGGCCCGGGCGGGGTGAAAACAATCTATTCGTCGCGCATGACATTATCCGAAAACCGGTATCCGGGATCATGCAAACCGCAGCAATAAAGAAGCTGCGCTAAAGAGGCAATAACTCGGCAATCACCTCATCGGAGGTGCCGCTCAAAGCGGCGAGTTTGGCGGCCACAGGCGCAAAGGACCTACGGTGGTGGATGGTCGGGCCCAGGCGAGCAAGCGCCGCGAAATGCTCGGGCACGCTGTAGCCCATGTGCCGTTCAAAGCCGTAGCCCGGATGAGCAAGGCCGAGCCGGGTCATCAACCGGTCTCGGGTCACTTTCGCCACGATTGATGCCGCGGCAATCGAGACCAACAGCGCGTCGCCGGACACGACTGTTTCGCAGTCGCAACCGCAGTCGATCTTTTGATTTCCATCGACAAAGACCAATTTCGGCTGAATTGGCAGTGCCTTGACGGCACGCGCGAGCGCCCAGAGGGAAGCGTGCAAGATGTTATCGCGATCGATGCGTTCCACCGCGCCGAACGCCACCGCAACCTGGGCCGTTGCACAGATTTTCTCGTAAAGTTTCTCGCGTTCGGCAGCATCGAGCTTCTTGGAATCGTTGAGACCACGCGGAATGTGTTTGGGATCGAGCACCACTGCGGCGGCAACGACAGGGCCTGCGAGTGGCCCCCTGCCCGCCTCGTCGCAACCGGCAACCGGAAAAATCCCTTTATTCAGCGCACGGCGCTCGCGCCTGAAGGTCGGGCGCAAGATCGGCTCATTGAGCGGCAGACGCGGATTTGGCTTGGACGTCCTGGCCATCGCCGCGATTGAGCGCGCGGCGAATGCGGCAAGTCAATCGCAATCCGCCTGCCTGTGTATGGTTGGGGACAGCGAAGCTCAACCGGGCAGCGTCAGGCGGCCGTCCTCGCTGAGCTGGAAATGCGGATTGTAGGCTACTTCCCAAAGATGGCCGTCGAGATCGGAGAAGTATCCGCTGTAGCCGCCCCAGAAGACATCCTGCGCCGGCTTGCGAACAACGGCGCCGGCGCGATGCGCCTTCTTGATCACGGCATCAACGTCCGATTTCGAGTAGCAGTTCCAGGCGAGCGTGAACCCGCGGAAAGCCTCCGACATGCCCTCTGATGCGACATTCGCATCCTTGGCGAGTTCGTCCGACGGCCACACAGCAATGGTGCAGGCTCCTGCCTGGAAAAAGCCGATACCGTCGAACGTCTTTCCTTTCCGCTGAAACCCCAGCGTCTCGTAGAAAGCAATGCTGCGCTGAAGATCCGATACGCCCAGCGTAACCAAGCTTAAGTGCGCGTCAGGCTCGCTCATTCTTCCAAGTCCTCTCATTCACGTTTCGAACAGGCCGAGTTGCTCGCAAGACGGACGCGGCGGTCGGAACTGAGTCGTGTCGAGTTTCCGTTTTTCCGTATTAAGCCCCAGCTTTTCGCAGGCCATCTCAAAGCGTCGGCCGATCATCCAGGCGTAAGGACCGGTCCCCTTCATGCGCGTGCCCCAGGTCGAGTCGTAATCTTTGCCACCACGCATGTCGCGGATCAGCTTGAAGACGTGACGGTAGCGGCCGGGGTAATTTGCAATCAGCCATTCGCGAAACAGGTCGCGCACCTCGAGCGGCAAACGCAACAACACGTAGCCCGCTTCTTTTACTCCGGCCGTACAGGCCGCTTCGAGGATTCGCTCTATCTCCACGTCGTTGAGCGCCGGGATCACCGGTGCGACCATGACGGTTGCAGGCACGCCCGCCTGGCTCAAGCGGCGCAGCGTTTCAAGCCGCCGCATTGGCGTCGCTGCGCGCGGTTCCATCTTGCGCGCGAGCTCCGCATCCAGCGTCGTCACGGAGAGCGCAACCTTTGCCAGATTGCGCTCGGCCATTCGCGCCAGAATGTCCAGATCACGCAAAACCAGCGCCGACTTGGTGACGATACCAACCGGATGTCCGGCGCGGTCGAGCACTTCGAGAATTCGCCGCATTACTTTGTATCGTCGCTCGATCGGCTGATACGGGTCGGTGTTGGTGCCGATCGCAATCACTTTCGGCTCGTAGCCGGTCGCCGATAGTTCCTTTTCAAGCAAATTGGCTGCTTCCGGCTTCACCAACAGCCTGGATTCGAAGTCCAGTCCGGGCGAGAGCCCAAGATAGGCATGGGTCGGTCGGGCAAAGCAGTAAACGCACCCGTGTTCGCAGCCGCGATAAGGATTGATCGAGCGGTCAAAGCCGATATCGGGCGATTCATTACGGGTGATGATCTTGCGCGTTGAATCAACCGTGACCGTCGTCTTGAAGGGCGGCAACTCGTCGAGCGTCCGCCAGCCGTCATCGAAGGCGATGCGGGCGAGCGGCTCATAGCGACCAGAGGCATTGCTGTGCGCACCCCGACCACGCCGGCGCTCATGGTCGACCACTACCCCGAGCAACTCGCCGACGTCCTCATAGCCGCCCGCCGGCACGGAGGGCAGCTCCTTAGCCGGCGGGCGTCTTTGGGCTGCGTTTGATCGAGCCATGGATTCACTCTAGCCAACCGACGTGAACATAACAAGAACGTTTTTCAAGGTGGTATCTTTTGGCATCTCGCGAGCCGATCTCGTGGGGCCGATTGGGCCGGACACATGATATGGTGGCAACGGTATCCACCGGCTGCGGTTCCATGCTGAGTGTCATCATTGCCACCCACGAATCGGAGCGAGCGCTCGTTCCGACACTGGCCGCGCTGGTCCCCGGAGCCGCTGCCGGCCTGATCGGAGAGGTCGTCATTGCTGACGCCGGTTCGCGGGACGCCACGGCCGAGGTCGCCGAGATCGCAGGGTGCCGATTCATCAGTTCAAGCGACCCCTTGGGGGTCCGGCTGAATGCTGCCGCAACAAGCACCCGCAGCCCCTGGCTGACGTTTCTGCGCGCGGGTGCTGTGCCGCAGCCAGGTTGGATCGACGCAGCCGACCACTTCATGCAGTCAACCGAGGTCCGCGGGGGCGCGGCCCGCGCCGCCGTGTTTCGCCCGCCCGGGGCTGTCGACCATTTGCGCCCAACCCTCGGCGAGGTCTTCGCTTTACTCCGAAGTGCCTGGGGAAGCGGACCCGGGCCCGATCAGGGTCTTTTGATCTCCCGTCACCTTTACGAGGCGGTCGGCGGACATCCCCCGGGGGCCAATGCCGAAACAGCCTTGCTGCATCGGCTAGGTCGCCGGCGCATAGCCATGCTGCCCGTCGCGGTCACCCTCACCCGAAAGGATACTTGACTTAGTCAACTAATTAACCGACCCTCGCGCGATGCCGAGCCAACAAGCAATCGCGGCCGTACGTCGTTTCAATCGCTTTTACACGCGGCAAATTGGCGTGTTGCGCAAGACCTACCTCGACAGCCCCTACTCGCTCGGCGAGATGCGGGTGCTCTATGAGATCGCGCAGTCGGATCACATCACCGCAACGGACGTTGGCCGGACGCTCGAGCTCGACGCCGGCTACCTCAGCCGCCTTCTGCGCAATTTCGAAAAGCGCGGCCTGATCAGCCGCAAGACCTCGGCCAAAGACGGGCGCCAAAGTCATCTCGCGCTGACTCCGCGCGGCCGCAAACTGTTCGCTCCGATGGAACAGCGTTCGCAGCAACAGGCCGGCTCCATGCTGAACGCGCTCGACGCCGCGCAGCAAGACCAGATTGTTGCGGCGATGCATGCGATCGAGACGCTGCTCGCCGGCGTTGCCGAAACAAAACCCGGCACAAAGCCCCGATACATTCTTCGTGAACCCCGAACAGGCGATTTTGGCTGGATCGTTTCACGCCATGCCGAGCTCTATGCAAAGGAATACGGCTGGACGGAGCCTTTTGAAGGCCTGTGCGCTCAGATCGTTGCCGATTTCGTCAACAACTTCGATCCCAAGCTGGAACGCTGCTGGATCGCAGAGATCAACGGAGAAAATGTCGGCTGCGTCATGCTGGTGAAGGACGGACACCCGGGCGTTGCCCGCCTTCGCCTGCTGTTGGTCGATCCGAAGGGGCGCGGCCTTGGCCTGGGCACCCGATTGGTGGACGAGTGCGTCAGCTTCGCGCGCACCGCGGGTTACAAGAAGATCACGCTGTGGACACACAGCATTCTGACAGCGGCCCGTCGCGTCTATGAGAAAGCCGGTTTCACTCTCAGCTCGAGCGAGCCGCGCCACACCTGGGGCAAAGACGTCGTCGCAGAGTTCTGGGATCTGGATTTGTGACGGCGGCAACTACTTCCGTCGCTGCATGTGCTCGTCGAGCCGGGGCAGGATCTCCACGAAATTGCAGGGGCGATACCGGTAGTCGAGCTGGTGCACCAGGATTTCGTCCCAGGCGTCCTTGCAGGCACCCGGCGAGCCCGGCAGGCAGAAAATGTAAGTCGCATTGGCCACGCCCGCGGTGGCGCGAGTCTGAATGGCCGAGGTGCCGATCTTCCTTTCGCTCACCAGCAGGAACATCGTCGCGAAGCCGTCCATTTTCTTCTCGAACAAAGGCTCGACCGCCTCGGGCGTCACATCGCGGCCGGTGAAGCCCGTGCCTCCGGTGGTGATGACAACATCGATGAGCTTGTCGGCAATCCAGGCTTTGACCCGCTGCCGGATCGCTTTCACCTCATCCTTGACGATCGCGCGCTCCGCCACGGCATGACCAGCTGCCCGGATGCGCTCGATCAGCGTCACGCCAGACTTGTCGTCGGCAGTTTCTCGCGTATCGGACACGGTCAGGACCGCGATCTTCAGCGGCACGAATTGTCGGTTTTCGTCGATGCCTGGCATCCGGACTCTCTTTTTGAGTTACCCGAGCGTTTCCGCCGGGGCGTTCATATCTCGCTCTCGACATAGTAGAGCAAAATATTCGTGCCGGTCACTTGGCCCCCTCACTTGGCACCAGCTGCTTGCAGATATCGGCGGTCGACGAAATTTTCGGGGGCCGGCAATGGCGGCGCAAGCAAGCCGGCCTCCGCCATCATGATAATGACTTGTGACAGTCCATTCATATCGATCTCACCGACGTGAGGCAAAACCGCACGTTCCGGCGCAAAATAGAGGTCCAGCACGCTCGCGGCCACCGCAGGCGACACACCGGTGGTGTCGGAAATGATTTCGGTCACGGCATTGCGGTTGCGCTCATCGCGTATGAATTGGAAAGCGGCAGCTAACGCGCGCAAATATCGAACGAGCGTATCTTCGTGAGATTCGGCCCAGGAACGCCGCGCCGCTGTAACGGTGTAGAGATAGGCGGGCGTCGCGTCGGTCGAGAGTCCCAACAGGCTAAAACCTTCCGTCTGCGCGGCCATGTCTTGTGGCTGACCGAGCACCACAGCGTCACACTCACCGCGTTTGAGGCAATTCAGGCGGGCCGGCGTTCCCTCCATAATCCTGACTGAGTAGTCGGTATCCTGCAGTCCATGCATTGCGAGCAGCTTGCGGATCGACATAGAGATCGTTCCACCCGGATCGGCAAAGCCGATGCGCTTTCCCTTCAGCATCGCGAAGTTTGTGATGCCTGGCTGGGCAAGCAGGCTGTAAATCGGATTGTTGAATTCCGCCGCGATCGCTACGGCGTCTGAACCGGCCAGCGCCTTGCGGATCAGGAATGGTACCGCGACGTGGGTGATATCAACGGTACCGTCATGTAGCGCGTCGATCATTTTGTCGGAGCCGCCGGGAACTGGCACGACGACTTTGAAATCCAGTCCTTCGCGCCGGAAGAAACTCTGACGATCAGCCACCACGATCGGAAGCGCGTAGATGCTGCGCAGTGTGGAATAGGCTGCTCCATAACGCAGCAGGACCGGCTCGGCGCTGGCGGGCGCGGCAAGCGTCGCGACAAAAAGAAACGCAATAAGAGCGGTGGGCCGGCGTGTCATCACGGGCCAGGCTGTAGAGTGCAGTCAATCTCCACGGGGCCCTTTGGCCCACCCGGCGCCGAACGCCGCATCGTCCCGCTCTGGCGGTAGCCCTCTTTGCTGCACGAGACTTCGGATTGATCCGGATCGATCGTGGTTGAAAGGCGATAATTGCCGATCACATCGGTCGTCGTCACGAACGACATGTTCTTGAGCTTCACGTTGACGCGAGCACCCGCGATCGCAACACCGCGCGTGTCCTTCACCGCGCCGAAAAAGATTGTGTCATTGCCTTCACCCTGATCGTCACCAATCCCCCCGGCCCGAACCACGCTCTCACCGGCAAGGGCAACGACCACGGCGAGAACTATGCTGCACGGGCGCATCGCTATCGCGTCCAGAAGGGCATCAGCACATAGGCGAGAATGGGCAGCGCCAGCAACGGCAGCAGCCAGACCAGGAACAGTGGAATTCTTTCGCCGAAATTCGGGAAGCGTGCGGCAACGGCGCCGACCAAAGTCGAACCGATGAGCATTGTCGCGATCCAGCCGTACCAATACATGGCGGGGCCTTCGTTGGGGCGCGGCGCCACCCACCCGAAATCAATCCGTCCCGTGCCAGGGTGATAGGTGAAAAGCGGCAGATTGGCCAATTCACTCGCTACGTAGATGACCGGCGCCGCAATCGCGAACACGATTGCGAAGGTGCCGAAAGCCAGGGATGTCGCCAGCGACGAGATCTTTCTATCGCGCGAGGCCGCGCCCGGATCCACCACGGAGGTCATCCAAATCCCCGCGCATTGTTGAGAACATGCCCCACGAGGAAGGCGAACCAGCACATCGCGGCGAGGAGAAGGGTAACCGCTTTGCGCGCGCTGTCGTAGGCCGGGTTCTTTGGGTTCTTCCAGAAATACCAATAGGCCGGAAGAAGGCCCAACCCGAGCGCGGCAATGTGCTCTTTCAATTCAAAGAAACCGAGTGTCTTCCAATAGCCGGTTCGCTCGAGCGGAATGCGGACCGCGATCCGATATTTGGTGTAGATCCAGGCGCCCAGGACAAAGGTCGCCACCCACAAGACGCAAATCGCAGTCGCGTAGCCCGCACCATATACGCCGCGGAAACGCATGACGAAGCCTGCGGGCCCAGCAGCCTGTCGCGCCGGCATCGCCACCGACATTGCCTGATGCGTGAGTGCGCCGAGCGTTGCGACCGCCAGCAGCGCATGAACGATCAACACAATGGTCCAGAATGCGTTGACGGAAATATAGTCGAAGACGAAATCCATCATCGCATTCCCTCGCCGGTTCCCCTCTTCAAATCCCGGCCGACGTGAAGGTATTGCAGGCCGACACCTTGCCCTCCTTGAAACCAGTCATGAACCAGCGCTGCCGCTGGGCCGATGAACCGTGGGTAAAGGCGTCCGGCACCACGTAACCTTGCGTTTGCCGCTGCAAACGATCGTCGCCAATTGCCGCAGCTGTCTGCATGGCCGCTTCCACGTCGCCCGGCTCGAGCGAATTCCATTTTTGGTTGGAGTGATTCGCCCAGACGCCGGCGAGACAGTCGGCCTGCAATTCAACCCGCACCTGGATACTGTTTGCTTCCGCCTTGCTGCCCGCTGCACGCTGCGCAGCCTGCGCCTTCGGCAAAATTCCGAGCAGATTCTGCACGTGATGACCGACCTCATGCGCCATCACATAAGCTTCGGCGAATTCGCAACCCTTGCCGCTGCAGCCGCGGAACCGATCGCGCATATCGCGAAAGAAAGAGGTATCAAGATAGATCCGCCGGTCGTTCGGGCAATAGAATGGTCCCATCGCCGCTTGCGCAAATCCGCAGCCGCCCTGAACTGCACCGGAATACAATCGGAGCCGCGGCACACTGTATTGCTGCCCGCTGTTCTTGAAAATTTCGGTCCATGTGTCTTCAGTATTGCCGAGCACGGCGGCAACGAAATCGCCCATTTGGTCCTTTGGCGCGCCGGCTTGCTTCGCCGGCGGCTGATAGGGCTGCTCTTGGTGGCGGCCGCTGTTTACCAGCTCGGCCCCGCCAATCAGTATGCTTGGATCAATACCGAGCGCCCAGCCGATCAGACCGAGCACGACGACAGTTCCAATACCGAGGCCGCCTCCCCCGATCGGAAGACCCATACCACCGCCGCCACCGAAGCCACCGCCGTCACCCCGGCTGTCTTCGACATTGTCGCTGCGGCGGAAATCATCCCAACGCATGGTGAATTCCTCCTGAAACTTTGTCGCAATCATCGCCCAAGTTGTCGCACGCGTCCAACTTCGCAAACTTCACCACCAACATACCTCTAAGTCCACGCTAATTAGGCAGAATTTGCCCAGTTGCGAGTGGAGGTCATAAACCGCTTTTTTACTTTGCGCGCTCAAGATGCAGGCCTGTCGGTTGTAGGTCCCGCGTCGCCGACCGCGTCGCCTGAGTCAGAGTTCTGAGTCATGGTTGTGTCGCGTCGCGGGGCGCCCTCACGGGCGCCCCGTGGAGTTTCAGAGAGTCCGCAACCGCACCGCATCCTTGTCGGCGACTGCGTCGCCGGGATGGCGACGTTGCCGGCGGCCTCCGTTGATCTGATCTTCGCGGATCCACCTTACAACCTCCAGCTCGCCAGCGATTTGAAGCGGCCGGACGATTCACGCGTTGATGCCGTGGATGATGACTGGGATAAGTTCGCGAGTTTTTCTGCTTATGACGACTTCACGAGGCACTGGCTCACCGCCTGCCGACGCGTCATGAAACCGGCCGCCACCATCTGGGTGATCGGCTCCTATCACAACATCTTCCGCGTCGGTGCGATCATGCAGGATCTCGGGTTCTGGATCCTCAACGACGTGATCTGGCGGAAATCGAACCCGATGCCGAATTTCCGCGGCCGCCGTTTCACCAATGCGCACGAGACACTCATCTGGGCCTCGCGCGGCGCCGACGCCCGCGGCTACACGTTCAATTACGAAGTTCTCAAGGCCGGCAACGAAGATGTCCAGGTCCGTTCCGACTGGATGCTGGCGCTGTGCACCGGCGATGAACGCTTGAAAGGTCGCGACGGCAAGAAGCTGCATCCGACTCAAAAGCCGGAAGCTCTGCTTGCACGCGTACTCCTCTCCAGCTCGCGTCCCGATGATCTCGTCCTCGATCCATTTTGCGGCACCGGCACCACTGGGGCAGTTGCCAGGCGGCTGGGCCGGCGCTTCGTCGGTTGCGAGCAGGATGCCAAATACGCCCAGGCAGCGGACAAGCGCATTTCAGCGACCAAACCGCTGGAGGCGCCGACGCTGGCGCCGTTTATGACCGCGCGCGAGGCGCCGCGGGTCCCGTTTGCAGCTCTGATCGAGCGCGGATTGGTGACGCCGGGTGCCCGACTGGTGGATGCCAAGAAACGCCACAAGGCGCTGGTGCGCGCCGATGGCGCCGTGTCGCTGGACGGAACGGTTGGATCAATCCACCGCATAGGCGCACTCGCGCAGGGCCTCGAAGCCTGCAACGGCTGGACCTTCTGGCACCTCGAGACGCAGAAAGGCCTCAAGCCGATCGACGAATTGCGTGCGCAATTCCGTGCCGAGATGACGGAAGCGGCCGAATAGCCCTCGCCTGACTGCATCAGCTTTTGGCGGATATTGTCTCGACAAGAAACGCGAGCGCACGCTCGGTAAACATGTCCATATTCGCCAGACGATCAGCGCTGCCGGTTTGGAGCGTGATCGCGCGTTCGATCGGCCCGGCGATGGCCATGCACGTGTGGCCGGCCGGATCGCCATAGCGATTACCGCTCGGCCCAGCTGCTCCTGTTTCGCCAAATCCCCATGTCGCGCCGTGCCGTTCGCGTACGCGGCGGGCGATCAACAACGAATACTGTTCGGTCGCCGGCCGCATTCCTTGCATCTCGGCATCGCCAATGCCGAGCAGCGCGGCGCGCGAAGCCTTCGTATAGACCACCGCGCCACCGACAAAGTACGCAGAGGCACCGGGCACTGCGAGCAGCGCCGCAGCGACGAGACCTCCGGTCGACGACTCCGCAATGGCGATCGTTTGCTTGCCTGCGATCAGGCGCTCGGCAATTTTCTCCGCGAGCGGCAGCAGGGTTTTCACAGATCGCCTCGTCCAATCTGACTGAGTACACGAAATACGCCCATCTCGGCGTCTGGATACCGTCCCGCCAGCCGCATGCCCAGCGTCTCCGCGTCGGACTGGTGCAGGGTATCGACCATTAAACAGGCCCTGATCTTCTTGTCGCCGCCGCGCAGCTTCTCTTCCATTGATATCGGCATCCCGGCCGGATCAAGCGCGACCCAGATTTCGCCGCCCGCGATATTCGTGTCCCGTACCAGATCGTCCAACGTCGCCGTGAGCACGCCGGCATCCGCTATTTCGTTGAAACGTGCCGTTACTGCAAAGGCACCTCGAAACGCGCCGCGCCGGATCGTGCGCCGGCATACCGTGCGGTTCGCATTGATGAACACCTCGGACATGATCCGCTTGGTCATCGGCGTCGGATTGTCGAGCCGCTCCAGGTAAGGCTTCGACATCAGCACATCAGGAGACTCGACAAGATAGAAGTTGAAATAGCCGTAGCCCCCTGAAATCGACTGGTGCCGGCGGCCGAACAGGAATCCGGGAATGGCGAGGCGCTCTTGCAGATGCTCGCCCTGGAACCATGCGTTAAATTCATCATCGCGACCGGCGCGACAGTCGTTAAAGATTGCAAGGATGCCGGGAAGTTGAGCGGTCATCGCTACTTTGCCGCCACCACCATGATCTCAACCTTGTAGTCGGGTGTCGCGAGTTTGGCCTCAACGGTGGCGCGCGCCGGCGTGTTGCCAGGCGACACCCAGGCGTCCCACACCGCATTCATTTCGGCGAAATTCGCCATGTCGGTGATCCAGATGTTGGCCGACAGCAGCTTCGTCTTGTCCGTTCCGGCCTTGGCCAGGAAGCCATCGATCTGCGACAGGATACTTTTGGTCTGTTCGGTCGTGCTCTTGCCCTTTGGGTTGTCCGCGACGATGCCAGCGAGATAGACGGTGTCGCCGTGGATAACGACTTTGCTCATGCGCGGGGCGATATCGTGACGCTCGATCTTCATGACGTTTCTCTCCAATGATGCAAAGGCTCAATCCATTTTCAGCGCGTGCGCCAGAACTTTGCGCATCACATTCGGCAGCGCTTCATCGGCGAGGTCGCCGATCTTGACCCAGCGGGCGCCCTTGGGCGCCGCAGTCGCGCGCGGCACCTGCGCAGCGAAAACCGCAAGCTCGAGCGGAAAATGCGTGAACACGTGTCGCACAATGCCCGGTATTTGTCGCCATTGAACGTTGGCGCGCAGACGCGGGGCCGAGCGCGGCGCCCGGCTTCGGTCAAAGTCATGCGTCCAGTCACTGCCGGGCACTTCCATCATGCCGCCGAGCAACCCTTTCTCCGGCCGCCGACGCAGCAACACACGGCCGTCGGCGCGCAATGCGACAAAGGCTCCGCCCCGGCGCAATCGGCCCTCGCGTTTGGGAGCCTTGCATGGAAATGCCTCCTGATCGCCGCGTTTGCTGGCCAGACATGAATCGGTCCAGGGACACAGTGCACAGGCAGGGCGCCTGGGTGAGCAGATGGTGGCGCCAAGATCCATGAGGGCCTGCGCGAAGTCGCCGGCCCGCCGCGCTGGCAGCAATGATGCGGCCAGTTCCTTAATGACGGGCTTCGCTGCCGGCAACACCTGCTCGACCGCGAACAATCTCGACACCACGCGTTCGACATTGCCGTCCACCGGCACGGCCGGCAGATCGAAGGCGATCGCCGACACCGCTGCTGCGGTATATTCGCCTATGCCAGGCAGCGCACGCAGCGCATCCAAATCCTCCGGGAAGTGTCCGCTGTGCCGCTCGACAATTGCCTTCGCACAAGCATGCAGATTGCGGGCGCGGGCGTAATATCCGAGGCCCGCCCAGGCGCGCAGCACATCGTCCAGGCTGGCCGCCGCCAGCGCATCAACCGTTGGCCATCTGGACAAGAATCGTGCGTAGTATGGCGCGACGGCTTTGACCGTGGTCTGCTGCAACATGATTTCGGAAAGCCAGACACGATACGGATCCATGCGGTCGCCGCGCCGTGCGCGCCAGGGCAAGACTCGGGCGTGCCGGTCGTACCAAGCGAGCAGATCGCCGGGCTCCGGCCCCTGGGCTTTCTTCCGCTGCGGCAATCGGGCTGGTACGGTCATGGCGCCGACGATGGCAAAGGCACATCCATATGAGCAAGCCCTCGCGCAGTTTTCCCCGGCCGCTTTCGGAACTGCTCAGCACCACGTTGGGCGACGCGTTCAAGGCGCAAGGCTTTGCCTCAACCGAGATCATTTCCCGCTGGACCGACATCGTGGGGCCCGAGATCGCGGCCCACAGCGAACCGCTCAAGATCAACTGGCCTCGCCCTATCGGGGATGAACCGCCGGAGCCTGCCACGCTGGTGCTGCGGGTAGAAGGTCCTGCCGCACTCGAAATCCAGCATCTGGCCGCGGTCATTCTCGAACGGGTCAATCGCTTCTTTGGCTGGCAGGCCATCGGCCGCATTGCACTTCGACAGGCCCCGCTGCGGCACCGCGGGCAGCCGCCTGCCCGCAAGCCCGATGCGGCAGCCGCCGCGCGCATCGCCGAAGCTCTGCCAGACATCAAAGACGAGGACCTGCGCCAAGCGCTGGGCCGGCTGGGGGCCGCGATCAAGCGAAATTGACCCTCGTGAGTGCCTTGGCACGGCGGCCCGGCATTGCCACAATTATGCTGTCCAGCTAGCCAGTCACGGTACCAGCCCGGCATTTCAAGCTCAGGAGCCCCACTTGCAGATCACTCGCCGCGAATTTTGCCAGAGCACAGCCGCCCTGGCGCTCGCCACCGCCGTGGTTGGCATTTCTTCGTTGCCACCGTTTGAGGCTTTGGCAGCGGAAACAGTGCCGGCCGGTGAATTGATGAAACCGGATGCCTTGCCCGAAATGATCATGGGCGATGACAAAGCACCCGTGACCGTCATCGAATATGCATCGATGACCTGCCCGCACTGCGCACATTTTCAGGAGACGACGTTCCCGGAACTCAAGAAGCGCTATATCGACACCGGCAAGGTCCGCTACATTTTCCGCGAATTCCCGCTCGACAATCTCGCGGCGGCCGGCTTCATGCTCGCGCGCTGCGCCGGCAAGGACGACAAGGACAAATATTTTGCTTTGATCGACACGCTGTTCCGCCAGCAACGCCAATGGGCGGTCGAAAAACCGTTACCGCCACTGCTTGCCATTGCCAAACAGGCCGGGTTCACGGAGCAATCATTCAACACCTGCCTCGCGAATCAGCAGGTGCTCGACGGCATCGAAAGCATACGCCAGCGGGCAGTTGACAAGTTCAAGGTGCAATCAACGCCAACTTTCTTCATCAATGGGACATCTTACCCGGGTGCCTTGTCGATCGATGAGATGGCCAAGGTGATCGACCCCTATCTCAAGGGCTGATAAGGGTTTTTTGGCTTCGGACGTCCCGCGAAGGGTCGCGGTTCCAGGGGAATTTTTGCCCACGATTCGTGAAAGGTCTGGAAAACCACAGACGGCTGTCGCTCGGCAGTTGCCCTCGCGGGCGCGGCGATTCATTCTCCGGTCCGATACGGCCTATCGCGAATCGAGTCCGGGCCAAGTCCCGGGACGGCCTACAGAATTGTTCAATGCAAATCCTGATGGAGCGACGGGTCCCGCTTTGCGCATGATCCCGAAAAATGGAAACCGATTTTCGCAAAAGATCATGCGCCAACAAAAAGAATGCATGAGGCCTTAAAGTATGAAGCTCACGCGACTGCGTCTGCTCGGCTTCAAGTCGTTCGTTGAACCGACTGATTTCATGATCGAGCCGGGCCTGACCGGTGTTGTCGGTCCAAACGGCTGCGGAAAATCGAACCTCGTCGAAGCGCTGCGCTGGGTGATGGGCGAGTCCTCGTACAAATCCATGCGTGCCTCATCCATGGATGACGTGATCTTTTCCGGATCCAACAGCCGGCCGGCGCGCAACAATGCCGAGGTGGCGATCGCAATCGACAATTCGACACGCTCGGCACCGGCCGCCTTCAATGACCAGGACTCACTGGAAATTGCCCGCCGGATCGAACGTGACTCGGGTTCGAATTATCGCATCAACGGCCGCGAGGTGCGTGCGCGCGACGTGCAGATCGTCTTTGCGGACGCCTCCACCGGCGCTCGCTCGCCGGCCCTGGTCCATCAGGGCCGCATCGGCGAAATTATCCAGGCCAAACCTGAGCAGCGCCGCCGCGTGCTGGAAGAGGCTGCCGGTGTAGCCGGCTTGCACGCCCGCCGGCATGAGGCCGAGTTGCGGCTCAAGGCGGCTGAAACCAATCTTCTGCGGGTCGAAGACGTCATCGGCCAGCTCGCTGCACAAATCGATGGCTTGAAGAAGCAGGCACGTCAGGCGATCCGTTACCGCACCGTATCGTCGCAGGTCCGCAAGGCCGAAGCGACGCTCTATCATTTGCGGTGGGCGGGCGCGAATGGCGAAGTGGCCGAGGCAGAGCGCGCCAAGGATCTCTGCCTGCGTACCGTCGCGGAGCGCGTAGGTGCCGAGGCCGAGGCTTCCAAGCGCCAGGCGCTCTCGGCCGCCAGCCTTCCGGAGTTGCGTGAAGCGGAGGCGCGCGCGGGCGCAGCCCTGCACCGCCTCAATATCGCCCTCCAGGAACTTGATCGCGAAGAGGCGCGCGCCAAGGACCGTATCGTCGAACTCGATTTGCGGCTTGTTCAATTTGCAGCCGATACCGAACGCGAGCAGCGCCTTGCTGCCGATGCGGAACAGGCGATTGCCCGCCTTGCCGCCGAAGAGGAAACGATCCGGCTCGAAGCGCGGGAAAGCGCTGGCCGCCGCAGCGGCATTGACGCCAAGGTATCGGAGGCCGATGCCGGGCTCGGCGCGGTCGAGAAAGTTTTCACCGAACTCACGACCGCGCTTGCCGATCTCACCGCCCAGCGCAACCGCTTCGAGAACGCTGCCCGCGAACAAGGTGAGCGCATCACCAGGATTTCATCGGAAATCGGGGCTATTGAGCGCGAATTGGCGACGCTGCAAGGCACCGAAACAGTCGCACTGTCTGCGGCCGTGGAAGGAACGCAAGCCGCGCTCACGGAGGCGGAAGCCGCCGCGATTGCCGCTGAAGCGGCGCATAACGTGGCCCGGGCTGAACTGGAAGTTGCCCGCGAGGCCTCCGCTGAAAGCGAAAAGCGGGTTCAGCGCCTTGAGACCGAAGCCAAGACACTTTCGAAGATGTTGTCCCTTGAGACGCGCAGCCTTTGGCCGCCGGTGATTGACCACATCTCCGTGCAGAAAGGCTACGAAAAGGCACTCGGTGCGGCGCTGGGCGACGATCTCGATGCGCCCGTCGACCGGTCATCGCCGATGCACTGGACCGAGGTGACGAGCGAGGCCGGCGACCCCGCCCTTCCCGATGGTGTCGAGCCCCTGGCCCGCTACGTCAAGGCGCCTGCACAGCTTGCGCGCCGGCTTGCGCAAATCGGGGTGGTCGAACGCGACGCCGGCATCAGACTTGCTGCATCTCTGAAGACGGGCCAACGCCTGGTGTCGCCCGAAGGCGATCTCTGGCGCTGGGATGGATTCGTGGCCGCCGCGCACGCGCCAACAGGTGCCGCCCGGCGCCTCGCGCAACGCAGCCGATTTGCCGAGATCGATGGAGAACTGGTGAGCGCGCGCAGCGAAGTTGAGGGTAAGCATCGCGCGCTCGCGGCGGCACAATCGGCCTTCGATCTGGCGAGCAGTACGGAAACTGAAACGAGGACGCGCGAGCGCGATCTCAATCGGCAGGCAGCACGACTGTCGGCACTGGCCGAAGCGCGCACGCGGCTGAACATGAGCCGCGACGAAGCCACTGCCGGCAAGACCGAAGCGGAAAGCGCGCTTGGCACGCTTGCTCCCGCCGCGGACCTTGAAATGAAGCTTGCGCAAGTGCGCGATGAGATCTCCGCCAAACGCACGAGGCTCGCCGAGGTGCAGGCGGAGCAGCAGGCCATTGTCCGCGAAGCCGAGCTTGCCGATCGCCGGCTTGCGATCCTTGCCGCTGACAAAGCCGGTTGGGCCGAACGCCAGCAAGGCGCCCGCAATCAGATTGCCACGCTCGATCAGCGCGTTGCTGAGGCAAAGCGCGACCGCGTCGAACTGCAAAACGCGCCTCAGATTTTTGCCGAAAAGCGCGGAGCGCTCATTACCGAGGTCCGGACCGCGGAGACTGCGCGGCAGGAATGCGCCGACCGCTTGCAGAGAGCCGAAAACGCCCTGGCCGAAGCCGACCGCGACGCGCGTGCGGCGCTGGAAGCAGCGAGCGCAGCGCGCGAAGATCTTGCCCGCGCCGAGGAGCGTTTTGAGGGCGCCCGGCGCCGACTCACCGATATCGGCCGGGAGATCCGCGATATGCTGGAGATTGAGCCGGCAGCGGTGGCAGAGCTCGCCGAAATCGGGCCGACCGACCCGCTGCCGGATCTCACCGAAATTGAAGAGAAGCTCGAACGTCTGCGCCGCGAGCGCGAGCGCCTGGGCGCGGTCAATCTCCGGGCCGAGGAGGAATTACGCGAGGTCGAAACGCAGCACTCTTCGCTCACCACCGAACGTGACGATCTCGTGGAAGCGATCAAGAAACTGCGGCTTGGTATTCAGAGCCTCAACCGCGAGGCTCGTGAGCGGCTGCTGACCTCCTTCGAACAGGTGAACAAGCACTTCCAGCATCTTTTCGCCCAACTGTTTGGCGGCGGGACCGCCGAATTGCAGCTGATCGAAAGCGAGGATCCGCTGGAAGCCGGACTCGAAATTCTCGCCAAGCCGCCCGGCAAGAAGCCGGCCACGCTCTCGCTGCTGTCAGGCGGCGAGCAGGCGCTCACTGCGCTGGCGCTGATTTTCGCCGTGTTCCTGACCAATCCGGCGCCAATCTGCGTCCTGGACGAAGTGGACGCACCGCTCGACGACCACAACGTCGAACGTTTCTGCGACTTGCTGGACGAAATGATCAAATCGACCGACACGCGGTTCGTGATCATCACGCACAATCCAATCACGATGGCGCGCATGAACCGCCTGTACGGAGTCACGATGGCCGAGCGCGGTGTTTCACAGCTCGTTTCCGTTGATCTGGAGGCGGCCGTACGGTTCCGCGAGGCGAGCTAAGCGGCTCTGTCTCACTCCAATTCCTGCGAGCCGGGCGGCCCGTATCAGGGCACTGATCGCCCGTTAGCCCCTCCGAATCCGGACGCGCTGCCCTCTCGGATGGTCACAGCCGTCCAAAATCCATTGCAACGTGAGGCCACTAGACGGGCGCCGTATTGGCCGGAACCAATGGCGGGGGGCCGCGTTAACGGTGCGTAAATCGCCGGGCGGCTCCCCCCTTACCCCCCGAATAGCCGTCTGGCGAAGAGACCCCGGGTTCAGGCTCGGGGTCTTTTTTTATTTATTTCGCGCGCTGGGTAACTGTCACCCCCTACCCCGTTGCCGTTGGCTCCCCCTAGCCCATCTAAGATAGAATTATTCGTTCGGTCACCCTCCGCTTTCCCAATCTGGAGCCCCTCCATGTCCACCACCGGCTGGGTCGTTCTTGGCATTGTTGTCATCGTCGTGTTCTGGGCGATCAGTATCTACAACGGCCTGGTCGCGATGCGGCAAAGGACCAACCAGGCATTTGCCGATATCGACGTCCAGCTCAAGCAGCGCCACGACCTCATTCCCAACCTCGTAGAGACTGTCAAAGGATATGCCACACATGAGCGCGGAACGCTGGAAGCGGTCGTGCAGGCGCGCAACGCCGCGATTGCAGCACCCAGTGTCGAGCAGAAGGTGGCGGCTGAAAATGTTCTCAGCGGCGCGCTGCGGCAGTTGTTCGCTTTGTCGGAGAACTATCCGAATCTGAAGGCCAACGCGAACTTCCAGCAACTGCAGAGCGACCTGTCCGATATCGAAAACAAGCTCGCGGCCTCCCGTCGCTTCTTCAACAACGCGGTGCAGGAATACAATACGGGCATCCAGCAATTCCCGGCCTCGCTGTTCGCCGGAATGTTCGGTTTCGCACAGCGCACGTTTTTCGATCTTGGCGAGAGCCGTACCCAGCTCGAGCAGGCACCGAGCGTGAAGTTCTGATGCGATCAGCGGCGGCCGCTGACCGATTCTCCGCCATGCCCGGCCATAGGCGTCCGAAGGACGGCGTGCTTTCGCACACCTATGTGCCGGGCGTCCATGTGTTGCTTTCTTAAGGCGTGGATGGCCGGGACGAGCCCGGCCCTCGATGACGAGGCGCCATCATGGCCGCTTATGGTCTCTATTCGCATATCCAATCGAACAAGCGCCGATCAGTCGCGCTGCTGATCGGCCTGTTCTTTCTGGTCTATGTGATGGTGTTTGCAGGCGCGTTGTTGGCCGAAGCACTCAGCTCATATTCCGGAAACAACGCACCGATCGACTATCTCATCCACGCGGCCGTGTTCGATTTCGTCAAGGCACTTCCATTCGCCACGATCGGGGCGTTCATCTGGATCGCAATCGCCTACAAATTTCACCAGAAAATGATCGATGCCGTCACCGGCGCTCAACCGGTAACCCGGCAGGAAGAGCCCCGGCTTTACAATCTCCTCGAGAACCTTTGCATCTCACGCGGCATCACCATGCCGACGCTGCGTATTGCCGACGACGACGCGCTCAATGCCTTCGCGACCGGCCTCAATCAAAAGCAATATTCGATTACGGTAACACGCGGGCTGATCAACGCACTCAACGATCAGGAAATCGAGGCCGTGCTCGGGCACGAACTCACCCACATCCGCAATGGCGACGTGCGCATGCTGGTGATCGCGGTGGTGATCGCAGGCGCGATTTCGTTCTTCGGCGAACTCGTGTTCCGGATTTTCTTCCAGAACGTGATGTGGGGTGGCGGGCGGCGATCGAGCAGCGACGGCCGCAAGGGTGGTGCCGGCCTCGCTGTTATTATCGCTATCGCGATCATCGTCGTGGTCTGGATTTTGTCGATCGTGATCCGTTTCGCGCTGTCGCGCCAGCGCGAATACCTGGCCGATGCCGGGTCAGTGGAGCTCACGAAAAATCCCGACGCTATGATCTCGGCGCTGCGCAAGATCGAAGGGCGTGGTGAAATACCCGGCGCGAATTCGGCTGTCATGGAAATGTGCATCGACAATCCGCGGGTGGGCTTTTCCAATGTTTTCGATACGCATCCACCGGTCGAAGCGCGTGTCGAGGCGCTGGTAAAATTTGCCGGTGGTCACGATCCTGGGCCGCTCGTCCTGGAAGCGCCGGCGCCACAGGCACAAATTGACGATCAGTCGGAGGCGGCAAATGTTGACGCCGGCCCGTGGGGCGACGCGCCGCAACAACCTTCCGCGCAAACCGGTCCTTGGGAACCGGGGCCCAATCCGCCAGGCTCGCCTGGCCCGTGGGGGCCGCGGGGTTCCTGAATCAAGCGTAACCCGCTTAATGTCCCTCGAACGAAATCAGCGTCCGCACCGGTACGTCCAACTTGCGCAGCCTGTCGGCGCCGCCGAGGTCGGGCAGGTCGATCACGAAACAGGCCGCAAGAACATTGGCGCCGAGTTGACGCAAAAGTTTCACCGCGCCTTCGGCAGTGCCGCCGGTGGCGATGAGATCGTCCACCAGAATCACACGCTCGCCCTTCTCGACTGCGTCTTCGTGCACTTCCATTTCGTCGAGGCCATATTCCAATGAATACGCGATGGTCACTCTCTTATGGGGGAGTTTGCCCTTTTTGCGGATCGGGATGAAACCTGCCGAGACCTGATGCGCAACCGCACCGCCGAGGATGAACCCGCGCGCCTCGATGCCCGCGACCTTGTCGATCTTCATGCCGGCCCACGGCTGCACCAGTTCGTCGACCGCGCGCCGAAAAGCACGGGCGTCGCCCAACAGTGTTGTGATGTCCCGGAACATGATGCCGGGCTTCGGATAGTCCGGAATCGTCCGGATTGTCGCGCGTAAATCGTCTTTAAGTGAGGGTGACGCCATAGTATCGGCCTTTATGCGACTGGCAGCCAGCGTCGCGGCGTCTCACGCTTGTCGTCGTAGGCCGCCTCGAAAACGGGCGCGGCGAGCGTCGTCTCGATGTGCAGGACGGTCTCGCCGATGTTTGAAAAACCGTGTTTTCGCCCAGCCGGGACGATGACCAGTTGTCCGGCCGTCAGCGTGACGTGTTCATCGTCAATCCACACGTCGGCCTGCCCTTCGCGAACGCATAGCACTTCCTCGACCGCATGCAGATGATCTGGCGCGCCGTGTCCGGGGTCGCACCATTGCTCGAACATGCAAAGTTGCGTTGCGTTATTTGCCGCCGAAGCTCTCATACGAGTTGTGACGCCCGCTCGCCACTCCTCGCTTGGCTGCTGATTCACATCGACGATACGCATCGGATCCCCAAATTTGTTGCGTCAAAAGTGAAGGGCTCACTTGTTGGCTTTGCGACTGAGGCCCAGGCGATCAATCACCTTGGAATAACGGTCAAGGTCGTCCTGCATGAAACGCACATAGTTGGCGGTGCCGTCTTCCTGCATGTCCATGCCAAGGATAGCCATGCGCTCGGCCATCGCCGGTTCACGCATAACTTTTCCGATCGCAGCCTGCAATCGTTCAACCGCTTTGATCGAGATGCCCGCGGGACCCTGCAGGCCCAACATATCGGCGATGTCAAAACCCTTGATTCCAAGTTCGTCGCAGGTCGGTACGTCCGGCAACGACACAGCGCGTTTAAGCACGCTGACGCACAGGCCGCGCAATTTGCCCGCATTGATGTGCGAAATCACATTCGGAAGGCCTGACCACCCCGCCTGAATCTCGCCGGTCAGCAATCCGTTCACCAGTGCCGAGCCGCCGCGATAGGGAACGTGCAGTAACTTGATGCCGGTGCGCTCGGCGAAAATTTCCATTGTGAGATGGTGGATTGATCCGGCACCGGCCGACCCGTAACTCATGGCATCCGGCTTCGATTTTGCCAAGGCGATGAACTCGCTCAAATTGCTCGCCGGCACTGAGGGAATAATCACGAGAGCGGTCGGCACCGTCGCAAGGGCAGTGATCGGCGTGAAATCTTTCAGCTTGTAAGTGGCCTCCGGGCTCATGTTGATGTTGATCGCAAGTGCGCCGGAGTCGTTCAACATCAGCGTGTAGCCGTCCGGCGCAGCATCGGCGATGCGCTTTGCCGCCAATATCCCGCCGGCTCCCGGCACATTTTCGACGACAAATGGCTGGCCGAGAATATCGGACAAGCGCTGCGACAGCAGGCGCGCCAGCACATCAGGATTGCCCCCCGGCGCAGCGGCGGCGAGGATATGGACTGGACGGTTGGGATAATTCTGCTCCTGCGCTTTCGCTATTGTCGCAAGCGCGAGAATAGCGAGCGTAACCGTCAGATACACGATGTCGCGGCGCACGCTGTCCCCCATTCTCTTTTGGTCTAGGCCTCGCCCCAGACATCGCGGGCCAGTTCAATAACCAGGCGGAGCTTAGCTTCCTGCGCTTCAGGCGTCACCGGATTGCCAGTGTCAACGCTGGCAAAGCCACATTGCGGGCTCACCGCGAGACGATCGAGCGACACATGGCGGCTCGCCTCATCGAGCCTCACGCGCAACGCCGCCTTGTCTTCCAGCACAGGCGTCTTTGACGAAATCAAGCCAAGCACCACCGATTTGTGCTTTGGGACGAAGCGCAATGGCGTGAAAGTACCTGCGCGCGGGCTGTCGAACTCGAGAAAATAGAATGGGATTTCCAGCGCGTTGAACAGCCGTTCGGCCACGTCCTCGTAGCTCCCCTCGGCATGCCAATGACCGCCGCGATTCCCGCGACACAGATGCATTCCAATGTGGAGCGTCTTCGGCGCCGCGCGCAGCACCCGGTTGGTGACTGCAATATACGTATCGATCAGCGTGCTCCAGTCGTCGCCACGGGCTGCCAGCGCCGCCTGCACGTCGGGATCCCCGAATTTTGCGAACGCTGTCTCGTCGATCTGAACGTACCGGCACCCCGCAACCGCCAGGGCAGTCAGCTCTTTGTTGAAAGCCTCGATCGTGTCATCCCAGAACTGACCAATGTCACGATAGGCGAATGCGAGCACCGCGGCATCGCCACCCCGGAAATGCAGCGCGCAAGGACCCGGAATCGTGATCTTGGGAAGCAATTTCGTCCTGCTTTTGAGAAAATTGAAATCAGCAACATTGATCGGGTGAGTCCAGCGCACGCGGCTTTTGATAAGAGCGACCGGTTGCACTCCGCGTCCGCCGTCATCCGGCGCGCCTCTTGCATCCATACCGGCGACGGTATCGATGCTCAGGTCGCCGAGTTGTTGATAGAAAAAGCTATGGTAAGACCGGCGACGGAATTCACCGTCAGTCGCGAAACGCAGACCTATGCGCTCCTGCAAGGCAAGCGCATCTGAAATTGCCGCGTCTTCTGTCGCGATCAAATCTGTCTGCGAAATCTCCCCACGCGCGAAGCGCGTGCGCTGCTCAAGGAGGGCCGTCGGCCGTAGCAGACTGCCTATGTGCTCGGCGCGGAAAGGTGGTTTGTCGCGCGTGACGGCGTCCGCGTGAATATTCATGGTGACGAGGCTAGCGTCCGAGCACCCGTCCGGCAATGGCATCGAGCTTCTTGATCAGCTCGGGGTCGCGCGCTTCGGGAGCGGTGATCAATGCGGTATCGAGCGCACGATCCGAGCCATTGGGACACGGCTCATGCTCGCGCGGAAAATCGCGCGCCAGACGCGCAACCAGACCTTTCGCTTTTTCGGCGTTCGCCAATAGCACCTTGACGATGTCCTGTACGGTGACGGCATCGTGATCCGGATGCCAGCAATCGAAGTCGGTCACCATCGCCACGGTCGCGTAGCAGATCTCTGCTTCGCGCGCGAGTTTGGCCTCAGGCATGTTGGTCATGCCAATCACAGAATAACCGAGCTGCTTGTATGTCATGCTCTCGGCATAGGTGGAAAACTGCGGGCCCTCCATGCAAATGTAAGTGCCGCCCCAGTGCGACGGGATGCCCTCCGCCTTTGCCGCGTTGCGCAAATGCGCGCGCAGGAGAGGCGAAACCGGATGCGCGATCGAAACGTGCGCTACCAGTCCCTTGCCGAAGAACGAGCTTTCGCGCTTGTGGGTGCGGTCAACGAACTGGTCGACCAGTACGAATGTGCCGGGCGGCAGCTCCTCCTTGAATGACCCGCAGGCCGACAGCGACACCAGATCGGTGACGCCCGCGCGCTTGAGGATATCGATGTTGGCCCGGTAGTTAATGTCGGATGGCGACAGCCGATGGCCCTTGTCGTGGCGCGACAGGAACACAACAGGCAAACCTTCAATTTCGCCGATGCGCAAGGGTGCGGACGGCTCGCCCCAGGGGCTTGCAATGCGTTGCTCACGTACATTGGTGAGGCCCGGCAGATCGTAGATGCCCGACCCGCCGATAATGCCGAGGACGGATTTAGTCATGCCTGCCCCAACCTTCCGCTGTCATCAGCCGCGACCTGTCTTCGCCAAGGCTTCGACGGGCTGATGCATAGGCCCTCCGAAGCGTCGCGAGCGAGGAAGGGAGGCGAATGATCCGGTCATCGCCGGCGGTGTTTACCCGCCGCGCCGCAGCTTACTGGATGCCCCGCCTTCGCGGGGCACTACAAGCGCAGAAAACAAAGGGCCGCAACTCGGGGCCCCTCGTCGTCAATTCCGGCTGGGCGGTGGGTCAGTGTACCGCCGACCACACTTTCTTCTTGGTGAAATACATCAGGCCCGCAAGCACGATCAGGAAGATCATGGCCTGGAAGCCGATACGCTTGCGCTGCACCAGGTGCGGCTCGGCCGCCCACATCAGGAAGGCCGCGATGTCCCTGGAATACTGATCCATCGTCTGTGGCGCGCCGTCGTCAAAGGTGACCTGTCCCGCCTGAAGCGGCGGCGGCATGGCGATGTTGTGGCCCGGGAAATATCTGTTGTAGTTCCCGCCCTGCGGCAACTGGAAACCCTTCGGCGGGTCCTCGTACCCCTTCAAGAGCGCGGCGATGTAATCGGGTCCGTGCTCCTGATATTGCGTGAATGCATCAAAGATGAACCAAGGGAAACCGCGCGAGTAGGTGCGCGCCTTGGCAAGTGTTGACATGTCAGGCGGCGCGGTGCCGCCATTGGCAGCCTTGGCGGCCAGTTCATTCGCGAATGGCGGCGGGAAAGTATCCGCCGGCCGGCCCGGACGTTCGATCGGGTTACCCTGGTCGTCCAGATCCTTGACCTTGAATTCGGCCGCGACCGCCGCCGCTTGCGCTTCGGAGAAGCCGGGCCCGCCCGGATCGGCGAGATTGCGGAAAGCCAGCATCTGAATCGAATGGCAGGCCGAGCAGACTTCCCGGTAAATCTTGAAGCCGCGTTGAAGCTGGGCCGGGTCATATTTCCCGAACGGTCCGGCAAAGGACCAACTTAGCCTGGGCGGGGCCACCTGCTCCTCGGCCGTCGCGGGCAGCGCCAGCGCGGCGACCGCGCTTGTTGCAAGCGTGAGAGCGAGAACCGTGCGCTTCATCATCATGACAGTGTCCCTGCTCACGCTTTCGCGCCCAAGACCGATTCCGAAATCGAATTCGGCAGCGGTTTGGTTTTCTCGAAGATGCCGAGCAGCGGCATGACAATCAGGAAGAACGCGAAATAGTAGACGGTGAAGACGCGCGACAGGATGACGTAAATGCCCTCCGGCTGCTTCGAGCCGAGCCAGCCGAGCCCGATGCAGGCGACGACCCACAACCAGAAGAACTGTTTGAATAGCGGGCGGTAACGAGCCGACCGCACGCGCGAGGTATCGAGCCATGGGATGAAGGCCAGCACCAGGATCGACGAGAACAGCGCGATCACGCCCATCAGCTTGTCGGGGATCGACCGCAAGATTGCGTAGAACGGCAGGTAGTACCATTCAGGCACGATTTCAGCCGGCGTCACCGCCGGATTGGCCGGAATGTAGTTGTCCGCATGGCCCAGGAATCCGGGGATGTAGAAGACAAACCATGCATAAAGAATGCAGAACACGGCCATGAAGAAGCCGTCCTTCACCGTCGCATAGGGCGTGAAGGCGACCGTGTCTTTTTCCGACTTCGGCTCAATGCCGGTGGGATTGTTCTGGCCGGCAACATGCAGTGCCCAGATGTGCAACACCACCACGCCCGCGATCACGAACGGCAGCAGGTAGTGCAACGAATAGAAGCGGTTGAGTGTCGGATTGCCGACGGCGTAGCCGCCCCACAGCCAGGTGACGATCGGATCGCCGACCCAGGGGATCGCCGAGAACAGGTTGGTGATCACGGTCGCGGCCCAGAAGCTCATCTGCCCCCACGGCAGCACGTAGCCCATGAAGCCGGTGACAACCATCAGCAGGAACAGAATGACGCCGAGGATCCACAGCACCTCGCGCGGCTCTTTGTATGACCCGTAATAGATACCGCGGAACATGTGGATGTAGACGGCGAGGAAGAACATCGACGCGCCGTTGGCATGCAGATAGCGCAACAGCCAACCGAAGTTGACGTCGCGCATGATGGTCTCAACCGATTTGAATGCGAGATCAACATGCGGCGTGTAGTGCATCGCCAGCACGATGCCGGTAATGATCTGCACGCCGAGCATGAATGCGAGGATGCCGCCGAAGGTCCACAGATAGTTCAGATTCCGTGGCGTGGGATAGGCCACGAAAGAGGAATGAACAAGCCCGCCGATCGGCAGTCGCTTCTCGAACCATTGCAGAACTTTGCTCTGCGGTTGGTAGGTGGACGGTCCGCTCATGATTGAACCTTGAATGCGCCGTTTCGCTCAGCCGATCTGAATCTTGGTGTCGGAAACGAACTTGTAGGGCGGTAGGGCCAGGTTTTTCGGGGCCGGGCCTTTGCGAATGCGGCCCGACGTGTCGTATTGCGAGCCGTGGCACGGACAGAACCAGCCGTCATATTCGCCCTGATGGGCGAGCGGGATACAGCCGAGATGCGTGCAGATACCGATCAACACCAACCACTGGTCATGGCCCTTTTTGACGCGCTCCGAATCCGGCTCCGGATCGGGCAGGCTGGCGACGTTGACCGCCTGGGCTTCCGTGATGTCTTTCTTGGTGCGATGGAAAATGAAGATGGGCTTCGAGCGCCAGAACACCTTGATGATCTGCCCATCGGCGATTGGCGCAAGATCGACATCGATCGGTGCACCGGCCGCAATGGTCGAGGCGTCCGGATTCATTTGCGCGATCAGCGGCACCAGGACCGCCGCGGCTCCCACCGCGCCGACGGCGCCCG
>DASYSQ010000312.1:0-5870 GCA_036003145.1 Pseudolabrys sp.
GAACTGGGCGGTATAGGCCCAGAGGTTCTGGCCGGACGCGCCGGTGTCACCCGAGGTGCGCACGTTGTGGTAGCTGTAGGCGCCGCCGTAGGTGAAGAGGTCGAAGAACGACTGCGACCGGCCCACGGTGAAGCCCGCAAACTGGATGAACGCGCGATCCCAGAACGGGTTGAAGCTCGTGCCGCCGCCAGTGGCCGCCGGCGTGGTGTTCTCCGCGCCGAAACGGATGTAGGTGCGCAGCGTGCCGTATTCGGTCTGCTGGCGGACGTCCCACGAGATCGCCCCGCGGACGCGGTAGTTGACGTCGTTGGTCAGGTCACGGGTGAACCGCCCTTGGCCCGCCTCTTGAGTGGCGTCCCCGATGGGGATGCCGCCGGCGCCCATGTTGTACTCCGCCTAGACACGCAAATACCCACCCATCTTCAGGCAGGTGTCGGTGCCGGGAATGTAGTAGAACCCATCCCCGTACAGGCTGCAGATCTTCACATATTGCACCGGCGCTGCCTTCACAGGCATGTCGGCGGCTTGCGCCCCAGCGACCGCGACGAGCCCCGCGGCGGTACCGAGCAGAAGACTTTTCACCATCTTCATCTCAACCTCCATATGCTGTCGTGGGAGGATCGGTCTCCGTCGGGCGCTGCTCACCCTGGAAGGTCCCCTTAGCTCCCCTTACCGTCCGGCCCTTCCGTTGCCCTCTCTTTGTCCCCTGGGCACCGGTCTGACCGGAAGGAGCGACATGGGGACGCCCCCCTCCGTCGCCCGCTCACTATTAGCTCGCGGGTTCCCGCAAGCAACGACGAAGAGGCATTTTGAACACTCCCAAACTCAGTTTCCGGATGGGTGTTGCCGAAAGAACACTTGCCTGGAGAGGGCCGAAATCCCCATCCGCAACGTTCATTTCTGGCCTCCATTCCACATTAGCCGTCACCACCAAGCCAATGGTAGAGCGACGGAATCTTGTTCTGACTTGATGAACGGGACGGCCATCGCGAATGCGGCGGAGAAGCCTCTTGCCGGTGCCGCCGGCCGCCTTTCGGGGGGAGCCACCGAGATTTGAACCAAAGCCGGACACACCGCGAGCACACCCCATTAGGGGTCCTCCTCCCGCAACGATTCTCGGGCCGATTCTGACCCGGGCCGGGGTTGCATCCGCCCCGATCGGCCAGCCAGAGACGATGATGTTTCAGGTTGTTGTCGGCGGAACAGACGGCGAAAGACCGGTGCTGACGCGGAGCTGACACCGAGGTGGCGGCCTCGACTCCCCGCGGCGCAGATCAATAATGTGAGAACGTCGGTGGGGGGTTTGTCCCCACTCAGCGGCGTCAGCCGTGCAGCCCAGGAATTGGCGGAGAGGAGGGGATTCGAACCCCTGATACGGTGTTACCCGTATAACGGTTTAGCAAACCGCCGCCTTCAGCCACTCGGCCACCTCTCCGGCGCCCGCCGCCAAGGAAACCTTGGGCAAATTTCCGCTTGCGACACGATGGCAGGCATTGAGATGCGTATCGGCCGCGCCCAGACGGGTCAAGGACTCCGGCGCCGCGCCGGACCTCCGGCAACGGGCTGCGCTTGCCCGCAGACCGGGACGTCACCGGCCCGCACAGTCAGTAGGTTCTCGTGCCGCAAATCCGCGCGCCACGGCTAGCGCGCGCGCTGATTGAACAGAACCGCGCGCACCGTGGGATCCTTGGTGTCGACGCGGAAGGCGGCTTCCACCCTGACCGACAAGCCGCGTTTCACGGCCGGGCGCGCCAACAACGTTTCAAGCCAACGTCTGACATTCGCAAAGCCGCTCAGGTCGTGCCCGTGGCGCTCGGCTCGGCTTGCCCAACCCACGCACGCCATATCGGCGATCGAGTAGGCGCCGGCCAGGAATTCACGGTCGGCGAGACGGGTATTCATCACACCATAGATCCGATTCATCTCGTTGCCGAAGCGCTCGATCGCGTACGGAAGTTTCTCCGGCGCATAAATGCGGAAGTGGTTCGCCTCGCCGGCCTTGGGGCCGAGATTGGCCATTTGCCAGAACAGCCACTGCTCGACTTCGACGCGCCCGCGTTCGTCGCGCGGATAGAATCGCCCGGTCTTGCGCCCGAGATATTGCAGAATGGCGCCGGACTCGAAGATCGAGATCGGCCTGCCGCCGGGCCCGTGATGATCGACGATCGCCGGCATGCGGTTGTTGGGCGAGATCGCCAGGAAGTCCGGCTTGAACTGTTCACCCTTGGAAATATCCACGGGGATCACGGTGTATGGGAGGCCGCACTCCTCGAGCATGATCGTAATCTTCCAGCCGTTGGGCGTTGGCCAGAAATAGAGATCGATCGGCGCATTGCCGCCCGCGGGCTTTACTTCCTTGCTGGCTTTGGCGGCCCCAGTGGCGCGCGGCCCGGGCTTGCGGCCGGCGCGGGCGTTCTTTCCGATCGGTTTGTTGGCGACACGAGCCATTCGAGGCTCCTGAAGGACGGCGGAATGGAAGACCCTCTAGGGCTGCTCGGGAAAAACCGCAACCAACGACGGTGGCCTGGATGGAGAAGCGTTCTGCCCCGAGGCAGAGGGAAGATTGCACCGCAACAATAGCCAAGCCTGGCGCGAACGGTGCTTGAGGCGGCGGGCAATCACGGGCGAATGACGGGAGCCGCTGGCTTCGGCGCAAGCGCTGCCCATTCACCAGAAATACCGAGGGCGTCGGCGAGAGGCCGGGCTTCGATCCTCCGACAGATTGCTCTGCCGTGGCGAGGTACGGTGATCACCGTTCCCTCTTCTTCACCTTCCCCGCGATACGCGGACTGGCGAAGCTCGAACCCTTGTCTCGCCGACGCCCTCTGTCGTCGATCGAGGCCGGCGGTGTCGAAGCACGATCGCGATGCGCTCACCGCTCTTCGACTCGCGCCGGCCCGTTTGACGCAGTCATCGACGTCGTTCGAAGTCGAAGACTGTGAAGCAGCGCGTGCTTACTTCTTCTTCCGGCGCTTGGTCTTCTTCGCGCCCTTTTTCGCCGCTGACTTCGTCTTCGTCTTTCGCTTCTTCGCCATGCTGCCCTCCTAGCCAATGAGTGAGTGGCGATATCGTCCAGTGCCCGCGGGGATCGCGAACACTGTCACCGGATTACTACAGCGCGACAAAAAAACCAGTGTTTTTGCACATTGCGTGGCTTTGGCGCTCGAACCGATACCAGATGTTGCGCTTCGGCGAACACGTGCAACGCGCGCAAGACAAAGCACAATGCGATTGAGCAACATCGCGCGCGCGTCTTCGCGACTGCTGAAAAATACCGATGACATATGGGTTTTCATCGCATCCGAGTTTTCAGGACAGCATGCGGCGCGCCGCGCTCGTGCGGCGCGTGCGATTGCGAAAGTCGCCGCAACGGTGCGTTAAGCATACCGAACGACTTGTGCAAAAAAAATTCAGTCAAGAGGCTTGCAAGCACGCTCTCGGACATCGAATCCATCACGAATCGAGCGAATCGGCGACGAGTGATTCGCCGAAGGCACGACAGGGGACGGCGGACGAAGGATGGAGAACGGCAATTCGCGCGTCCGGTTTTCCTCTTTCGTCACCGGCTGCGCCGTCGTCGTCATCAGACGCCGAGCTTGCGCCTGAGCAATTCGTTGACCGTCTGCGGGTTGGCCTTGCCGGCGGAAGCCTTCATCACCTGACCGACGAACCAGCCGATCAGCGCCGGCTTCACTCTGGCCTGCTCGACCTTGTCGGGATTGCCGGCGACAATGTCGTCGACCACTTTCTCGATCGCCGCCAGGTCGGTGACCTGTTTGAGGCCGCGCGCTTCGACGATCGCATGGGGATCACCGCCTTCGCTCCAGCAGATTTCGAACAAGTCCTTGGCAATCTTGCCCGAAATCGTGCCCGCGGCGATCAGATCGAGGATCCCACCAAGCTGCGAAGCCGAAACGGGCGAGCCGGCGATGTCCCTGCCCTCTTTGTTGAGGCGCCCGGCGAGCTCGTTGATGACCCAATTGGCGGCAGCCTTGGCATCGCGGCCGCTCCCGTCGGCTTTTTTGGCGACCGCCTCGAAGAAATCTGCGGTTTCGCGTTCGCCCACCAGAACGTTGGCGTCATATGTCGAGAGGCCGTAGTCGCGGGTAAACCGCGCCTTCTTCTCGTCCGGCAGTTCCGGCAGATGTGACTTGAGGTCGTCGACATAGGCGGCGGTGAGCTCGAGCGGCAAAAGATCGGGATCGGGAAAATACCGATAGTCGTGCGCCTCCTCCTTGGAGCGCATGGAGCGGGTCTCGCCTTTGCCCGGATCGAACAGCCGCGTCTCCTGCTCGATCGCGCCGCCATCCTCCAGGATTTCGATCTGGCGGCGCGCCTCATGCTCGATGGCCTGACCGATGAAGCGGATCGAGTTGACGTTCTTGATCTCGCAGCGGATGCCGAGCGGGGTGCCGGGCTTGTGCACCGACACGTTCACGTCGGCGCGCAAATTGCCCTTCTCCATGTCGCCATCGCAGGTGCCGAGATAGCGCAGGATGGTTCGCAGCTTGGCGACATAGGCCTTGGCCTCCTCGGAGGATCGCAGATCGGGCTTCGAGACAATCTCCATGAGCGCCACGCCGGCGCGATTCAGATCGACCAAGGACATGGTGGGATGTCGGTCGTGCAGTGATTTGCCGGCGTCTTGTTCCAGATGCAGGCGCTCGATGCCGACGGTCACCGTATCGCCGTCGGGCATATCGAGCACGACCTCGCCTTCCCCGACGACGGGCGACTTGTACTGGCTGATCTGATAACCCTGCGGCAGATCGGGATAGAAATAGTTCTTGCGGTCGAACACCGACTTCAAATTGATCTGCGCCTTCAATCCCAGACCGGTTCGGACCGCCTGCCTGACGCATGCCTCGTTGATCACCGGCAACATGCCTGGCATGGCCGCATCTACAAGCGACACATGCGAATTGGGCTCTCCACCGAACGCAGTCGAAGCACCGGAAAACAATTTCGACTGCGACGTCACCTGTGCATGGATCTCCATGCCGATAACGACCTCCCAATCGTCGGTCGCACCTTTGATCAGCTTCGATTTCTTTGGCGGAGCGTTCATCGCTACATCCGTTCAACCGCTGGGAATACTCGGGCCTATCCACTTTTGGTAGTCGGTTGCATAGGCCGCCACAAGGCCGCCGCAGTTCCCGCCGCTGCCCGCCGAGCAGGAACCTAGATCCAATGGACGCGTTGGCCCGATGAGTCGGATTAGCGGAGGTGACGATGACTGACAACAGGGCACGGAACGGCAAGCTGGGCGCCCTCCTCGGCGCATTGATCGCTGTCGCTCTCGCCGTATTCCTGCTCAATGGCGGCGAGCATGTGGGTAAAAAAACGGTCAACAGCGACGCCGATCTTCCGCCGGTTGCGACCGGGCAGCCGCGCTAGCGTCCGGCTCCCCCGCATTGCCGAACCAAGACGGCGACTTGAGCCATGATTTCGCCGGTTGTAGCTCACAGCGCGCAGCAGTAGCCTCTCCTCAAACAGACGCGCCTTGAGATGCGCGCGCCGTCGCGCCGGTCAACGGGGCGGCGAGAGGGAGGTCGAGCCGTGACTATCACCCCGCCATGTTGCCGGGCTTTTTTTGCTGCGCCCGGGGTCACGCCCGGCGGCGCGCATGTTGCCTTTACCAATTCTTGTCCGATCGGCCGCGGCATCGGCAATCCCCCCGGGCCCAAAGGGGATTTCCACGCGCGCGGACCGCGCGAAATGCCAGGTCGGCCCCGCCGGAAAAAATCGTCATGATCAGCCGCCGTCACCTCATTCAGAAATCGGCGGCCTTCGCACTCGCTCCCGCCTTCGGCAGCCACACCGTCTGCGCGCAAGCGCCCTCGTCGCAAGCCTGGCCAACCCGCTTCGTC
>DASYSQ010000313.1:0-2730 GCA_036003145.1 Pseudolabrys sp.
GCCTTCCTTGCTGCCGAAGTAGTAGTAGATCATCCGCTTGTTGACGCCACAGCGTTCGGCGATGGCGTCCGTGCTGGCCGCGGGCAATCCCTGTTCACTGAACTCGCTGAGGGCAGCCCGCAGAATCTTCGCTCGGGTGGCGTCTGCATTCCGCTTCTGCGGAATCTTCGCGGATTTGCGGGATTTCATGCAACGATCATGCCTTCAACGCGGCACCAAAGCAACGATGCCGCGCGGTTGACAGTGCGCAGCGTCGCCAGTTAACTGTCGAGTTAATTAACATATGCCGCGGCGCCGGCCGTGTGGGAGGAGAATAATGATGCAGACGGGCTACCCGCCGATCCGCCGCGTCGTGACCGGACATGACGAGGCCCAGGTCGCGCAGGTCTTGATCGACGGGCCCGCGACCAATGCGAAATATCCTCAGCCCGGCCAGGTCTCGACACTGATGTGGTGCACCGCTGGTGCGCCGGCGGAGATCCCGATCGGCGAAAAGCCTGAGGATATGGGCGCCCGGATCATCGGAACGGCGCCGCCCCCGAGCGGCACACGCTTTGCGGTGATCGATTTTCCTCCGGGCAATCAGCCGCACATGCACCGCACCGAGACCATCGATTACGTCATCGTCATGGAAGGCGAAATCGAGATGGACATGGACGACTCGTCGGTCAAGCTGAAGGCCGGCGACATCATGATCCAGCGCGGCACCAATCACGCCTGGGCGAACCGCAGCGGCCGGCGTGCCCGGGTTGCGTTTGTGCTTGTCGATGCGAAGCCGCTGGGAATCGGAAACCCTGTTACGGGCACGCACAGCGCGAGATAATTTCGGGAGGACGCAGAATGATCGGTTTCATAAGAATGGCAGTGTGCCTTGCGTTTGCCGCCTTGGCGGCGAGCGCTGCGGCGCAGAACTACCCGAGTGCTCCCGTCAAACTGATCGTTCCGGTTCCGGCCGGTGGCGTGACCGACGTCATGGCTCGCATCGTCGGGCAGCGCTTGCAGGAAACGTGGGGCCAAACGGTTGTTGTTGAAAATCGGCCGGGCGGAAATTATGGGGTTGGCGCTCAAGCCGTTGAGCGGTCTCCGGCCGACGGATTGACCCTTCTTGTTGCGCCCGATTCGACTTTCACCGCCAATCCCGCGCTGTTCTCCAAACTGATCTACGACCCCGATGGCTTCACGCCGATATCGGTGCTTTGTCGCGGGACGCCGATGTTGATCGTGCATCCTTCGCTGCCGGCGAAGACCGTGTCGGAACTTGTAGCCTACGCCAAGGCCAATCCGGGCAAACTGAGCTACGGCTCTTTCGGCACAGGTACCTATGCCCATCTCAGCATGGAGGACCTTAAGCAGCGCACTGGAATGCAGATGCAGCACGTGCCGTATCGCGGAGCGGCGCCGGCGCTGAACGGGCTGCTGGGCAACGAGGTGTCGTTGATGTTTCTCAACCTTTCCAGCGTCGAGGAGCATGCGAAGGCCGGAAAGGTGAGGTTGCTGGCGGCGGCGACGGAAAAGCGGGTTCCGGCATTGCCGGACCTGCCGACGGTTGCCGAGACCGTGCCTGGCTTCAACACGTCCGTGTGGTTCGGTCTTTGGGGGCCGGCGAAGATGCCCCCCGCGCTGCTTGCGAAGATCCAGGCTGACGTCTCGAAGGCATTGGACCATCCTGAGACCAAGCAATTCTTCAAGACCAACAGCTTCGAGCGTGTCGATCTCTCGCCGCAGGAGTTTGGCAAGCTGATTCAAAGCGATCTGAAGCACTGGAGCGCGTTGGTCAGCGCCGTCGGCGCAAAAATTGACTGAGCACAACATGAAAGTCTTGATCACCGGTGGAATGGGCGTCATCGGCGCCGAAGCCAGTCGCAAGTTCGTCAAGGAGGGTCACCGGCCGGTGATCTTTGCGCGTCACCGTGACGAGAGCCTGATCGGCGACATTGTCGACAAGGTCGACATCGAGCTCGGCGACGTGCTCGACATGCCGCGCGTCCTGCAAGCCATCAAGAAGCACAAGGTGACGCATATCGTGCACTCGGCTGCGTTCGTGGGCGCGGTCTCGGCCGCGAACCCGGCGCTCAGCATCCAGGTCAACGTGCTGGGGCTGGTCAACATCCTGGAGGCTGCGCGGGCGCTCGACGTCAGGCGCGTGGTGTTCACCAGCGCCAAGGGCGTCTACGGCCCGGTCACCGGCGAATACGGCTCGCCGACCTGGAAGCCGATGCCCGAGGATCTGCCGGCGAAGCCCAAGCGCATCTACGATTCGGCGAAATTCATGGGCGAGAACGTCTGCACCTATTACAACGACAACATGGGCATCGAGACCGTGTCGCTGCGTTTTGCCTCGACTTACGGCCCCGGCAAGACCGCCCGTCACGGGCCCATGGCGGTGATGAGCCGCATCGTCGAGAACCCGGCGAACGGTCTGCCGTTCGAACTGAAGCAGGGCGGCGATGACAAGGACGACTTCATCTACAACAAGGACTCGGCGCTGGGGATCTATCTCGCGACCACCGCCGACAATGTGAAGAGCCGCGTCTACAACATCGGCACGGGCGTCGGCGTGACGCTCCGCGACTTCGAGCGCGTCATCAAGAAGCACATACCGGGCGCGAAGATGGAAATCGGCGGCGGGCTGAACTTCTACGGGTTCGCGTATCCCGCAACCGGCGTCTATGACATCTCCCGCGCACGCGACGAGCTCGGCTACAAGCCGGAATACGATCTGGAAAAGGG
>DASYSQ010000314.1:0-27543 GCA_036003145.1 Pseudolabrys sp.
GTTATATTCTTTCTCCCTACTATGCATACTGACCTCCTTCTAATTCCTTCTAAAACGGGTCTTATATTGGCAACACGTGAGGCTTCTGTGCGTTCCGATCATGACGCATCGTTAATTTGACACCCTTGGGGGTGGAACAACTCGTCGGCCCTTGATCAATTCCAAAAACCGTAGACCGACAAAATCGCTATCGAATTCACACTCACCGAGCAACGAGGTGTTGCTCATGAACAGCTCGCGCGCCGACGACAGCAACTCAACCCTGATCGAAAGAGTCGACGCATGAGGCCGCAGTGCAGCGTTCGCGCCGCACCATCCCGCCAGAATTTCATAAGAAGTGAACAGCCTGGATCGTCAGCCACAGGACGACGCCGGTGGACAGCACGGCGGCGGCGACGCCGTACCCGACAACGAGCGTGGCGTACGCGCGTCTTCTCTCGGCTAGTGTGATCGTTCGCGGCATCGCCATGGTCCTTCGAGTTGGGACCGCGCGAGAACTCCTCCTTGGGTAAAGACGGGATGAGGCGTAGAAGTCCGCGCGATCCACACAAGAACAACTCCGCTGGGATGGTGACCGTTCCCTAGGCCTGAAATGATATTGTGTGTCTTAAGCTACGGCCTCGGCCGTTCTTTCCTCCGCATCGTCTCGAAGTCACAGCTCTCGAGCGCGTCCTTGCCAGCCTGCAGCGCCTTCGCCCGCGTCGATGCGGTGATCGAATAAGCGGCGCAATGTTCGCTATTGGCACAAAGCGGACATGCACTATTGCGGTGCACATGTCCGCTTCTGGATGTAAAGCGGACATCGGCTGTTGCACCGCACATGTCTGCTTTTGACCCAAAGCGGACATGGGCCGAGCCGGCAGTGCTGTTACCGCCTTTCATTCGATGGTGGCCTAATGGTGCTGGACACCCCACATAAGTGAGGCCGGCCCATAAAAGCTCAGTCACGCTTCCAAGCCATTGAAGGAGGGGAAAATTGGGCACAAAACGATTACTGCGAGACGAACATGGTTGGATGATCCCGAAAGACGGGACGCTGTCGCGTAAAATCTACGGCCTGCTTGTGCAGGGCAAAGGCACGACCGAAATTGCTTCTGCGTTAGGCATCAAGATCGTCAATAGCCGCGTGTTGGCCCACAAAATTCGCAACCCAGAAGCGGTCAGCGCCAAACGGTATAATACCCACAACTACAAGGCCGCGTGACGACATGTTGGCCGCCATAAGGTGGCGTTGGCCTATGGTCTAATTTTCGTCGGGCACCATCTTGCTTTGAAATCAGCCATCGCGTGCTCACGGGTCGCGCTATGACACGTGTGGCTAACGTCCGCTATTGGCACGGACATGCCGAGTTGCAATGCACATGTCTGCTTTTGACCCAAAGCGGACATTTGCAGTCAAGGCACTTGGCCTTGCTCAACTGTTGATGTGCGGTTCCTCGTGCAAAACCACATTCAGCAATGAGGTGTGGATTTCGATTTGGCCGTTGTAATCAATCAAGCCCAGTTTTCGAAATTTGTTCATAAAATAGCTCACGCGGGAGCGCGTCGTACCGATCATCTCGGCGAGCGTCTCTTGACTGACCTTGGCGATGATCGGCTCGGGTCGACCGTCCTTGCCAAAATTAGCCAGTAAAAGAAGGGCCCGTGCCAAGCGCTTCTCGCTTGAATTGAATAATTGGTCGACCAAATCCGCTTCAACCCGGAGAGTGCGCGCCAAGAGATGCGTGACAAACATCTCGGAAAAAGCTGGCTCCTCATGGAGGACGCTGATCATAGTTGCTTTCTCCAGCCGCATGATCTCGCATTCCGTCATTGCCGTCGCGGTCGCCAAGCGCACCGGCTGCCCGTTCAGGCATCCTTCTCCGCAGAATTCGTCCGGCCCCAGGACCGCGACGACGGCTTCCTTGCCCTGCTCCGAGACAACGGTGATTTTGACCTTGCCTTTTTGGATATAGAACACCGCATCCGCAGGTTTACCCTGCGAGAAGACCGTTTTGCCCTCCCGATAGTTGGAGATGCTCCGACCGCCATTTACGGTGGCGAGAAACACCTTCGGGTCGAATGGAACTTTCTTCGCTTTCTTTGCCATGGCCGTTACGCTCTGCCAGCGCCCCACACGCTCACAACCGATAAATCAAAAGTTTTTTGGTCGGTCCGACCAAATGCCTAGAAACGACGTCATTAGTAGACTAATGGCCCGTATTGAAATCCAAGGGGCCTAATTTGACAAGTTAATTTGAGTGAACGTCCAAACGGTCTAGTCGCCACTTTAGCGCCTTGTCCACAGGTGGTCTGTTTTGCTCAGACACTTCGCCGTTAGTGGGACAGGCTAGTTCTATCACCGAAACGGGGCTTCGAGCCTTCGGCGACTGAGAGACGCGTCTGCGCTCCCGCTCGTACTGTTCGGGAGTTCCTATGGGTATGATCAAAAACGTCTGGTTCGACGACGCCGCGACCTTGGCTATGGGCGAGGCTTTCGACAATGCCTGCAAATCACTTCAAAATTTCGGCTCTGCCGCGCCTGCGATTGTCGCGGATCGGATCATTGGCTTCGCCAAAAATGGCGAGCGCGATCCCGCCCGCCTTTATGAGCAAGCATTAAAAGTCTTTGGCATCGGCGATACGTCGATGCTGTTTGTTAGCGTAGGCGATCACCCTCTCCCCGCCTTCGTGGCTCAGAGTTCGGTAGCACTCCCGCCTGTAGAGGGAGTGCATCATGACCAGTCCTAAGATCGCTCTTCAAGTAGCCACCGCGCCCGCAATCGGTGTCGTTTTGGAAGCCCCGCCCGTGCTAATAGCGAGCGAGCACTCCGTGGACTACACCTGCGGCCGTTGCGCCACCATCCTGTTGCACGCCGACGAGGGCCAAGTTCACGGGGTCCTGATCCGCTGCACAAACTGCGGATCGTATAATTCGACGGGCTAGCTAGCCTTCAGTTGGCGGCTCTTTTCATTTCAAACCAAGCGGGCGCAATGTCTGCTTTTGGCACAAAGCGGACATCGCTACGGTCGCTGGAGCGACCCTTCCTTAGTAAAGCATCAGAAAAAGGTTTGGAACTTCGCGTCTGCTCGTCCGTTAATTGTGAGAGGTCAACACCGATTTGGGAGGATACACGTGCGCACATTTCTTATCACCTTAACTGCTTTAGGCGTGGTCGCAGTTGCGCTACCAGCCGTAACCGCCAATGCGCAGGATCGAACAGTGGTTGTCACGAGAGACGGCGATCACGATCGCGGCCTTCATCGCGGGTGGACACGCGGCCATCACTATGGATGGCGCAATCACAGTGATTGGCGCAATCACAATGCCAAGGTCGTGGTCATTAAGAAGAACCGGCACTATCACTACGATTGATTTGCTTTTAGTTGACACACGAGAGCAAGAACCCGACCGCTTGGGCCGGGTTCTTTGCTTTTGGAAAGCCTCGGCTTTTCCTTCTATGCATTTCTGCTTCTGGCACAAAGCGGACATCCCTAGTTGCGCTACACATGTCTGTGGGCAAAGCGGACATGGCGATTACGCTGCGAAATGTCTGCTAGCTGGCCGTCTAGCCACTTCACTCTATTATTGGGGATCGCCCGACCGCCGACGACAGTGGGGGTAGGGGGGACGTTCTGACTCTTAATCAGCGGGTCACAGGTTCGAGCCCTGTTGCGCCCACCACCTAACTCGTTGCAATTGAATCTGAATTTTTGGAGCAAACGTGCTGCTGACTAATGCTGTTCGGGTTTAGGTTCCAAAGAGACTCCAAAGCTCGGCGCTTGAGAACAGCCAATCGTATTTCTTTGCAGTCGTGTGGCTGCCCTCGCGTACCAACGAGTCGTCAGTTTGATACAGAAGGCGCGCGGGGAGGGACCTGCGGGGTATGCGGGTAGGGACTTGCGGGGTATGTGGAGATACTCAATTCCAAAAATGGCCTAGGAAGAGTATCGAGCATTCGGCGCAGAACTCGGACTGGTCAATGTTTTCCGGTGACGCGCGGCCGTGAAGCAGGACCGATCAAAGCCGGGGTCTGTTGACGTGTGGACGATAAGGCCGCGAAAGACGTACCACCGTTCTGCTTTACCGATCCTGCGTCCAGCAAATTGTTATCGACTGTTGAATAACACTCGGTGGCCAGAGCCCAGTCGAGGGCCAATTGCGTTCTGTTGGATACGTGAAATTTTCGCATCATTTGGCGGATATGAACTTTCACAGTTCCCTCACTCATGCCAAGGTGGCGCGCAATCACCTTGTTAGACTCTCCCAGGCGGACGTGCGCAAGAACCTCGCGTTGGCGCACTGTCAGGGTTGCGGGCCGACATCCCAAATCGTCTCCGGAATGTGCCGCGCCAGAACCGTTTGCCCCGTTCCCGTTGTTTCTGGATTCGGATTCGGAGCCATCAGGAGGGCTATTCTGCGCTTGTTCTAGCCGCGCCTGAAGGTGATGCACGGCGGATGTCGGGAAATATGAGCCGCCATTCAGGATGAAGGATAGTGCTTGATATGCGAGCGAGGAGGTGATCCCGCCATGGATAAAGCCCTGCGCTTCAGTGCTGAATGCAGTGGCGATGTCTTGAGCATCTTCTCTGTCGGACATGATGACCAAAGGCGCATTCGTTGCGAGCGCACGCAGCACTTTAAGCTGTTGCAGATTCTCCTGCGCTGCGATCGACTCGCCGCCGATACTGAAGATCAGCATCCGAAAGTTCGTGTCTGCCTGAAGTGCTTCGCGCGCCTGAGCGGGGGTAAATGATGTGAGCCGCAGATTTTCAGATTTGGCCCATGGTTCGAGAAGACTTGTTATGCTCGCGCGTCTTAGATTTTTGGAATCTATGATTACGACGAAGGGCTTGCCGATTGAGACAAAGGGCTTGCCAACAGGTTGTGACATGACGCCGCCTTACAACACGCAATTACACGACGTCCCATGCCTCCCCCGGATCAAAATTAGACATTGTTTATTACAGTATATTTAATCAACTGCGTATTACCGCTTTCGAGGTACACCCGGCAACAATCTCGGTCGTGTTGGTATTATTATAAGGGCTACGGTTGAATATGGAGCGCCAGGTCGGACCGCCCTTCACCCGGATCGCGCGCTGCCCAGCTCGCCAGGGTCGTTGCCCTGGTGGTGAGCGAGGCGGCGGACTGAGCATGCAGTGAGGATCGGTGCACATCCCCTGCCAGGCCTCTTGCAATACGCAAAATTCGGTGTGCGCCACTGCTTGCTTCTGGCCGGTGAGCCACGCTTATACGCGTCATTTGGAGATGATTGAGGCTATCGTTGATGTGTTTCTCGTTGTCAACGTCCAGATGTGCTGTGCTCTCGTCCAGAAACAGGATTCGCGGCTGTCGATAGAGTGCTCGCGCGAGCATTACTCGTTGCTTTTGTCCGCCTGATAGCGAGCTACCCATATCCCCGATCAGGCTGTTGTATGTCATTGGCATTGCCATGATCTCTTCATGAATCGCCGCCAAGCGCGCGCACTCGATCATTCGCTCCTGATCAAAGGACGGATCGAAATAGCAGATGTTATCGGCAATCGAGCCCGAGAGGAGTTGATCCTCCTGCATCACCGCCGCAACGTGCTCGCGAAAAGCTCTGGGTCCAATCGTTGAGAGCGGGCAACCATCGACCAGCACCTGCCCTTTTGTCGGCTCCAACAACCCAAGCATGATCTTGACGAGGGTAGTCTTGCCCCCACCGGATGGACCCGTAATGGTGACGAATTCCCCCGGTTCGATGACGCAGCTGATATCTTCAAGAACATAGGGCTCCGTTTCGGCATATTGGAAGGACACGTTTCGAAGCTCGATCCGGCCCTGGATCTGCCGCGTGTAGGACAAGGGCTGTTCATGGCCAGGCTCGAGCGGGCTCAGGGCGATATCAGCCAGGCGCTCGAGGTGCAGTTCGAGAATACGGAAGTCGAGCGCCTTTTCGACCAGCTGGACGGCCTTTTCGATAAAGTGCTGTTTGTAGCTGATGAAGGCGAAGATCATCCCAATGGTCAGGCTGTGGCCCAGCGCCAGCCGGGCGGCGAGATAGATCGTGATGATGTTCTCCAGCCCGAAAAGGCAGTCGTTGATGCTTGTGAATGTAATCCTGGTGCGACCGAGGCGGACATTGGCGCTTACCACATCAGCGTAGCGATTGAGCCACTGGGTCTCGCGGTCGCTCTCGCGGTTGAAGATCTTCAGGCCTTGAACCGCCCGCATAGTCTCGATGAAGATTGAGTTTTCGTGGGCCTTGGTCTCAATCACGGCCAGGCTGCGCTCTCGCAACACTCGGTAGAGCGCGAGACGCACGATCGCGTAGAGGAAAAAGGCCGCCAGCACGACGAGCGCGAGCTGGGTGCTGTAGATGAAAATCATTGTCAGAGTCGCGATGGCCATCAGGCCGTCGATTACAGCCGCGATCATGCCTTCGGCAAGCGCACTTCGAATTGGCTCAATGGAGGTGAAACGCGAGAGGATGTCGCCGATGTGCCGTTTTTCGAAATATGTAAGCGGCAGCCGGATCAAATGGTGGAACAGACGGGCGCCGATTTGAAAGTGCAAGACATTCTGCACAACCACGATGATCAATGAGCGCATAGCGGTCGAGGCAACTTTGATGACGGTGAGCAGGCCAAAGCCGAGAGCCAGTACGATCAGAAGATCGGCATCCCCCCTGGTGATAACATCATCGATCGTGAGTTGCAGGTACAAAGGACTGGCAATAACAAAGGCTTCGAGCACAATGGAAAGAATCAAAATATGGGCGAGCACGTATGTGTTGCCGCGCAGCTGCGTCCAGAAGGTCGAAAACGGGAGCCGTGCTCTTTCGTCCTTGGGGAGAAAGTCCTCCGCGGGAGAAAGCTCGACCGCAACTCCGGTCAGATGCTTCGAGGCCTCGGCAATTGGAAAGGACCTCTCGCCTGAAGCAGGGTCATGAACCACGATTCCTCGTTTCGTGACGGACTTCAGGACCACGAAATGGTTCATGTCCCAATGCACGATCGTAGGCAGGTTCAGCTGCCTGAGGTGGTCAAGTTCGAAGCGTACCGGTCGGCAGGCGAGCTGCATCTGGTTCGCCACCTGAATCATGGCCCTGAGTGTCACGCCTTGCAGCGATATCGGATGGCGACGCCGGAGCGTGTTCAGGTCGATGCGGTGCCCGTGATACGAGCTGATCATGGCCAGGCAGGCGAGGCCGCATTCAGCTGCTTCGGTTTGCCGGATAACCGGGAGGTGGCCCAAGCCACTGAAATTCAACAGGCGCGCCATGATTACATCCTCACACTGAGCAGCGGCCCGAGGAACCACCTCAAAAGCGAACGCTTCTCGAGAATGATATCCGCGTTTAGGAGCATACCTGGCTGGAGCGGGATGCGTTTGCCGTAGGCGTCGATATCCGGCCGGTCGAGCGCCACGATGACCCTGTAAGCGGGTTCCTTGAGCTCGATGGGTCCGGAGGCGTCGGACCGGCTCAGAATGGTCTGCGAGATCTCGTTGATTCGGCCGCCATATGTGCCGAACTGCTGATGTGGAAACGCCTCGTAAAGGATTCTGACTTCCTGTCCGGGCTTCACGAAGCCGATACCTCTCGTCGGAATAAACAGCTCAGCCTGCAAGGCGCTGTTGTTTGGGATGATTTCCATCTGCGGACGCCGCGGGTCCGCAAACTGACCAACGGTTGCTTGTAAAGTCGAGATGCGTCCGGCATCTGGAGCTCGGATCACGTAGGCGCGGCGGCCGCTGATCTCGGTTACGCGCTGCTCGGTCGTGGAGAGCTCACTGCGCAGGCTCTGGATTTTGCCTGCCATGACCGTTGGAAGTTGTTCGAGAGAATAGCGGGTCTCAGTAAGCTGGTTTTGCCGGGCGGCGAGCTCCTGGTTCAAAGAATTTGACTTCTGTTTTTGTCCGAGAGCCGCAAGTTCTCGCTGCGCGTATTCCAGCGCTGAGATCAACCCCTTGGCTTTCAGCTCGGTCACGGATGAGACGATGTCCCTCGAAACCCGAACTGCTTCTTTCTGACTTTCGATCTGGGCCTGAAGCTCAGATATCTCGATCATAAGGCCGCCAGTCAAAGCAGTCAGGCGCGCGCGCTCGGATTTCATGCGCTCCTGCTCTGCCGCGATCTGGTTTGTCAGCAGATTTCGCTGGGCCTCAAGAGCGGCCAACATGCTGACATTGATGTCCTCACCGTTTGCCGCGATCTGGCTCGTTTCGACCGCCAAAAGGGGTTGATCTTTTTCAACCTGTTGTCCCTCCTTCACATAGATCTCTTTAAACGTGCCCTGTCGAGGCGCGAATATCTTTGCAGTACCGGCAGCTGGCGTTAGATAGCCGATCACCGTCTCCTTTCGAGCGTATTGTCCAAAAAACAGGAAAGCGACGAAAAGCGAAACGGCCGCCGCAATGAACCAGATTATGATTTTGGTCGATAGCGGCTGAAGCAGCGCGACCTGGCCCCACTGCCGATTGTGCTGCTGAAAATCGATTACTTCCTGTCGGAACAACAAAAGCTGCGATGGCACGCTATACACCTGGAGACGAGGTCGTTTAGAACGAGAACGACCGGTTCAATCTCGTTTGTCGGTGACGACGGTGATTTGGTTTCCCGTGCACCCGACACCAATTTGCTGTGTCTTCCGAGCGCAGACCGCGTCGGATGCCCGCACCCTCCTTAGTCGGTGAGGGTGCGGGCATCCGTCAGTGATTCGGATTAGATAACGGCAACGTTGGAGGCAGCTTGGATGATGCTGGCGCCACCGACGCTGATGTTGCCGCTGCCGAGCTGCAGAGCAACCTGCGTGTTGCTCTGATTGACGGTATTGAACGAGTGGTGGAAGTTTAGGAACCCTCCGCACACTGCGTCCAGTTCCCTATCGGTCAATTCGCGAATTTGAGTCATCATATCCTCCTTACACGTGTGTCACGCTGCAAAAAAGGTGCCGCTGAGTGTCGGCAACCCCTGCGTTCAAACGGTAGGCAGGGGAGTCAGCTCTAATCAACGGCGCTTTGGGCCATTGTCCAATATAGGTAGTGCGCTTCCATACCGACCCGGCAGGGATACCCCTTTTGTCCTCGGACAGTTCAAAGCTGGCCGACGCTGTACGGGTGGCAGCGCGCCATCAAAACAAATTCCGTATTCTGGATCGAAACCATAAGCGCGATTTGCGCAACGCGAGCACTCTCAAAGCGGATAGCTGGACAGTGATAACCTTTTGGGAATGCAAATCCCCTTCGCCACTAGACCAGCGTATAGAGCCAGGAGCGGCGGTACTGCATTCCCAATTTGCCTCAAGTTGCCGCTGTTCTGCTTTCAACGAAGCCAAAACCATCGTGAAACGATTGAAGGCAGGCAGCTTCGCGCCCAGCGATCGGTCAGTTGGCAATGACCGATACGAGAAAGGGCCCGTGCATCACACATACTGGCAACGCAGTCGGAGGTGTGACGTCATCCGTAACCAGATTTCCTGACTAGATGTGGCCGATAGCGCCAACAATTCCACCAAGTTGTGTGACGAAACCGCGGCCCCCGATAACCACGGCAATCTGCAGGTTGCCCTGAAGCAAGGTATTGAACGAGTTGTTGAAGTTTAAGAACCCTCCACACACCACGTCCAGTTCCGTATCGGCCAATTCACGCATCTCACACGTGTTAGTCATGATTTTCTCCTTACACACAGCAGGTCAGACTGCAAAAAACTCGTCGCCGGCATTCCACGGTAGAAAGATAAGTCAGGTCTTTTCAACGGCGCTTTGGGCTATCGCCAAAAGAGGTAGTGCTTTCGTAAGGATACCCCATATTGTCCGCGGACACGCTAAGAGCGAAAGCGTTTGCGTTCTTGGCTCAAACGCTGAACGTTGCGCCGTGTATCGGGGGCGTTCGCCGCGGCCAAGCTGTCAAGCAGCGAGGCCGTCGGCGGGCAGGTGGTTGTCAGGATCGGTGAGATATTTCACCAAGCCGGCGCCGAGCAGCGCACATTAGACATGGGCAACATTTGAGGCAATTTGTGTGATGCTACCGCCTCCGATTACGATACCAATCTGTACGATCGTTTGCGTGACGGTATTGAACGAATGGCTGACGAGCCCACCCAGATGGGAGAGTTGCCCAAGCCCCCGCAAATGACCGAGCTGCCCCGATCCGTGTCCGTGGTGCCCCCATCCGTGGTGCCCACATCCTCCGTACACCCCGTCCAGTTCTGTATCGGTCAATTCACGCATCTCACACACGTCAGTCATGATTTTCTCCTCACACACAGCCGGTCAGACTGCAAAAAACTCGTCGCCGGGAGCGGCACGGTAGGAAGATAAGTCAGGTCGTTTCAACCGCGCTTTGGGCTATTGCCAAAAGGCGTAGCGGCGCTTTGGCCTATTGCCAGAAGAGGTAGCGCGTTTCGTAGGGATGCGTGGATTGGAATACGCAGATGGAAATCGAATGCGGTTCGACGACCAATGGATCGAGGTGTGCACGCGCAAGGTTTGGCGGCGGATTCCTGCTGCCGTCAAAAACGAAACGTGCGCCGGTTGTGCTGCGGGGCAGCGTTGGCCGACGCACGTTGCGACAAGCGGGGGAAGCTTGACACGCGGGCCCAGACTAGCGGCACGGGGCTGGTTTGATAGATACCCGAAAGGATGTAGCTGCCAGGGGCGCGGCGTTTTGTCCGCTAAAGACATGTTTTCTTGGTAAAGCGGACATGACCCGGGCACGACGTTTTGTCCGCTAATGACCCAAGCGGCTGGCCGCTCGACCACATAAACCCGAACCCGTCCCGGCTGCTTTCAGTGTGCTAGTCTGGAGTGGGTACGATGCCTTGTTCAGAGCCTTGGGGGGATGCAATGAGACGCCGCGAGTTCGTCGCGCTTCTCGGCGGCGCCGGCCTGCTTTTTATTCATATCATGCCCGGTAATGCCGGGGATGGTGCGGTCGATCGTCTATCGCTTCCGGGCCTGATCGAATTCAACGGTGAAAGCTATCGGTTGGCGTGGAGTTCGCACCCGACGTCCCATTACTACAAGCAGGAATATTTGCCGCCGGGTCAGACGAGCGAACGTTTCCAGCGGATGGTGTTGATCGAAGCAACCGTACGGGGGGTCGACGTCAACGGCGCGGTGGCTGCACAGGTCAATACGCTTAACAAACGCAAGTCGACCGATCCAACCGTCAATTTCGCCGCTTCCAGGAATCCAAACAATGGCGAGATAATTCTTGACTTCATTCTCAGCGCCCAAGATCCCAAGGGAGAAGATGTCGTCGAGTGGAATGCCTATCGCTATGCGGCGTTGCGAGGCAAGGGTGGCGAATCCGGTGTGCTTTTGTTTGGAATAAGTTGGCGTGCCTATGGCGACGATGCAACAAACTTTCTCCGCAGGCTGAAGTCGGTGCGCCCGGCGGAGGTCAAAGCACTGGCCAGCCACCCGCTGCCCGTTGTTCGTCCGGTGGACTAGACCAACTTGATGAATTTCGACGGACGACCCCGGCTCCGTCCGTTGGCGGTAAGTCGGAATCAGCTCTCACCGCGTTCACGTTAAGGAACAATCCGCTCTTCACGAAAACGGCCGAGCAAGCGCGCGAACATTGCCTCGCTATCGACCACATCGTGGAAGCCGTAAAGTCGGGACTTGGTTACGTCCGACATTACGTCCCAGTCCGCGCCAAAAACATAGTCGGCAAATGGCCAAGCGACGAGATTCCTATAGGGGACGCGCTTGAGCTTGTACTTTGCGGTCATTTCCTCCCAGAGTGGACCCTTATCGGCCATATGCTGCGTGAGAGAAATTGTTTGCGGATCTGCAACCGACATTTGGAAGACCTCTGCGATTCCGGGCCAAAGGTTCCGCCATCGGAAATAGTCGCCGTTGGTAATGTTGAAGGCTTGATTTCCGCTTCGCTGATCCGTGGCAGCCCACAACGCCGCATTCGCAAAATGCGTCGATTCAGTCACCTGGTAGATCGTGTCGTAGGCGCCAGGTTTGCCCGGAAAGCGCAGCGGCAAACCGAGTTCTTTCGATATCGCAGCGTAAACCGCGATTGCCGGAAGAATGCTCATTGCCGAGCCTGGCGAGAAGCCACACAGCGTCTGGGGGCGTAGTTCCACCCAATCCCATTCCTTTTCTCGCTGGAAAGCCGTGAGCCAGTCAATCTGATCGAAGTAATAGTTGGGCGGCTTGTGGCGGGGATCGGTCTCCCGCATTGGCGTCTTCAGCGGCCCGAGGTGCACGCCGTAGTATTTGGTGCCAGTGACAAGCACGACTCGTTTTAGACGAGATGCGACGCGAGTTATGGCGGTGACCGAGTTCACCAACATGTCGCGATTTGGGCCCGTATTGGATGCGAAATTCGATGCGCTTCCGGGCGTAGCCTGGAATGCTGCGTAGAAGATGTGTGTGACGTCCGTCAGCCCAGCGAGCTTGTGTTTCGTGTCTTCGGCGTCAAGGAGATCGACTGCGATATGCCGATAGCGTTGCCCGTCCAACGCCTTGCGTCGCGACAGCCCTACCACCTGCCAATCGGGCTCCTCGATGAGCCTCTCGGCGATGTAGCGCCCAATGACACCAAGCGCACCGACAACGACAGCCTTATTCTGCATACCTTGTCTTGCTGGGCTGACTGCGAGGCCGGTCCTAACGACCGGTATTTTGAATGAGCTCCCACCGCGTGAATGCAGTCTCGACCGCGAGAAAGTATTCATGTTCGGTGTATTTGGGATGTTTCTTGGCGGCAGCGCGCGCCCTGGCAAGACGCCCACGGCGTGCCGGTCCAACTGAGTTTTCCGCGAGAACCTCGGTCAGTGCATCCGTGAACTCTTCATAGAGGACCGAAATGTCCGTGCCGCCGGTCATGGCTTCATTCCCCGTTTTAAGGGTGAAGGCACTATATCGCTTTTGACGAGTGGCTTGAAAGTAGTCGTCGGCGAGCGCGTGTGACGGTATTATCGTTGCACCTTCCCATGCGATCAGCTCACCGCCGCCGATTTACGGGAACGTGTTACTCGGCAACACGAACGCCTTTGAGCCCCTCTTGTTCGATTGCTTTTTGAACGACTCCCGTTTGTTTCGCTTCATCGACAAGCTGCGCTAGCCTGCTCTGAGCCGAGGCCGATCTGCCTTTCGGGAGCGCTGCGGCAACACGCACGGTATTAAATGCCCCCGATACAATCTTCGCTCCGGAGAGAGCGTCAGCGGCTGGATAGCTCACTCCGGAGTCGGCCCCAAACGCATCCGCTTTACCGCTTCTTAAAAGGTCTGCCACGTCGGCCGAGATGTGCGCACTCAGCGGTATCCGCACGAGTTCGGCCGACTTCACGCTGTGACTTAAATACCGATCCGACGGACTACCCTGAATGGTTCCTATCTTGACGCCTGGCCGATCAACTTGGCTGGCGTCCGCGAACTCGCGTCCCGGCGCGGCAACGTAGATCAGAGGAATTAGCCAAAGATCCGAAGTGATGTCAGCTTTCTCCACCGGCACCAAAACCCTTGGTCCGATCGCTACGTCCCACTCTCCCTTTCCAAAGCTCTGCGCATAAGCATCCGGATTGCTGTAGCTGACGGGCTCTACGGAAACGCCTAACCTGTCTGCAATGAATTTGCAGACAGGATGAGCCACGCCACCCAGCACCCGAATTGCGATCATCGCGCAGCGCAATTTTCCGCCGACCGAGATTTCCGGGTCGGATGCCGACTGCCCAAACGCCGACGCAGAGATTTGAACCGTTACGAACACAAACGCGAGAAAATGTTTCATGGACGCGCCCGTTTCACCGTACCGGGCAGAACCATAATTTAAGTTGCCGGGCACGCATTATTAATTCCGCGTCAATTTTTGGACATGTCGTTTTGAGTCAAAAGCAGACATCGCTCAAAGTCTGCGCCACGTCCGCTCTCCCGCAAAGCGGATCCTGGCGTCTTTGAGCCGCCCGTCGGTGGGGACTGCCAATACCGTGACCGGTGTTAGTGCGAGTAATCAGCCATGGAGGTTGAAGATGACCCGGATCATTTTCGCTGCGGTCGCTCTTGCTTTTCTGACGGTTTGTCTGCAGCCGGCGGCTGCGGACTACGACGAAGCTCCTTGGTGCGCGGTGGTCGGGATGGGCAAAGGCGTGTATTGGGATTGCCAATATCGGTCGTTCGAAGCATGTCAGCCGAATGTGCTGGCGGGCAATCGTGGATGGTGCAATCCAAACCCGTACTTTGTTTCGAATGCCCCAATATCGCACCAATACTACCGAAAACATCATGCGCGCGCGCAGCGGGCCATTCCGGTCCGTTGATCCAGCAAGGGCGGACAGACACAATGACGACGCCAGCGTGAATCTACAAAATGATACTCGGGTTTCTGATGCATTGATCGCAATTGAGCAAATTCACTTGCTTGGCTGAGATTTTCCAGGTGCCCTCGATCCTGCGGAATCGGTGGCCAGTCCAGCCGGCAAGCACACGGATTTCGCTGTCCCAGAATTCGTTGATCACAAAATTGGAACGAACCATCCGCTGCTCATGTGTCTGGCTCTCGAAGACTTCAACGTTTGCAACAAGGCGCGACGTGCGGGAGGAGGGGGCCTGAGACCAGGCATAACCGGTGCGCAGGCGAAAGACGCGGTCTTCCAACCGGCGCCGGTCGTCGAACATCACGGCGATCTCGTGCCGCGGATCTCCTGCTTCCGGCGTCGAAGGCACCCAATATGCGCACTCGGGTGCAAACAGCTTCAACCAGTCCTCAAAAAGCAGATTGTCCAGGATGCGCGCTTCGCGTTCCACCAGTCGTCGAAAACGATCGCGCTCGACAGGATCTGAAATTGTGCGCTCTTCCGTCTCCCAATCAGAAAAGTCATTGACGAGCTCACTGTAAAAATCGTCTGTAACGTAATAAGAAAATCGCGAAGGGTCATGATTGGTTTGGATGGTCATGGTCAGGGCTCCCGCCGGATGGCGATATCCGGTTCGGCTTTCATCAGACGTTTCCACTCGCGGATATATTCGCGCATAAACAGTTCGTCAGTTGCCGGACCTTTGATTGTGCCATCGTCCAGCGTTCTGATACGACCGGGTATGCCAAGACCGCGGTTCATGTAGATCCATTCATCTTCCGTACAGCGAAGCCCGCGCTGGATTTGTTCGAAATTGGTGATGTCATCGACCTCGCCGAAGTTGGGGAAACCTTCCTGCGTCCGCATGCGAAGCGCGTTTATGTCCTTCAATACGTCTGCTCCGAGCGTGCCGTCCACGTCGTCAATCTTTGTGCCGTACCAAATCGCGTCAGTTTCCTCGAACGATACCGGCTGGAATACCTGTATGTGGTTGCCCAGCAGCGAAAGATTTGGAAAGACGTTGATATTGACCGGCTCCGAGCCCGCAAGATCAAGGATCGACTCGGCCCGTTCCCCGAGTCTTGACCGGAGTTTTTCGGCGACGTGCTCCATGCCCGGATGGAGGGATTCAATAGCCCACAGGCCGCCTGCACGTTTCTCCAAATTTGGGCGTTTGTCTTTGAAGTGATGGCCATTGCCCATGTATTGGATGTACATCGGCTGCTCATCAGGTTCGCGCTTGTAGTAGGCCATGCCCTTGGCGGCGTTCTCGTCTTTGAAGCGGTTCTCGGTTTCGAGCAATGATTGATGCGAGTAAATTACGTGATATCCATCGCCTGAATTGTCGTAAGCGAGTTTCCAGTTGCCTTTGTATTTGAATCGATTGGCTTCACAGACTGTAATCTTGCCGCCTGGATTGCGGTCGAGCCATTCGTCGATAGGCTTTTTAATGGGCCCAAGATGTTTCTCAATGGGGGCGGCGCTCACGTTGAGCGTGCCGAAGATGAACCCGCGATAGGATTCGACCCGCGGCAGCTGAGCGAGATTGTATTTGGGATCGCGCACAAGGTTTTCGGCGTATCCTTCAGGCCAGGGCACGCCCCGCAGCTTGCCGGTATTGAGAAAATTCCAGCCATGGTAAGGGCATTGGAATGAACGCGTATTGCCTTTGGCCCAGCGACAAAGCGTCGTGCCGCGGTGGGTGCAGCGATTGAAAAGCGCGCGAATAACGCCCTCCGAGTCGCGCGTTATGATCAATGGCCTTAGTCCGAGTTTGCCCGTGACAAAATCATTCGGGTTCGGGATCTGGCTCTCGTGAGCAAGATAGACCCAGGTGCCTCCAAAGATATGATTCATTTCGGCATCGAAGACTGCGGGATCGGTATAGATCAGGCGGTGAACGCGATCCTCCCGCACAAGCTCATCCCAGTCATAAAGCGATGTATTATTCAGTCGCGTTGGGCCTTGCATGCGCTCCAATACCGTCATGACTGGCATCCTTCTCTTCGCAGACAAGCAAAAATCGCCTGTCAGAAGAAGTCGAAATATTCGTTCTGTTCCCAATCCGTTGTGGTTTCGCTTGCGGCGTCGATGCCGTGCTCCTTGATGTAGGTCTCGTAACGCTGCAGCTCAGTGCGTTTGATCCTGACGTAGTAGTCGATGAATGTTTTGCCGAACTCTTTCGTAAATAGCGGCTCCTTTTCGAAGACCGAGAGCGCTTCAGCGAGACTTTTGGGCAGCATCGCATGTTGCGACGTATAGGGATCAGTATCAGGAGGTCCCGGTTCGAGCTTGTTGTCGAGGCCGTCAAGACCAGTGATCAGCTGGGATGCGATGTAAAGGTAGGGATTGGCCGATGGTTCGCCTGCCCGGTTTTCAATCCGGCTCGCTGTATCACCCTGGCCGCCGAGGACGCGGAACATGACCCCCCGGTGGTCACCGCCCCAGGTTACCCGATCCGGCGCCAGCGAATTGACGCGGAAACGCCGGTAGCCGTTGATGGTCGGGGTACTCAGAATCGCGCTCGCCAGCGCATGATCCAGCAATCCACCCAGGTAATTCTTGGCTGTCGGAGAGAGTTGCTCGCCCGGGGATTTTGGCATGAACAGATTGCGGCCGCTTTTCGCATCTGTCAGGGATTGATGCAGGTGCCAACCGCTCGAATAGTAGCCCTTGAGCGCCGGACGGCACATGAACGTCGCGAAATAACCCATCCGCCGGCAAACCTGGCGCGTTGCCGTGCGGAAGAGCACCAGATTGTCAGCAGCCTCCAGCGCACGCCGGGGTGCAAAGGTGCACTCAACCTGTCCCGGACCCCATTCATTCTCGAATGAGCGCAGCGGAAGCTCCAACTTTCCCAATGTATCTGCGAGCGCGGAAAGCGGCGCGTGCATCAAGTCCATATTGGTTTCGGAATGATAGGAATAGCCAGGTTCGACCGGGTATGTTTGCAACGCGCGGCCTTTAACGCCTGGAGCGCCGATATGCTCCGCTGTTAGATGATTTTCCGCAAGACGGAGCAGATACCATTCGACCTCAAGACCAATGAGGCTATCCATCCCGCGCTTTTCGAGTCGGATAAGTTGGTTGCGGAGCAGTCGGCGCGGCGAGAAATGAAAAGGCTTGCCCGAGAGAAAATATTCATCGCACAGGACCCAGCCCACATCCGGCTCCCAGGGCAGGACCCGGAAGGTCGCGGGGTCGGGGACGATGATGAGGTTTGGAGACCCCGTCATCTCATCGAGGTCCATGCCGCCGCCGCGGGTAAACGAAGCAAACGTCCGGGCGCCAGAAGCGTCGAGTGTCGTCGTAGCGACGTTAATGTTGTATCCGTTTTCCAGCGCGCTCAAGAAAGCTGGAACGGTAACCGTCTTCGCGCGCGAAGCGCCGTGCGGGTCGGCCCATGCGACGCGGAAAAGCTTGAGCTTGTCTTTCTTGATCCGTGCCTTAATTTCTTTGGCGAGACGGTTCTGGTCGTTTGACCACAGGCCAAACTTTTCGATGAATCCGACTGCAGCCCCCATTCACGTCACGCTGGCTCTTGCGACCCCCACTCAGGACATGAATAACATAAGCGCAGGATTTATAGGTAGATAGACCTTTGCCGTCCAATTTATTTGGTCACACTGAATAGGGCTCAAAAGGAGGACGTGTCTTTGAGCAGGAGGTCAAGTTTTCCCGCGTGCTCGAGCGCGTGAAGCTCATCATGGCCGCCGACGTGGAGCGGGCCGACGAAAATTTGTGGCACGGTCACCCGTCCGTTGGACTTTTCAATCATCTCGTCCCGGCGCTCCCAATTCCCCCCGATATCGATCTCAGCGAAGATAATGCCCTTGCGCCTCAACAATGCTTTCGCGGAAGCACAATAGGGACAGTAACGCGCTGTATAGATGCGGACTTCGGTCATCACGCCCCTCTCATCAAGCAAGTCAAAATCATATAGCTCCCTGCGCAGTATCTGAAATCCGGGGGCAGGCGAGATTTCCGCACGTCCTTGCCAGAATCTGTCCGAGATCAACAAGCGTAAGAACCATATCTCCGTACCATCAAAACCTTGGGCCGATGCAGTACTAATTATGTTGCTTGGTCATAAAACCGGGGGGTGTGTCGTGAGCCGTTATATTCCGGAAAATCTCGCGGATATCGATCAGGCAACGACGAATATCGAGGGCGCGATTCGGGACGTTCTCGGGCGCGATTCGAGATTCCCACGTCAGCAACGCGCCGAGGTACAGGCGGACGCTGACCGCGGCATCGAAGACCAAGATGCGCTAATTCTTCGCGTCGCCAACGCATCGACAGAGGAAATCGACCGGCTCATTTTTGAGCTGCAGGCCGTGCGTGACATGCTTCGCCGCGAAGGCGAACGCGTGAACCAGGATCTTGCCAGCTATGCCAGCCTGAACCAGCATTTGATGACCGGGATGAAAATCATCTCCGAGAACCTCAGGCAATGGAAAGGCGCACCCGAGAGCCGCGAGCAGGCGATAGCGGATTTCAAGCTGCGATGGCTGACACAAGACTAAATCCGAGTGCTTTGACAGCTCCCAGGGTGTGCCTTTAGGCGTTCGATTCTGTCTGCGATCCCTCCGGAAAGAGCGACATGACATTCTTGTGGTCGGGATTCCACTCAGATTTTCGGACACCGACAGTTCCCAACTCCCCAAAACCATGCTGCAATAGGATATATTTCGGGGCGTTTCATCGGGGCTGCAATGAAGCCACGCGAGCGAGTCCGGCCCAAAGCGGCCAAATCGCGGCGCCATAAGCGCATCGCGACGAAGCGCCGTGCTGTTGGAAAAATTCCACGTAGCGATGGTCTGTCCACTCAGCAGGACCGCATCGACCAGCTGACGCGCGAACTACGGGAAGCGTTGGAACAACAAACAGCGGGCGCGGAAATCCTGGCATCGATGAGCGGATCGATGGCCGATACAAAACCCGTTTTCGACGCCATCGTGCGAAATCTCCTGCGCTTGTTCGGAACCCGGTTTGCAACGATTCAGCTATTGCAGGACGGAATGGTTCACATGCCGGCAGTTGATGGCCAGGCCGGATTTGAGAAGCTGATGGACTACTATCCGCGTCCGCTCGATCACGGTACGGCGGGTGGCGAGGCCATGCGAACAAAGCAGGTCGTTCAGTTTTCTCCGGTTCGGGACAATCCGGCCGTGCCGGTATTGACGCGAAAATTTGCGCATGAATTTGGTTTCGATGCTGTCATTTTCGCTCCGATGGTTCGGGACGACAGGGTGATTGGTGCGATCGGCGTTGCCCACCATGAGTCGACGACGTTCAGCGAAAAACACGTCGCTCTCATCAAGGCATTTGCTGATCAAGCTGTAATCGCCATCGAGAATACCCGCCTGTTCAAGGAACTTCGTCAGCGCACGGATGACTTGAGTGAGTCCCTAGCACAGCAAACGGCTACATCCGACGTTCTGCGCGTGATTTCAAGTTCGCCTGGTGAATTGCAGCCGGTGTTTGAGGCGATGCTGGCGAAGGCAACAGAGCTCTGTGAAGCCAGTTATGGTGCGTTGTGGCTGCGCGAAGGCGACCACCTGCACAATGTTTCCTTCTACGGTTCACTACCTGCGGAGTTTACCGAGCAATGGAAGGCGAGATCCATGGTTTCCTTGGACAGGGATGTTCCTGTGGCGCGGGCCATCCGTTCAGGTGCACCTGTTCATGTGAACGATCTTCGGGAAGATCCTGCCTATCGCGGCGGCCACCCTCTGGCAGTCGGGTCGGCCAATATTGCAGGTATTCGTACGTTGATTGCTGTGCCCATGTTCAAAGAAGGGGAATATGTTGGCGCTATTGCGATTTATCGTCGTGAAGTGCGGCCCTTCACCGACAAGCAGGTAGCGTTGGTGACGAACTTCGCCGCCCAGGCAGTCATTGCCATCGAAAATACGCGACTGCTTAGCGAACTCCGCCATGCGCTCCAGCAGCAAACGGCGACTGCTGACGTGCTCAAGGTCATCAGCCGTTCGGCTTTCGACCTGCAAACGGTGCTCGAAACACTCACCGAGTCGGCCGCCCGGCTCTGCGAGGCGGAGATGGCCACCGTCACGCGAAAGGAAGGACCCACCTACTATTATGCTACGACCTACGGATTTCCGAACGAGATCAGCGAATATCTTAAAAGCGTTCCGCACGAGCCCGGACGCGGGAGCGTGATCGGGCGCACGGTCCTTGAGGGTAAATCCATCCACGTTCCTGACGTGATGGCCGATCCCGAATACAAGAACTTTGAGATTCAGCAGAAGGCAGGTTTCAGGACTGTGCTCGGTGTCCCACTCATGCGTGAGGGGCGCCCCATCGGCGTTATTGCTCTTCAGCGCGCCACTGTTCGGCCATTCAGCGACCGTGAAATCGAGTTGGTCACGACCTTTGCCGACCAGGCCGTGATTGCAATCGAGAACGTGCGCCTCTTCGAAGACGTGCAAACCCGTACGCACGAGCTGGCAAAGTCGTTGCAGGACCTGCGGACGGCGCAGGATCGTCTCGTTCAGACAGAAAAGCTCGCCTCCCTTGGCCAGCTCACCGCGGGTATCGCGCACGAGATCAAGAATCCACTGAATTTCGTCAATAATTTTTCGGCCATTTCGGCTGAACTGGTCGACGAGCTGCAGGAAACGCTGCAAAACACGCAATTTGGTGAAAAGGCGGGCACCGAGATTACTGAGATAATGAACATATTACGAGGCAATCTCGAAAAGGTTGTACAGCACGGAAAGCGGGCCGACTCGATCGTCAAGAACATGCTACTGCATTCGCGTCATGGTTCAGGCGAGCACAGGCCGACGGATATCAACGCCATCGTCGAGGAAGGGCTTAATCTTGCCTATCATGGCGCGCGAGCGGAGAAACAGGGGTTCAACATTACATTGAAAAAGTCTTTTGATCCGGGTGCGGGTGAGGTTGATGTTTTCCCGCAGGAAATTACGCGTGTTCTCCTCAATCTGATTTCGAACGGCTTTTATGCCGCAACAAAGCGGAAAGCTCAGGCCGGAAACAATGGATACGAACCGACCCTTTCGGCGTCGACAAAGAACCTCGGCGACCGGGTAGAAATTCGAATCCGCGATAACGGCAATGGCATTCCGCCCGACGTAAAGGATCGAATTTTCAATCCCTTCTTTACGACCAAACCGGCCGGAGAAGGGACTGGACTGGGCCTGTCGATCAGTCATGACATTATCGTCAAGCAACATGGCGGGTCTATTGAGGTCGAATCAGAGCCCGGGGAATTCACCGAATTCAGGATCGTCCTGCCGCGCAACGCCGCGGCATCAGGCAAAACAGGGGCAGCCACGTGAATCTTCTTATTCTTGTTGTTGACGACGAGCCGGATGTCGAAATGCTCTTTCGTCAGCAATTCCGCCGCGACCTTCGCGCCGGCCGTTTTGCGATGGAATTTGCCCAGTCGGCGCCTGATGCCCTGCAACATATCGCCAATGCGGGCTCTGCCTCTCTCATTCTGATCCTGTCTGATATCAACATGCCGGGAATGAGCGGTCTTGAACTCCTGCCCAAGGCGAAGGCCGTCCGGCCCGATGTTCCGGTCATCATGATTACCGCCTATGGCGACGCAGATACCAAACGCAAGGCATTAGAGAGCGGCGCCGAAGACCTCTTTACGAAACCAATCGATTTCTTGATGCTTCGTAACGAAATCGATTTGCGCATTGAACGTGCCGCATGACTGCTCATATTCTAGTCGTTGATGACGAACCTGATCTCGAGGCTCTGATTCTGCAGAAATTTCGTCATCAAATCCGTGAGGGAACGATTGCCTTTTTATTCGCTCGCGACGGCGTTGACGCCCTGGCGGCGTTGAAGGCGAATAACGGCATCGATCTCGTGGTCACCGATATCAATATGCCCAGGATGGACGGGCTGTCGCTCCTGCAAAAGCTGCAGGAGGACGACGAACGCATATCGACTATCATTGTCTCAGCCTACGGCGACATGACCAATATCCGTACCGCAATGAATCGCGGGGCTTTTGATTTCGTGACAAAGCCGATCGATTTCCTTGATCTGGAAACGACAATCGCCAAGACCATTCGCCACATCGGACTTCTGCGGGAAGCCCGTGAGCGGCAAGCGGTAGCGGAACGAGCCTACGCCTCGCTGTCGAGGTATTTTTCACCGAACATTGCCCAGCGCCTGGCAAACGACACCGGTTCCGTTGATCTCGGCGGACAACGTCGTGAGATCGCGTCCCTTTTCAGCGATATTGCGGGCTTCACTGCTCTTGTAGAGACGTTGGAACCGACCGTACTTGGTCCGCTTCTCAACGATTATCTTACAGGCATGACCGACATCGTATTCGCGCAGGAAGGGACGGTTGCGAAGATTGTCGGAGATGCCCTGCACGTTCTGTTTGGTGCGCCGGCGGAGCAGCCGGATCATGCGGCGCGCGCCGTGGCTTGCGCCCTGTCGCTGGATGAATTTGCAGAATCGTTTCGCGAACAGTGCAATAAAAAGGGCGTTCCGCTGGGAATAACGCGGATTGGCGTTCATGCCGGAACAGCCATCGTCGGGAATTTTGGCGGCGGGCGGTTTTTCGACTACACGGCCTATGGCGATACTATCAATGTTACAGCGAGGCTCGAAACGGCCAACAAGCAACTCGGCACGCGAATTTGTGTCAGTGCGTCTCTTGCAAAAGAAGTGAAGGATTTTCGTGGACGGCCGATTGGCGACCTTGTGCTGAGAGGCAAGGGGGAGGCAATGCGTGCCTTCGAACCGCTTCGCGAAGAGCAATACAAGAATGTCGCCACGAAAAGCTATTTGAGCGCGTTTTCCAAATTAGAGAATGATGATCCGGACGCAATCGCGGCGTTCGCGGCTCACGTCGGGAAACATCGGGAGGATCAACTTGCGTCCTTCCACCTCAGACGGCTTTTGAATGGAGCGACGGGCGTACGAATTGCGATGGAGTAGCGCTGTCGCGTCCCGTAACGGCCTGCCGCGAAATCAATTGGTTAACGGACGTGTGAGCCTTGCAAACTTCGCGCTGACGAGAATCGCCCGTTATGTGACCCCCATCACACCGTGAACCGGGCCGTGGCCCTATGGTCCACCATGGAATTCGATGACTGGAGGCACCCATGTCCGACACTTTCATGAACTGGACCAGCCGGGTTGCTATAGCGGGACGTGTCGCCGAACGGCGTCGCCTCTCCTTCAGCTCGAATGACCTGGCGATTCGAGGCGACTATCATCTCCCGTTCGGCAAGACAGAAGCCCGGGCGGAAGCTCTGAAATGGCTCTGGAAGGCCTAAGGACCCAACGGACGTCCGCCCATTAACCGCAACCTGTGTGCAAGAAAGGATCGATACCATGACCGACAAGACCTTCGGACTCGACCGGAACGAAGAAGAGCTCCTCATCAGCGGAATCTCCGATGAGGCTCTTGAGATCGCGGCCGGTACGGCCAAGGAAAAAGCAAATTTCACCCTCGGGGCCTGCAGCGGCCTTTCTGTATGCCCGGGCTGATGAGTTCATTTGAACGAATTGGATTCTTAGAACTTTAGCAAGCTGACGAGGCCTCCGGTGACCTTCCGGAGGCCTCGTTATTCAGGATCGACGTTTGGACAGCTTTTGGGGTTTTCAGAGGCCCCAGGCGTACCAGGTGTGGCGCTTTTCTCGGATCAGCCATCGCGCAAAGGCACACGGCGGGTCATCCGCCCCCTTCCAGTATGCCGGTTTAACCGGCTACGATGCCGCCCCGAGCCCAGGGGCGCATGTATGAGGCGGCGGGAATTTCTGAGTGTCCTCAGTGGTGTGGCAGCGCCACCGCCCGCACCGGCGGCGCGTAAGGTTGACTCTGTGGTCTTTGCCGCTGACGAGGTGATCGAATGACGGATAACGCCGCGACGGCTCAGGCGGACATGCCGGGTCGGCGGAAAATCCGCAGTCGCCTCTTCCTGAAATACGCCGGGCTGTTTGTTGCCGTGGTTTGCGTTGCGCTCGTGACCAATGGTCTTTTTGAAATATGGGTCTCCTACCAGCAACACAAAGATGCATTGATCCAGATCCAGCGTGAACAGGCGGAGTCTGCGGCAACCAAGATCGGGCAGTTCATCAAGGAAATCGAAAGTCAGGTCGGCTGGACAACGCAGCTGCTCTGGTCGGTCGAAACTATCGAACAACGGCGTTTCGATGCGCTGCGCCTGTTGCGTCAGGTTCCGGCGATCACCGAACTTTCGCAGGTGGATGCGAGTGGCAAGGAGCAACTCCGTGTGTCGCGACTCGCCATGGACGTTGTTGGCAGCGGTCTCGATCTGTCGAAGGAGCCGAAGTTCGCCGAAGCGGTGAAAAACAAGGTTTACTACGGTCCCGTTTATTTCCGCCGCGAGTCTGAGCCTTACATGACCCTGTCGCTTGCAGGCACGCGGCGCGATGCCGGCGTGAGCATTGCGGAAGTCAATCTCAAGCTTATCTGGGACGTCGTCTCCAAGATCAAGGTCGGCGAACACGGCCAGGCCTATGTGGTGGACGCACGCGGGCGGCTGATCGCCCATCCGGACATCAGTCTGGTCCTGCGCAATACGGATATGACGCGTCTTGCCCAGGTGCAGGCGACACAGCTTGCTCAGGCCGGCAAACCGGCAGCGGATATTCAGGCTGCGACAGACATCCAGGGCCGAAGTGTTTTGACCGCCTTTGCACCGGTCGCTCCACTTGGCTGGACGGTATTTGTGGAGCTGCCGGTTGATGAGGCTTATCAACCGTTGATCTACTCAATGCAACGCACAGCGCTGGTTCTGTTCGCCGCTCTGTGTCTCGCGGCGCTCGCCGGAATATTCCTGGCACGCAGGATGGTTGTGCCGATCCAGGCATTGCGGGCCGGAGCCGCCCGGATTGGTGGCGGCGATCTCTCACAACGAATTTCGGTCAACACCGGCGACGAGCTTGAAGCGCTTGCCGATCAATTCAACGACATGGCCGGCCGTTTGCAGGAGTCCTACACAGGCCTGGAAAAGAAAGTCGAGTTGCGAACGCAGGCGCTGACTGAAGCACTGGAGCAGCAGACGGCCACATCCGAAGTCCTGAAAGTCATTTCAAGTTCGCCTGGCGAACTGAAGCCGGTATTCGAGGCGATGTTGGCGAATGCAGTTCGCATTTGCGAGGCGAGTTTTGGAGTCCTGTTTCGTTACGAGGATGGCCTCCTGCACGCGGCGACGATGTTCGGCGTGCCGCCGGCATTTGCGGAGTTTTGGCAACGAGGCCCGCAGCGACCTAGCCCGCGTACTGCCTTTGGTCGTGTCGCTGAGACGAAGCAGACAATTCATGTTGTCGACGTCAAGGCGGAGCCTGCATATGTAGAGGGCGAGCCGGTTTTTGTGGCCGCCGTTGAACTTGGTGGCTTCCGCACGCTGTTGAACGTGCCAATGCTCAAGGAGAACGAGCTGGTCGGTATTTTTGCCATCTACCGGCAAGAAGTGCGTCCCTTCACCGAAAAGCAAGTTGAATTGGTGACGAATTTTGCCGCGCAGGCAGTCATCGCGATTGAAAATACCCGGCTGCTCCACGAACTGCAGGCCAGAACCGGAGAACTCGCACAATCCGTCGGTGAGTTGCGCGCGCTTGGCGAAGTGACCCAGGCAGTGAATTCCACGGTCGATCTCGAAACCGTTTTGACCACCATCGTGGCGAAGGCAACCCAGCTCTCGAGTACCGAGGCCGGGGCTATCTACGAGTTCGATGGTTCCGGCGATGAATTCCGCTTGCGGGCAACCTACGGGCTGGAAGAGGCGACTGCCGCCGCGCTTCGGGAACGCCATATCCGTATGGGCGAGGGGGTAATGGGGCAGGCCGCGCTACAACGTACACCGGTACAGGTCCCCGATATTCAGAACGATCCATCTGGCACAATCGATATCATCGTCCGTGCCGGCTTTCGCGCTTTGCTGATTGTACCGCTTCTTAGCGCCGACGAAATCGTCGGCGCGCTCGTTGTTCGGCGCAAGCAGCCAGGCGAATTCTCAAAGGGCGCGATTGAGCTGCTGCAAACCTTCGGTGCGCAATCGGTGCTGGCTATTCAGAACGCGAGATTGTTCGAAAGCGTTGATGCGCGCACGCGCGAACTGGCGAGTTCGCTGGATGAACTGCGTACCGCCCAGGATCGTCTGGTCCAGACGGAAAAACTCGCCTCGCTCGGCCAGCTCACCGCCGGAATTGCACACGAGATCAAAAATCCGCTGAATTTCGTCAACAACTTTTCGTCCGTTTCAGTCGAGCTGATTGACGAATTGCGCGAGGCGCTTGCTGCCGCCAAGCTTGACAAAAAGCTTGAGGCTGAAATCGGCGAGATCGCCGACATGTTGCAGGGCAATCTCGACAAGGTTGTGCAGCACGGCAAGCGTGCCGACTCAATCGTCAAGAATATGCTGCTGCATTCCCGCCAAGGCTCCGGAGAGCACCGTCCGATGGATATCAATGCCATCGTCGAGGAGAGCCTCAATCTGGCTTACCATGGCGCGCGCGCCGAAAAGCAGGGCTTCAACATCACTCTGCAAAAGTCTTTTGATCCGACTGCCGGCGAGGTGGACCTTTTCCCGCAGGAGATTACGCGCGTGCTTCTCAATCTTATCTCGAATGGTTTCTACGCCGCGACGAAACGCAAGGCGGAACAAAATGGCGGAGATTACGAGCCGACTCTTGCCGCAGCGACGAAGGACCTTGGAGATCGAGTCGAAATCAGGATTCGTGACAACGGTACTGGCATCCCGCCCGACGTCAAGGAAAGGATGTTCAATCCGTTTTTCACGACGAAGCCCGCCGGGGAGGGTACGGGGCTCGGTCTATCGATCAGCCATGACATCATCGTGAAACAACATCGTGGTTCCATTGAAGTCGAGACGCAGCCAGGCCAGTTCACAGAATTCAGGATTGTCCTGCCGCGCAGCGCAGCCTCGCTTGGCAAAACCGGAGCATGAGCGTGAATCTCCTCATTCTTGTGGTCGATGATGAGCCCGACGTCGAGACGCTGTTTCGGCAGCAATTCCGGCGGGATTTGCGCGCCGGGCGGTTTACGATGGAATTTGCGCAATCTGCTCCTGCGGCGCTCGAATGTATCAGCGGCGCGAGCGCTGCTTCCCTCATTTTGATTCTGTCTGACATCAACATGCCGGGAATGAGTGGCCTTGAGCTGCTGCCCAAAGCCAAGGCCATGCGGCCGGATGTGCCGATCATCATGATCACCGCGTACGGCGATGCAGAGACGAAACGTAAGGCTCT
>DASYSQ010000315.1:0-12680 GCA_036003145.1 Pseudolabrys sp.
AAATCATCAGAAACGCGGCAAAAAGCCCCCCTCGAATGTCTAATAGGTGACAGCGAATATGTACTATTTATGCTTTGTCCCAATCTGGATACGATGCAGTCAAGGGTGATGAAAAGTCGTCGAGCCGGCAAAAGATCGGCCGAACGGAGGATACTCAGGGAGGAGTGAAATGCGAACTGCCAAAACCTTAAGCTTTGTTGCCGCGTGTGTTGGTGCGGCCGCGTTATCAATCCCCGCCCAGGCGTGGGAGCCCACCAAGCCCATCGAAATCATAGTACCGGCGGGTACCGGGGGCGGTGCCGACCAGATGGCTCGCGTGATGCAAGGGATCATCACCAAGCACAATCTGTCCAAGCAATCGGTCGTCGTCATCAATCAGTCAGGCGGCGCGGGCGGCGAGGGATTTCTCGCAGCCAAGAACGCGAAGGGCGACCCCCACAAGCTGATCATCACGCTGTCGAACCTTTTCACGACTCCGCTCGCTACCGGCATTCCCTTCAACTGGAAGGATCTGACACCGGTCGCGATGATGGCGCTCGACGAATTCGTGCTCTGGGTCAATGCCGATACACCCTACAAGACCGCGAAGGACTACATCGCCGCCATCAAGGCCGCGCCCGACAATCATTTCAAGATGGGCGGCACCGGCTCGAAGCAGGAAGACCAGATCATCACGGTCGCGCTTGAAAAGGCGACCGGCAAAAAGATGACGTACATTCCGTACAAAGGCGGCGGTGCGGTTGCCGTGCAACTGGTCGGCGGTCACGTCGATTCGACTGTCAACAATCCAATCGAGGCAGTAGCGCATTGGCGTGCTGGCAAGTTGCGGCCGCTTTGCGTCTTCGACAGCAAGAAACTCGACTACGACGAAAAGATCACTGAAAACATGTCGTGGAAGGATATTCCGACCTGCAAGTCAGAGGGACTCGACGTCGAATATCTGATGTTGCGCGGCTACTTCATGCCACCGGGCGTCTCCAAGGACGAGGTTGCCTACTATGTCGACCTGTTCAAGAAGGTGCGTGAAACGCCCGAGTGGAAAAAGCTGATGAGCGACGGCGCCTTCAACACAACGTTCATGACTGGCGATCAGTACGCCAAATGGGTGGCCGACGCGGAGAAGCTGCACGAAGGCTTGATGAAGGAAGCCGGCTTCCTCGCCAAGTCCAATTGATCCTGCGGCGGCCTCAGCCGCAGATACGCGAGACTAATCGAGACTAATAATGAACCAAACTGCCAAAGAGACCGGTGGGACGGGTCCGTCCCACCGGAGCGTCGAAATCGGAGTGGCCGTGTTCATGGCTCTCCTCGCGCTAATCGGGATCTTCGGAAGCATCAAGGTTGGAATCGGATGGGGTGACGAAGGCCCGCGCGCCGGCTTCTTTCCGTTCTATGTCAGCCTCGTCGTGTTGATCTCGTGTGCGGTCAACGTCGGTTCAGTGCTCACTGGTACCGACAGGGGGCAGCTGTTCGCGGAATGGGGGCAATTGCGGCAAGTTTTGTCGGTTCTCGTGCCGACGATCGTCTATGTCGCGCTGGTGCCGTACATCGGCATCTATGTCGCGTCCGCACTGTTGATCGCCTTCTTCATGCGCGTGTTCGGCCGCTATGGCTGGATCGTGACGGCGGCCGTTTCGGTCGCGGTGCCGATTTTGACCTTCCTGATGTTCGAAAGCTGGTTTCTGGTGCCGCTGCCGAAGGGACCGCTCGAAAGCATGTTGGGATTCTAGAATATCGGGGCCGCGTTGGACGGCGCGGCGATACAGCGCAACAAAAAGTATCCAGAGACGGGACGAATGGAAGACATCGCTAATCTATTTCACGGCTTTGCAGTGGTCGTGCAGCCGTTCAACCTGGTGCTGATGGTCGTCGGCATCGTGCTCGGCGTCATTGTCGGCGTGTTGCCTGGCCTTGGCGGTGCCAACGGTGTGGCCATCCTCCTGCCTCTGACATTTTCGATGTCGCCCACGTCGGCGATCATCATGCTGTCCTGCATCTATTGGGGTGCGCTGTTTGGCGGCGCCATCACGTCGATCCTGTTCAACATACCTGGCGAACCGTGGTCGGTGGCGACCACATTCGACGGCTATCCAATGGCACAGAACGGGCGGGCCGGTGAAGCGCTCACCGCCGCGTTCACATCGTCCTTTGTCGGCGCGCTGTTCGCCGTGATCATTATTACGCTGGTGGCGCCGCTGGTCGCGAGCTTCGCGTTGCGCTTCGGTCCGCCGGAAATTTTTGCGGTCTATTTTCTCGCCTTCTGCAGCTTTGTGGGGCTGAGCAAGGAGCCGCCCTTCAAGACCGTGGCCTCAATGATGCTGGGCTTCGGCCTTGGCGCCGTCGGTCTCGACCAGATGACTGGCCAATTGCGGCTCACGTTTGGTGTCGAGCAGATGCTCAATGGCTTCGACTTCTTGATCGCCGTGATCGGTCTGTTCGGCATCGGCGAAATTCTGCTCACGATGGAAGAAGGCTTGAGTTTCCGCGGGAAGCCAGCCGCCTTGAATATGAAGGTCGTGCTCCAGACCTGGGCCAAGTTGCCGCGCTATTGGCTGCTCTATCTTCGCTCTTGCCTGATCGGTTGCTGGATGGGTATCAGTCCCGCAGGCGCTACGCCGGCCTCATTCATGAGCTACGGCATTGCCAAACGCATCTCAAAGAATGGCCACTTGTTCGGCACCGGCCAGATTGAAGGCGTGATCGCGCCGGAAACCGCGGCGCATGCCGCCGGTACCTCGGCGCTGCTGCCGATGATCGCGCTCGGCGTTCCCGGTTCGCCCACCGCTGCGGTGCTGCTCGGCGGCTTATTGATCTGGGGATTGCAGCCGGGTCCGCTGCTGTTCGTCGAACAGAAGGACTTCGTGTGGGGCCTCATCGCCAGCATGTATATGGGCAATATCGTCGGCCTCCTGGTTGTGCTGACCTGCGTCCCGCTGTTTGCAGCCATTCTGCGCATTCCATTCAGCGTTATCGCGCCCGTCATCATGGTGTTCTGTGCGATCGGCGCCTACACCGTGCACAACAACACTTTCGACGTCGTGATGATGGTGGTGTTCGGCGTCGTCGGCTACTTCATGAAGAAGTGCAATTATCCGATGGCCCCGATGGTACTGGCGATCGTGCTTGGCGACAAAGCCGAGGAGGCGTTCCGGCAGTCGCTTCTCGCCTCGCAGGGCGGGCTCGGGGTCTTCTTCTCGAGCAGCCTGGTGAGCACGATCATGGCCCTCGGGCTCATCGCCTTGTTCTGGCCGTTGATCCAGTCCGGCTGGACCCGCCTGCGCTCGGGCAAGCTCCGGCCGGCGGAATGAAATCCGACCGGCCAAGAAACGCTTAATTCCGGGCAACTGCCTCCGTCTGCAACTGTGGAATCAAGGCGGTTGCCGCGCAAAAGCCGCTCTGGCATATTGTATACCAGTCATGAGTAGCCGAGACCGTAACCCCCGTCGCGTCAGGTTGCCGGACCGCGGACCTGCCGCCCGCACCCCGCGCGCGCCCCATCCGGCGCTTGCGCCGATCGGCGTCACCCCGAGCTTCAAGCACAAGGCCTATACGGCGTTGAAGAACGCGATTGTCGCGATGGATATCTATCGCAACCGGGACGACATCCGGCTGGACGAAAGGAAGCTCGCCCAGGATTTCGGCATCAGCCGCACGCCCGTACGCGAGGCGATGGCTCAGCTCGAGAGCGAAGGCTTCGTGCGATCGGTGCCACGCCGTGGCATTTATGTGGTGCGTAAAACGAAGCGTGAGGTGATCGAGTTGATCACCGCCTGGGCGGCGCTGGAAGGCATGGCGGCGCGGTTGATCACCCAGATCGCGACGGACGAGGAAATTGCCGGCCTGCGCAAGATGTTCGCGACCTTCGAGAACGGTCAGCTGCGCGCGCATCTCGACGAATATTCCGACGTCAACATTGAATTCCACCAGGCTATCATTAGGCTCAGCCACAACGACGTCCTGATCGACCTCGCAGAAAACCTTTTCACTCATATGCGCATGATCCGCCGCAAGACTATTGGCGAGAAGGATCGCGCCGACCGATCGATCCGCGATCACATGAACATCATCGAAGCACTGGAAGCGCGCGCAACGGGCCGCGCGGAAGAGCTGGTACGCGACCACGCCCTCGGCCTTGCCGATCATGTGTCGCGCTATGCAGATTATCTGGACTGAGCGTCCGAGAACGATAAAGGGAGGATTCCCATGGCTGAAGCAGCAGTGAAAGAAAAACACGCGGCCGCGACTGGCGAAGCACAGCAAGAGCTGACGGATGGCTTTCATCTCATCATCGATGCACTCAAGCTCAATGGCCTCAACACGATCTACGGCGTGCCCGGCATTCCGGTCACGGATTTCGGCCGCATGGCGCAGGCTGCGGGGATCCGCGTCATCTCGTTTCGTCACGAACAGAACGCCGGTTATGCGGCGTCGATTGCCGGTTTTCTGACCAGGAAGCCCGGCGTCTGCCTTACGGTGTCGGCGCCTGGCTTCCTCAACGGTTTGACCGCGCTCGCCCACGCGACGACCAACTGCTTTCCGATGATTCTCATCTCGGGCTCCTCCGAGCGGGAGATCGTCGACCTGCAGCAGGGCGACTATGAGGAAATGGACCAGCTGGCTATCGCCAAACCGCTCTGCAAGGCGGCCTTCCGCGTGTTGCATGCCGCCGATATCGGCATTGGCGTAGCGCGCGCGATCCGCGCCGCGGTCTCGGGCCGTCCTGGCGGTGTCTATCTCGATTTGCCGGCCAAATTGTTCGGTCAGGTGATGCCTGCAGAGGCCGGAAAGAAGTCGCTCGTAAAAGTGATTGACGCGGCGCCCGCGCAGATCCCCGCTCCGGATGTGGTCAAACGCGCGCTTGATGTGCTGAAAAGCGCCAAGCGCCCGCTGATCATCCTCGGCAAGGGTGCGGCTTATGCGCAGGCTGATGACCAGATCCGTATTCTGGTCGAAAAAAGCGGAATTCCCTTCCTGCCGATGAGCATGGCCAAGGGTCTTCTGCCTGACACGCACCCGCAATGTGCGGGTGCTGCGCGCTCGACGGTGCTGAAGGACTCCGACGTCGTGATGCTGATCGGCGCCCGCCTGAACTGGCTGCTGTCGCACGGCAAGGGCAAGAGCTGGGGTGATGCACCGAAGAAATTCATTCAGATCGATATCGAGCCGAAGGAAATGGATTCGAACGTTGAGATCGTTGCACCAGTGGTCGGCGATATCGGCTCGTGCGTATCGGCGCTCGTGCAGGGCATGGGCGGCAACTGGCCGGCCGCGCCGGCCGAATGGACCAGCGCCGTGAGCAAGAAGCGCGAAGAGAACGTTGCCAAGATGGCGCCACGGCTGATGAACAACAACTCACCCATGGATTACCATGGCGCGCTCGGCGTCCTGCGCACGATCATCAAGGAGCGGCCGGATGCCATCCTGGTCAACGAAGGCGCCAACACGCTGGATCTCGCGCGTGGCATTATCGATGTGTATCAGCCGCGCAAACGTCTGGACGTCGGCACATGGGGCATCATGGGCATCGGCATGGGCTATGCCGTCGGCGCGGCTATCGAGACCGGCAAGCCGGTGCTCGCAGTCGAGGGCGACAGCGCGTTCGGTTTCTCCGGCATGGAGGTCGAGACAATCTGCCGGTACAAGCTCCCGGTCTGCGTCGTCATCTTCAACAACGACGGCATCTATCGCGGCACCGACGTCAACAATGCCGGTTCGGACCCGGCGACGACCGTTTTCGTGAAGGGCTCACGCTACGACAAGATGATGGAGGCCTTCGGCGGCGTCGGCATCAACGCGACGTCCCCGGATGAATTAAAGCGCGCCGTGAACGCGGCGATGGATTCCGGCAAGCCGACTCTCATCAACGCGGTGATCGATCCGGCAGCCGGCAGCGAGAGCGGCCGCATCGGCAATCTCAACCCGCAGAGCGCGCTACGCAAGAAGTGAGTCCGTCACATCGACTGAACTTGTATTGAATTCGGAGGAGAGGCACATGGCCAAGAAGAAACGCAAGAAGGCGAAAGCCGCATCGAAGAAATCCGCCCGCAAGGTGGTGAAGCTCGCCGCCGCGCGTAAGGCGAAGAGAATCAACGGCAAGCAGAGTGGCAAGCACAACGGTTTGCCGCGGGCGTCGAACAAGCCTTACGGGCAGGACGGCAAGGCGCTCACAGGTGTGCGCATCCTCGATTTCACCCACGTGCAATCGGGGCCCACTTGCACGCAGCTCCTCGCCTGGCTCGGCGCCGACGTGATCAAGGTCGAACGTCCGGGTGTCGGCGACATCACGCGCGGCCAGCTGGTCGATGTGAAGGGCGCGGATTCGCTCTACTTTACGATGCTGAACCACAACAAACGTTCGATCACCATTGACTCGAAGCATCCGCAGGGCAAGCGCGTGCTCGACGAGCTGATTAAAGTCTGCGACGTGCTGGTGGAGAACTTTGCGCCCGGCGCCCTCGACCGAATGGGGCTGACCTGGGACCATATCCACAAGACCAACCCGCGCATGATCGTGGCTTCGGTAAAGGGCTTCGGCCCCGGCCCCTACGAAGACTGTAAGGTTTACGAAAACGTCGCCCAATGCGCCGGCGGTTCGGCGTCGACCACGGGTTTCCGTGAGGGTCCGCCGCTGGTCACCGGCGCCCAGATCGGCGATTCCGGCACCGGCCTGCACCTCGCGCTCGGAATTGTCAGTGCGCTCTACCAGCGCAACCGCACCGGCCGCGGACAGAAAGTGCTCGCCGCCATGCAGGATGGCGTGCTCAATCTCTGCCGCGTCAAGCTGCGCGATCAGCAGCGGCTCAAAGCTGGCCCGCTCACCGAATACAGCCAATACGGGGAGGGCATTCCGTTCGGCGGTTCGGTGCCGCGCGCCGGCAACGATTCCGGCGGTGGCCAGCCCGGATGGATTCTGAAGTGCAAGGGCTGGGAGAACGATCCCGATGCCTACATCTATTTCATTACCCAGGCGCCCGTCTGGCAGGCCATCTGCGACTTGATCGGCGAGCCGACCTGGAAGGCCGATCCGGAATACGCCACGCCGCGTGCGCGGCTACCGAAGCTCAAGGCGATCTTCGAGCGTATCGAGCAGTGGACCATGACCAAAACCAAGTTCGAGGTTATGGAAATCTGCAACCAGGTCGATATCCCGGTCGGTCCGATCCTGTCGATGAGGGAGATCGCCGAGGAGCCGTCGCTGCGCAAGACCGGCACGGTGGTTGAAGTCGATCACCCGACGCGCGGAAAATATCTGAGCGTCGGCAATCCGATCAAGATGTCGGACTCAATCTCCGAGGTGGAGCGCTCGCCGCTGCTCGGCGAGCACACCGACGAGATTCTCAAGGACGTGCTCAAGCTGTCGAGCAAGGACATCAGCGAGATCAAAGGCTCCGGCGCCCTGAGTGCGCCGAAGAAGGAAGAAAAGGCGGCGTAGTCTGTCATGTCCGGGCGTAGCCGTTGGAAGAACGGCGTTCTTTCAGAACGCCTATGTCCCGGGCATCCCGCTTAGGGACGCAGTGCCTTAGCGGTCGGGATCGCCGGGACAGGCCCGGCGGTGACAAGTTGATACTCGGGAGGGGTTGAATGCGTATCGTGGTTCACGGCCAGCAGGCCTTCGGGAAGGCCGTGCTGGAAGCGCTGCTCAAGCGCGGCGAGAATGTCGTCGCGGTCTATGTCGCGCCGGAGAAGGAAGGCGCCAAAGCTGACCCGCTCAAGGAAGCCGCGCTCGCAGCGAAACTGCCGATTTATCAGCCTGCGTCCTACAAGGATGCGAAGGTCTGGGAAGAATTCAAGGCGCTCAAGCCCGACCTACAGGTCATGGCCTTTGTCACCCTGTTCGTGCCTGAGGATTTCCTGAATATCCCCACGCACGGCTCGATCCAGTATCACCCGTCTTTGTTGCCGGCCTATCGCGGCGCCAGCGCGATCAACTGGCCGATCATCAAGGGCGAAAAGGAAACCGGGCTGTCGATATTCTGGCCCGACAACGGGCTCGATACCGGCGATATCCTCGTCCAGAAAAAGACGCCGATCTCCGGCACCGACACGCTCGGCACCGTTTATTTCGACCGCCTGTTCCCGATGGGTGTCGACGCCATGATGGAATCGGTCGATCTGGTGAAAGCCGGCAAGGCACCACGTATCAAACAGGACGACTCAAAAGCGACCTACGAAGGCCGCTGCGGCCCAGGCAATGCCAAAATCGACTGGGGCAAGCCCTGGGAGCAGATAGACCGGCTGATCCGGGGCTGCAATCCGGCGCCCGGCGCCTGGACCACGCTCGATGGCAAGACGCTGAGAATTTTCGATGCCAGGCCGCTGCCGGCGAAGGATCCGAAAGGGATCGCGGGCAAGCTCGGAGAAGTGGTCGTGGTCGACGCCGATGGTTTCACGGTGGTTTGCGCCGACGGCCGCTTCAAGATCACGCGTGTTCAGCCTGACGGAGGCAAGAAGATCGACGCCTCCGAATTCATCTCCACTGCCAAGCTCGCCAAAGGAGCATTGCTCAGTTGATTCACTCCGTCATGGCCGGGCTTGTCCCGGCCATCCCGTCTGTTGGAAGACACCCGCCTCTTCGAGTCACTTAACCGCATATTGGATAAATCCCATGCCTGCCTCGCAGCATCAAAGTCCGAAGTCCGACATCGAAATTTCGCAGGCCGCCAAGAAGCGGCCGATCCTCGATATTGCAAAGGAAAAACTCGGCATCGCCGCGGAGAACCTCGAGCCATACGGCCACTACAAGGCCAAGGTGTCGATGGATTACATCAAATCGCTGCAGAGCAAGCCGAACGGCAAGCTGATCCTGGTGACGGCAATCACGCCGACGCCGGCGGGGGAGGGCAAAACCACCACGACGGTGGGCCTGACCGACGCGCTCAACCATATCGGCAAAAAGGCGATGCTTTGCCTGCGTGAGCCTTCGCTCGGGCCTTCTTTCGGTATGAAAGGCGGTGCCGCCGGCGGTGGTTATGCGCAGGTCGTGCCGATGGAGGACATCAACCTTCACTTCACAGGCGACTTTCACGCCATCACCTCGGCGCACAATCTGCTCTCGGCGCTGATCGACAATCACATCTATTGGGGCAATGCACTCGGGATCGATTCACGTCGCGTGGTCTGGCGTCGCGTCATGGATATGAACGACCGCGCACTGCGCGAGATCGTCTGCTCGCTCGGCGGCGTTGCCAACGGCTACCCGCGCGAAGCTGGTTTCGATATCACGGTTGCCTCGGAAGTCATGGCGATTTTCTGCCTTGCCAAGAATCTCGATGATCTCAAGGAACGCCTCGGCAATATCATTGTCGGCTATACACGCGATCGAAAGCCCGTGCGCGCGCGCGACCTCAAGGCGCATGGAGCCATGGCCGCGTTGCTCAAGGAAGCGATCGCGCCCAATCTGGTGCAGACGCTGGAGGGCACCCCGGCCTTCATTCACGGGGGCCCGTTCGCCAATATTGCACACGGCTGCAATTCGGTGCTGGCGACCACGACCGCGCTCAAGCTCGCCGACTACGTGGTCACCGAAGCTGGCTTTGGTGCCGATCTCGGCGGCGAGAAATTCATCGATATCAAATGCCGAAAGGCCGGGCTCACGCCCGATTGCGTGGTGCTGGTTGCCACAATCCGCGCACTCAAGATGCACGGTGGCGTCAGGAAGGAAGACCTCAAGTCCGAGAACCTGAAGGCTCTCGAGGCTGGCATGACCAATCTGCAGCGCCACGTCGAGAACGTGAAGAAGTTTGGTCTGCCGGTGGTGGTTTCAATCAATCGTTTCTCCGCGGACACTGACGCTGAAATCGCGCTGGTGAAGGAGAAATGCAAGGCGCTCGGCGTCGAAGCGTTGATGGCCGATCATTGGGCTCTGGGCGGGGCGGGCGCAGCCGATGTCGCCAAGGCGGTTGTGAATGTGATCGATCAGGGCAAGAGCAAGCTGAAGTTCCTCTATTCCGACGACACGCCATTGTTCGAAAAGATCGAGACGATCGCGCGGGAAATCTATCGCGCCAGGAATGTGACCGCCGACAAGTCGGTGAAAGATCAGCTGAAGACCTGGGAGGAAATGGGTTACGGCAAGCTGCCGATCTGCGTTGCCAAGACCCAGTACTCGTTCTCGACCAATCCGGACGCGAAGGGTGCGCCGGCCGATCACACCATCAATGTGCGTGAGGTGCGGCTCTCTGCCGGCGCCGAATTCGTGGTGGCGATCTGCGGTGAGATCATGACCATGCCCGGCCTGCCCAAGGTGCCGGCGGCCGATTCGATCGACGTCAATGCTCAAGGCCAGATCGTCGGACTGTTTTAGCGGTCCACACTCACCTCGACAGGGACAAAGGCCCGCCAAATGCGGGCCTTTGTCATATCGGCGTGAGCGAATTCCCTAAAATTTTTGGCATTTTTGTATGCTCTTTGTAGAGCGAGTTTTCGCAACTTTGCGGTAGCGTGCCACCAGCTTCGGTTGCGCTGCCTGAACCAGGACGAACTCGCAAACCCCGATTAACCAGTATTGCCAGTATTGCCCATGTCAGCCCCTGCCACATCGCGCTCAACTCATGCCCTCGCGGAAAGCCGATCGGTGCTCGATGAACTGATCAGCCCGGTTGCCACCGCCAGTGCCGGACATCGCCTCAAAGTCATTGACCGGATCACTGATCTGTTCGTGGCTGGTTCGCGCAGCTATTCGTACGAACAGATATCGCTGTTCGATGATGTGCTGCGCCGGCTCTCCGCCGATATCGAGGTCAAAGCGCGCGCAAAACTCGCGCAACGGCTGGCCGGCATGGGCAGCGCCCCGCCAAAGCTCGTTCGTTCGCTCGCATTTGATGACGAGATCGAGGTGGCGGGGCCGGTGCTCGTTCGTTCGGAGCAACTGAGTGACGATGATCTGGTTGAAAACGCGACCACCAAGAGTCAGGAGCATCTCCTTGCGATCGCGCAACGGCTGAAGCTCAGCGAGGCGGTCACGGATGTTCTTGTCGACCGCGGCGACGATCGGGTGGTGCACAAGGTCGTTAGGAATAAAGGTGCCCGGTTCTCGCTTGCCGGCTATGGCAAGCTGACCTCCCGTGCGCGGTATGACCGGAGGCTGACACTGGCGCTGGGCGAACGCAGCGACCTTCCGCGCCAATATTTTCTGAAGTTGCTGGAGGCTGCCTCGTCCACCGTGCGGGCCAAGCTCGAGGCTGCGCATCCGCACGCGGTCGCTGCAATTCGCGATACGGTCGATGATGTCGCCACAAAGATGCAGCGCGAGGTGCGCAAGACGTCGCAGGCGCATGTCGCGGCCGTGCGCGAAGCCAAACGGCGTTTCAACGTACGGCCGATCAGCGAAGCGAGCGTTCACGGTCCGGCCCACGCGCAGGATTTCGAAAAGACGGTGGTCGCGCTGTCGCGACTTGGCGTTTTCTCCGTCGATCTTGTCGAACGCGCGCTGCTGGATGAGGGCGAGGACATGGTCCTGCTCCTCGCCAAGGCGGCCGGCTGTTCCTGGACAACAGCCCGGGAGCTGTTGTTGATGTATGCCGCCAACCGCAGTCTCAAGCCGGATGACATCACGCTGGCATTCGAGCGATACAGAAAGCTCAGTCAGCAGACGGCGCGGAACATTGTCGCTTTTTACGAGCGGCGTCTGAAGCTGCGTGCGAAATCAAAAAACAAGGGCGTAGGCCAGAAGAAGGAATTCGAGGGACCTTCAACCGAAGACGGCATTGTTGTTGTGCCGTCGCCCTCGCTCGCGCCGATTTAACAGGTTCTTCTTCAGTCGAGCTCGATCGGCGTCCAGCGGATTGCCGCGCTAAACATGGCATTGCGTACACGATTCACGGAATAGGGCGAACCGAACAGGCGCAGCGTTTCCTTGGCGTCGCCCTGCACCACCACGATCTCCGCCGAAGGTTCTCCGCGATGCGCCAATCTTTCGCGCATGCGGGCAACGACGTCATCGACCTCGTGCAGTTCGAGAATCGCGTCGTAGACGCGCACCGCATAAATCACTTGGCGCGGCGATTCACGGACGGTGCCATATGAGAGGTGCAACGAGCTTTCTCGTCTCAATCAATGTGCTTATCTAACGATGGACGCCGCGGAACGACAAGGCTGTCGTCCCGCGGCGCCCAATCTGCGACTAGAAAATCTTTGCCGCGCTGACCAGGGTAGTCCACACGCCCCACGCGAGCGGAATGCCAACGAAGGCCCAGAATGCGGCGGCTTTTGCATCCAGACCGCCAAAGCCGATACCGTGCGATCCGGTCGACGCGGCGGTCTTCGCACTCGCTGCCTGCAATTTCGCGACTTCTTGCGCGGTCATATACCACTTCTTCTCGACCGGCTTGATCAGGTAGTTGCAGATCAATCCGATAACGAGCATGCCCGCCAGGATGTAGAGGGTGTAGTCATAGAGATGGTCGCGCGCCACGCCGGCGGCGAGTTGGGCTTCGCGGATGTAGTTCACCACGACCGGACCGATGATGCCGGCGGTGGACCAGGCCGTCAGCAGCCGCCCGTGGATTGCGCCCACAAACTGGGTGCCGAACATGTCGGCGAGATAGGCCGGCACAGTTGCGAAACCGCCGCCATACATCGACAGGATGATGCAAACGGCGCCCACGAACACCGCTTTCGAACCGAGGTTCGCCGACCATGGCATCAGGAGATAGCAGATGATGCCGAGCACGAAGAACGTG
>DASYSQ010000316.1:0-13378 GCA_036003145.1 Pseudolabrys sp.
GAGCTCATCGATCTCGAGGAGACCGCGCAGGTACGGCTCGTTGGCGAGATCGCAGCGGCCGCGCGCGCGCTCAAGACGCTGACCGCATGCGACAAGCTCAATGTCGCGGCCCTCGGAAACCAGGTACCGCAGTTGCACGTGCACGTGATTGCGCGCCGGCGAACCGACGCCGCCTGGCCCAAGCCCGTGTGGGGCGTCAAGCCGCCGCTCACCTATGCGGAAGACCAACAAGCCGCGCTGCTCAATTCATTGCGTCAGCAGCTTAAATCCAGCGGACTGGCCGGGATGGACCGGTAACTACGGGTCTGCGAAAAAACATTATGCTCGCCAATCCTTCGCGAATCCTGGTCATCTCTCTGCGTCGCATCGGCGACCTGCTGTTGACGACACCGTTGATCCGCAGCCTGCGCCGGGCCTGGCCGGATTCCGGCATCGACGTGCTCGTGTTTGCCAATACCGCAGGGATTCTCGCCGGCAATCCTGACATCAATCGCGTCATCAGCATGCCGCAGCGGCCGACGACGGCGGAGAGCGCACGCCTCTTCGTACGACTCTGGCGGCGCTACGATATCGCGATTTCGACTCAAAGCGGTGATCGCCCCACCGTTTTTGCATTTGCCGCTGCCCGTCTGCGCGCCGGTGTGGTCACCGACGACGACCCAAGGATCGGACGTGTGCTCAAGCGCGCCGCGTTGCATCGAAGCGTCCAGGCCGCGGACAAGCTCCATCGCGTGGAGCAGATGCTGCGCCTCGCCGATATTCTCGAAATCCCGCGCGTTGGAGAATTGGTCTGCCCTGCTCCCTCGCCGTCCTCAAATATTGCCGTCGGCAGCAATTTTGCATTGATCCATGCAGCGCCAATGTTCGCTTACAAGGAATGGACACGAGACGGATGGCGTGCGGTTGCTGCCGGCCTTGCCGCACGCGGCCTTTCTATTGTCGCACTTGGGGGTCCGGGCGAAGCCGAACGTCAGTATCTCGAGGACGTCTGGCGCGGCGTCGCTCCGGTTCATCAGGTGGAGTGGCCCGAAATGATGAATTTGCTTTCGAGGGCCCGGGTCTATGTGGGGCCAGACACTTCGGTGACGCATCTTGCCACCGCTGCCGGATGTCGGACCATCGCCTTGTTTGGCCCGACCGATCCGCGAGTCTGGGGGCCTTGGCCGGTGGGTGGACTTCCAACGCCCTGGGCGGCGAGCGGTACAATTCAGAACCGCGGCAATGTCTGGATCGTGCAGAATCCTTTGCCTTGCATGCCCTGCACCTTCGAAGGTTGTGAGCGCAATATCCGCAGCCGCAGCATATGCCTCGACGAACTTATGCCCGAGCAGGTGCTGACGGCCATCGATCAAGCTCTCGCTTGACCGCACCATCTGCCCGTTTCAAGCTCGTCCTGACACTGGGTACCGGTCTGGAGTAACGCATGACATTCCGCATCGCCGTTGTGCAGCCGATCGCCAATCCGATTGAGGAGGCGCAAAAAAATATCGCCGATGCGGTCAACTTCATCGCCCGCGCCAAAGCGGAAGGCGCAGATTTTGTGTGCTTTCCGGAGACCTACCCCGGCCCATGGCGCATGCCCGCAACCTTCGACCCGACACCCAGCATCGCAGAGGCCTCTGCCAAGCACGGCATCAACGTTGTCTACGGCACCATCGAACCGCTGAGCCATAATGAAGGCACGGCGCACAATCTGATCTGCATGGCCTATGGCGACGGCCGCCCACCGGTCAGTTATCGCCGCACGCATCCGAACGGGCCATGGATCTACACCGGCGGTCAGTGGTGGGAATTTCAGTACGTACCGGGCAATGAATTTCCCGTTTTTGATACCAGCCAAGGCAAAGTTGGCCTGGCCATGTGCAGCGAGGCCTATATGCCCGAGGTCACGCGCGCACTGGCGCTGCGCGGCGCCGAACTGATCTTTTTGCCCGCAGGCACCGACAAACGGCGGCTGTGGGCGAGTTGGCGCAATCTGATCTGGTCGCGTGCGATCGAAAATCTGGCCATCGTCGTCACCACGCAGAACCTGTTCAGCCATGGAGAGCGTGGCCTCGCCATGGTGGCAACACCGGAGGAAATCCTGTTCGAGAGCACGGCTGCCGGTCTCTTTGTGGTCGATGTGAGTCTCGACCGCGCACGGGAAATGCGGTCGACAACCGATTCCGTGACCTCGGCTCGCAACTATGGCGCAAAGCAGGGCGTGCTCGGCCCGCAGTGGCAGCGGCCGGAACTGCGGGAGACCATGTACCCGCGTTCGCGCTAATGCCGCGGAGTAAGCATTGCACCCATCAAATGGTCGTGCGAATTTGCGCGGCGCATGTCGTCTCGCCCGAATCTAGGCCCTAAACCCCGTCTCGGATATTCCGAAAGTCGCGTCGAGCGTGCGGCGGAGCTTCGCGCCGATGCCGCCGCCATCGCTGCATTGGCGCGCGATCCGGCCGCAGGAGTCTATGTGATCGGCGGCGACTGGATCGTGATGAAGAAAGGTTCGCCACTCAACGAACCATTGTTCACCTTGGGCGAAGCGCAAGTGCTTGGTCCTGCAGTAGAAACAATCTTCCTTGGACTGCTCGATGGGGCGCCGCAATTCGGTTACGGACTGACGCCGCAATCAGCGGATGCGCTGAAGGCGCGCGAGGAATTGCATGTGACCGATCTGCGTTCGATTGCGGTGCAGGGGCTCGTCGCTCCCGATCACCTTCCCCCGATCGCCGAGGCAAAGGCCGTACTGCACTGGCACGCACGACACTGCTTTTGTCCGAACTGCGGCGCCGGGACGCTCCCTGTAAACGGGGGGTGGCGACGCGACTGCCCGCAATGCAACGCCGAGCACTTTCCGCGCACCGACCCTGTCGTGATCATGCTGGCGAGCGACCATGACCGCTGCCTCTTGGGACGCTCGCCACGTTTTGTGCCGACAATGTGGTCATGCCTCGCGGGTTTCGTCGAGCCTGGCGAATCGATCGAAGACGCAGTGCATCGGGAAACTCGCGAGGAGGCCGGCATTGTCTGCGGCCGCGTGGTCTATTTCGCCTCGCAGCCCTGGCCGTTTCCGACGTCGTTGATGATCGGCTGCCACGCCGAAGCACTGACGCACGAGATTGTGGTCGACCGCGAGGAACTAGAGGACGCTCGCTGGTTTACCAAAGATGAGGTCGAAGCGATGCTGATGCGCAAACATCCGCAAGGGCTCACCACACCACCCCCGGTCGCGATCGCGCATCACATCATCCGCGCCTGGATTGAGGACGAGGTCGATTTTGGCTGAGCGCGCGAAGCCAAAAATTCTTTGCGCCGGCATTGCCGTGCAGGACATCATCATGCGCGTGCAGAACTTTCCTGCTCCCGGCACCAAAGTGGCAGCCAGCGAATTCATCGTCACCGGCGGCGGATGCGCCGCCAACGCGGCGGTCACGATCGCGCGCCTCGATGGGCGCGTTGCCTTCGCAGGGCCGCTCGGTGGCAGCGTTGACGCCGTCAGCAATCGTATTCTCTCCGATCTTGGAAAGGAGGGCGTTGATTGTGCCGGCGTTGAGCGCGTTGACGGAGGTACGGCATCGGTCTCATTGATTCTGCTCGATGCGACCGGCGAAAAGACCATAGCCACCCGCCGCGGCGTCAATTTGAACAACGTCCTGCCGAAGGATCCTGCCAGGCTGGTTGCGGATGCCAACGCCGTTCTCGTGGATAACCGCTTCCCGGAATTTGCGACTGCAGTGTGTCGCGCCGCGCAGGGACGCAAAATTCCGATCGTGATCGATCTCGACCAGGCAACGAAGCTGGACGATCCTTTGCTCGCACTTGGCACTCATGTGGTGGCCTCGACGGAAGCTTTATTCGGAATGACCGGATCAAACGACTACGAGGATGCCCTCAAGGCGCTCTCCACGCATCTTTCCAGTTTTGTCGCGATCACAGACGGTCCGAATGGGGTTTACTGGCTCGAAGGCGGCGGGCTACGCCACCTGCCGGCGTTCAACGTCGACGTGATCGACTCGCTGGGCGCCGGCGATGCCTTCCACGGCGGTTTCACGCTGGCACTGGTCGAGGGCCGCGCACTTCCCGATATTCTGCGTTTTGCCAGCGCCACTGCGGCGCTTAAATGCACAAAATTCGGCGGCGCCTCGGGCGCTCCGATGCGCGCTGACGTTGAAGCGTTCCTGAAACAGCGCAGTTAGTCAGTTTACTTCTTTGATGGACATGGCGCGCCGCAGGGTGCGCAGGCGCCCGCAAAATCTTCTGGCGAAACGGCGCGTCCACTCGACGGGCTCGATAGATGGTCGACGAGAATGGCTGCGACGCCGAGCAGGACAACGACGATATAGACGGAACGCATCGTTGTTACTCCCGCGACAGGCCGAATAGCGGCCGCAGGCGGATACCAATCAGGCAGCCGGGCAGCGCCGCCAGGAACCAGATCCAGCCGTGCAGCGACCCGGAGGCAACACCGCCGACGAAGGCGCCGATATTGCAACCAAACCCGAGGCGCGCTCCCCACCCCATCAGTAGACCACCGACCCCGGCCGCCAACAGCGATTTCACCGGCGGCCACGGGACCGCGGCGAATGGCTTAGTGGCCGCGGCCGCGGCCATTGCCCCGAAGAGCATTCCGAAATCGGTCAGGCTGGACGTGTCGGACAGTACTGATTCAGCAAGGGCGTGCTTGGGCCCTGGCCACTGCCAAAACGCGGACTGCGACAGGTCGAACCCCAGCGCTGTCGCAGCTTTGGCCCCCCATACCGTGTAGCCGAAAGTGACGCTCCAAGGATGGCCGCCGGCGGCAAACACTCCGACGCACAGCAGACCGATAACGGCCCCGCCGACCAGATAATTGCGAGAGGGCATGAAATTGGCGCGACGCCGTTTCGCAACCGCAATGATGAGCGCGGCTGCTATGGCGATACTGACAAGCGTCGCCGCCAACCCGCCCCAGGCGCCGAGATAGTCCGATGCCAACACCGGATCCACGCCGCCGAGGGAAAGGAACGCCGGCAAAGACAGGCTGCCAAATACGCTACCGACGACGAAGAACAACAGGGTGACCAGCATGCGCCCTGAACCTCCGCCGACAGTGTAGAGCGTGCCGGAGCCACAGCCGTTGGCGAGCTGCATGCCAATGCCGAAGACAAATGCCCCGATAACCAGGGACGGACCGAGAGGCGCGATGGCTCCGCCAAATCTTGGACTCAGCGCCGCGACCGGCACCACCGCGAGCGCGCAGATCGCAATCACGATCAACCCGCCGAGCAGACCGCCCGCCTCTCCGCGCGTGAGAAAACGTCGCCAGGACGCAGTGTAGCTGAATTCGGCTTTCAAAAATGCAATACCCAGGCCGAAGCCGCCCACGACCAGCGCCGCCGAAGCGGGCTGATGGTCGAGCAGCACCAGCGCAATCAAAATCGCCGTAGAGGCGAGCGCGAGCCCGAGGAAAAGGAGATCGATGCGAACGGCCGCGCCCTTCTCGGACGCGGCCAAGCTTGCCGTGGACATGAAAACTCCAGAGCGCGGATCAGGAACCCAGGCCGAGGGCCTTTTTTAGATCGTCCCATTTCGTGCGCGAGGATTCAATCGGTCGATTTGCGTTGCTCGTCCACTCGACCATTGAGCCGGCGTAGAGCCTGGTTTCCTTCCGGCCGAGCACGTCATGCAGAACGAACCAGTCCGTCGCTGCCCAATGGCCGGTATTGCAATAGCTTACCGCGGGCCCTGCGGGTATGGTGTTGGCGATTGCCGCGAGCTCCGCCTTCGGCTTCAGCCGGTTCGTCTTCGGATCATAGAATCCCGCGCTGTCGACATTCAACGCGCCCGGAATATGACCATAGGCCTGCGAAGCCGGCGCCTTTTCCTTGCCGACGAAGAACGATGCAGGCCGCGCATCAACGAGCGTTGTGCCGCCCTTCTCCTCGATGGTTTCGACATCGGTGGCTTCGGCCAGGATGCTTTTGTCGATCGTTGCCGTAAAAATCTTTGGCGATGGAGCTCTTACTCCGCTCTCCAGCGGCAGACCGGCTTGCCGCCAGGCGGCAACGCCGCCGTCGAGGATGGAGACGTCTTTGACGCCGGCATATTTCAGCGTCCAATAGGTACGGGCGGCCGAGCCAAAATCGAGGACGTTGACGCCCGCCGGCACCACCACCACGTGGCTGTCTTCGTCGATCCCAAGATCTCCGATCAACTTTTCCAGCTCGGCTGCTGTCGGGACCATGAACGGCACGTTGTTTCGGGTGACACGCCAACCGGCCTTGTCGTAGTCGCTGTGGACGCTGCCGGGAATGTGGGCGGCCGCGTAGGCCTGCGCCCCGCCACCGTCAATCGCCGACCGGATGTCGAGGACGACAAGATTCGCATCAGCACGATGAACGCTTAGCCACTCTGCGGTCACGAGCGGTTCGGCATGCGCGGCAGCGACGGAAGCGGCCAGCGCGGCACTGAAAAGAATCGCCGCACCGAGGCGTCGGACGGCAGCGGCAGGACAGAGTCGGAAAAATGTTTTCATGGCGTGCAGTCGTTGTTGGGAAGCCGCTTTTTGCGACGACAGATTACCCTTGAAATAGAATATTTTTCTCTATAAAGACAGATGTAGGAGACAAATAAGAAATTTATTCTGTATGTACGGGCATCTTGGAATGCACGTATCATTTCTGAGAGAAAGAGAGAATGGACGCCATCGACCGGAAGATCCTCGCGGTGGTGCAGGAGGATGCCTCCCTTTCGGTGGCCGAGATCGGTCAGCGCGTCGGCCTGTCGTCGACGCCCTGCTGGAAACGGCTGCAGCGGCTGGAGGCAGACGGTGTCATCACGCGACGGGTGGCGATCATCGACCCTGAAAAAGTCGGTCTCGGCATCACCGTGTTCGTCTCGATCGAGACCGGAGACCACTCCCAGGACTGGCTCAAGCGTTTTGCCGACGTGGTTGGCGCCATGCCTGAGGTGATGGAATTCTACAGGATGGCCGGCGATGTCGATTACATGTTGCGCGTGGTCGTGCCCGACATTGCAGGCTACGACGCGTTCTACAAGAAACTGATCGCGACGGTGCCGCTGAAGAACGTCACGTCACGCTTTGCAATGGAACGGATCAAATCGACGACGGCGCTGCCAATTGCCGAGGTCCGGTGACGGTCCGCTTGGCCGGGCGACCTACTGCAACGCCATCACCTTGATGACGGCCGGTCCAAGAATGACGACAAACAGCACCGGCAGGAAAAAGAGAATCATCGGTACGGTGAGCTTCGGCGGCAGTCCGGCCGCCTTTTTCTCGGCTTCCGACATGCGCATGTCGCGGTTTTCCTGCGCCATCACACGCAACATGGTGGCGAGCGGCGTGCCGTAGCGCTCGGATTGCTGCAGGGCCATGCAGACAGATTTCACGCCATCGAGATCCGTCCGCTTCGCGAGGTTCTCGTAGGCCTGGCGCCGGTCGGGCAGATAGGACAATTCGGCGGTTGTGAGGGTGAGCTCTTCCGCGAGCGCGACAGACTGGGTACCGACTTCGTTACTGACTTTCCTGAAGGCTGCCTCGATCGACATGCCCGATTCGACGCAGATCAGGAGCAAGTCGAGCGTGTCCGGGAAAGCCCGTTTGATCGACATCTGACGTCGCGTGATCTTGTTCTTGAGCAACACGAGCGGCAATTGCATGCCGACATAGGCCGCGCCAATACAGATACCGAGCTTGATCGTGGCCGGTTGATCAAATTTGAGTACGACAAACAAGTAGATCAAGGAGAACAGAAAGCACACGACAGGCGTAATCATCCGGACGAAAAGGTAGGTAATGTAGGGAGCTTGACCACGATAACCGGCCTGTATGAGCTTGAGGCGCGCCTCTTCCTGCCCGACCCACTTGCTCAGGTTGAATTGGTCGACGATCCTCTGCACGTATTGCTTGGGCGATTGTCTTAATTTGACCTTCTGGCTTTCCTGCGCCATGCGCTCGCGCTCACGCTGGCGGATCTTCTCCCGCTCGATCGCCACCGCACGCATGCGCTTGTCGAGCGGGTCGACAAAGACAAATGGCATTGTGAGCGTCAGCACCGTAGCGGCCGCCGCGACGGCTGCGAACAGCATCGTCAGGGTCTTGACGTTCAGTGCGTTGACCAGAAATTCCATCATCGGTCAGTGCCTAGAAATCGAAATTGATCATTTTCTTCATCACCAGCACACCCATCGTCATCCAGACTGCGGATCCGGCCAGCATGATGTGGCCCGTCGGGTGGGTGAACAGCAGCGTGATGTATTGCGGGCTGGTGATGTAGACCAGGATCATCACGGCAATCGGTAGCGCGCCGATGATGGCAGCGGACGCTTTCGCTTCTTGCGACATCGCCTGAATCTTGGCTCGCATTTTCTTGCGGTCGCGCAGCACCTTTGAAAGGTTGCCGAGTGCTTCCGAAAGATTGCCGCCTGCCTTCTGCTGGATTGCCACAACGATCCCGAAGAAATTTGCCTCAGGCAACGGCGTCCGTTCATAGAGTTTGCCGCATGCCTCGCCAAGCGGCATGCCTATGGCTTGTGTCTCCATGATCAGACGGAACTCCGTCTTCAGAGGCTCGGATGACTCCATGGTGATCATTCTTATGCAATCGCCCAACGGCAAACCGGCCTTGACGCCGCGCACGATGATGTCGACCGCGTCAGCAAGCCCGTCTATGAATTTCGCCTCCCGCCGCTTTCTCAGAAACGAAAGGAACCAACGCGGGAACCCAAAAGCCCCGGCAAAACCGAGGCCCGCGGCCCCAAGTAACCCTGTGCCGGACAGGAAGCCGAGAAAAGCCATGATGAGGCCGATAAAAGCCGAAATGATTATGAATTGCCGCTTCGACCAAGACAGTCCTGCGCGCGTAATTCGAACGGAAATAGGTACGCGTTTGCTTTTCTTGTGGCGTTCGTCGAAGTCCTTGAGCGAAGATTCGACGAGATCACGGCGGGATTTCTGAGGCCCGCGCGACACTCGCGCCAGCGGTTCGGTCTTGGTGACACTCTGCATGCGCTGCTCGGCTTTGCGTTCGCCGGACAACGACGGATAGAGAAATACGTAGGCCACTCCGCCGATGGCGACTGTGACCAGGAAGAAGACAGCGATAATTTGCACACCGCGCTCCGTTTAGGTTCGCATGGCGTCGCTGCCGGCGTCTGATGCGTCGAGCGCGGCAGCCAGATTTTTTTCCTCACCGTAGTAACGGGCGCGATCCCAGAAACGCGGATGACCAATACCGGTGGACCGATGGCGGCCGATAATAGTGCCTTTGGCGTCTTCGCCTTCCATGTCGTAGAGGAAGACGTCCTGGGTAACGATCACGTCGCCTTCCATTCCCATGACTTCGGTGACGTGCGTGATTTTGCGCGAGCCGTCGCGCAAGCGTGCGGCCTGGATTACGACGTCAACCGAGGCGCAAATCATTTCGCGAATGGTGCGGGACGGCAGTGAAAAGCCCCCCATCGTAATCATGGATTCCAGCCGCGACAGCGCTTCGCGCGGATTGTTGGCGTGCAGCGTGCCCATCGAGCCGTCATGACCGGTATTCATGGCCTGCAACAGATCGAATGCTTCCGGTCCGCGTACTTCGCCGACGATGATGCGTTCAGGTCGCATGCGCAGGCAGTTGCGGACGAGGTCGCGCATTGTAACCTGCCCTTCGCCCTCGAGGTTGGGTGGCCGCGTTTCCAGCCGCACGACATGAGGTTGTTGAAGCTGGAGCTCGGCGGCGTCTTCGCAGGTGATGATGCGTTCGTCGTCGTCGATAAATTGGGTGAGGCAGTTCAGGAGCGTCGTTTTTCCCGAACCGGTACCTCCTGATACCAGAGTGTTAACGCGGCTGCGGCCGATGATACGAAGGATCTCGGCGCCCTGCGGGGTTATCGAACCGAACTTGACAAGCTGAGCAAGGGTCAGCTTGTCCTTTTTGAATTTGCGGATGGTGAGCGCAGGCCCGTCGATCGCGAGCGGCGGCACGATCGTGTTGACGCGCGAGCCGTCCGGTAAGCGCGCGTCGCAGATTGGTGAGGATTCGTCGACTCGTCGTCCGATCTGACTGACGATGCGCTGGCAGATATTCAGCAGCTGCTGGTTGTCGCGAAAGCGAATTCCCGTTTTCTGGATCTTGCCCTGGACTTCGATGTAAACCGTGCCCGAACCGTTGACCATGATGTCGGCGATGTCGTCGCGCGCGAGCAACGGTTCCAGAGGACCAAATCCGAGGACGTCGTTGCAGATATCGTCAAGCAGGTCTTCCTGCTCGGCGATCGACATCACAATGCTTTTGATCGCGATGATTTCGTTGACAATGTCGCGAATTTCTTCGCGTGCCGAGTCCACGTCCAGCCGTGCCAGCTGCGCAAGATCGATCGCCTCGATCAGCGCGCCGAAAATGGTACCTTTGGTCTCGTAGTAGGATTCAGACCGTCGCGTATCAACTGAAGACGGCACATTGTTGGCAGGCGCCGGCTGACGAGTCGCGGCCGGTGCGGACACCAGCGGAGCGCCCAGCCCGTCGGATGGAAAAGGCGTGCGGCCGGTCTCCATAGGCGCGCTGGCAGGTTGAGCCGACGGCTCGACGGCCGTTTGCGCCGGCACAATTGGCGGCGCCGGCACATGCGCCGGAGGCACAGGAGCGCGAGCTTCTGACGTTGCGCTACGCTTGCCGAACAAGACAACACACTCCCGGCAGGTTTCAGCCTGCTCGCTTCCTCAGTTTCGAAAGTAACGGCGAAAGCAGCCCACCGCGGGAGCGCTTGATCTCCCCGCGGCCGGTGAGCGCCTGCGCCATCTGGCGGAACAATTCTGCAGTCTTATGGCCAGCCGACACTTCGGCGATCATCTGACCGTTATTCGCAGCGGACCCGAAGAGCTGTGGCTCGAATGGAATCACCGCGAGCGGATCGTTTTCCAGCGCCTTTGCGAAGTCTGCCGGCGTGATTTCCGGCCGTTTCGGCACACCCACCTGGTTCAGGCAGTAGTGCGGGCGGTGATCGTTTGGACGTGAGGCACGCAGCAAATCGACCAGGTTTTTGGCATTGCGCAGATTGGCAAGGTCGGGGCCGGCGACCACGAGGATGTCGTCGGCACTGACAAGAATCCGCTTGGTCCAGGCTCCCCATTGATGCGGAACGTCGAGGACCACGCACGGGATGGAGCTGCGCAGCGAATCGAGCGTCGTATCGAAGGCATCCGCGCCGAAGTCGTAGACGCGGTCCAGAGTGGCCGGCGCCGCCAGCAGGCTCAAATGGTCCGTGCATTTCGACAGCAATCGGTCAACAAATGCATTGTCGACACGGTCAGGCGAAAACACCGCGTCGGCGATACCTTGTGGAGGATCCTGGTTGTAGTCGAGACCAGCGGTACCGAATGCCAGATCGAGATCGGCGACAACCGAATCGAGCGCGAGATCGCGGCCGATGGCCCATGCGATATTGTGTGCCACGGTCGAAGAGCCGACGCCGCCCTTGGCGCCGACGACCGCGATAATCCGGCCGACCGCCTTGGCATCCGGCGAAGAGAACAGGCCGCAGATTGCCCGCACGACGTCGAGAGTGCCAATCGGGCCGATCAGGTACTCGCTCACGCCGCGCCGTGTCAGGCCTCGATAGAGCGCGACATCATTGACGCGGCCAACGACGATCACCCGGGTGCCGGCGTCGCATACTTCGGCCAGATGATCGAGCCCCCGGAGGATCTCGTCGGTACGGTTATCCGTCTCAATCAAGATGACGTTCGGTGTCGGTGAACTGCGATAGGCTTCGCTTGCCGCAGCGATGCCGCCCATCTGGATTTTCACATGTGCCCTGGCCAGGCGTCGGTCCTCTCCGGCTGCCTGAACGGCAGCAGCGGTTTCAACTGTCTCGCAAAAGGCCTGGACCGATACTCTCGGTGCAGGTGCGATGTGCGCATCGTCGCCGTCGCCTGCCGGGTTTAGCATCCGCGCGGTCTCGACGGCTGGTTGTTGAGCGTGCTTGATCATCGTCCTATATCGGTGATTTTGCCGGTGTCATAACCAACGTAAGTGGCGGAGGGACTTTCACCCTTCGTGTAACGATTCAGTACGGTGTTGCGACGCGGGGCGTAGGGTGGCGTCTCGCCGCGCGGCTGCACGAGATCAGCCGGATTTTCGACCATTGCCGCGAGATTGCGTTGACTCGCGCAGCCGAGATTCCAAAACGGCCGATTGTCCATGTCGCCCGACTTGAAGGATGTGCCAAGGTCCCTCGGCCATTCCCCGCAAGGTCCTGCCTCCGCGACCAGCTTCGAATAGTTGAGCTTGATGCTGGCGAGCGCGTATCGGGTTGGACGATAGTGGCGCACGTAGATCGCGCTGGTCGGCACCCCTACGGCGGCAAGAATGGAACGGATTTCGCGTGTCGAGTCCGTGGCTGCACGATCCGTTGGGCCACCGCGCGGTATCTCGATGATAATGCCGCTGCTCGACTCACGACGCCAGGCCTGCGCGAACGCGACGACGTCCGCCCGTTGGCTCGGCGTGAGACCGCCGCGATTGCGGCCAACCATCACTTCGACATTCTGCGCGCCTTCACGCACAGTGATCGGGTGACGCTGGCGATAATCGAACGGATATTCGACCTGCGCGGTGTCCGTCTGGTAACAGCCCGCGAGGCTCGCCGCGAGGGCGCTGGCCGCTAAGAGTCGCAACGCCATGCGACTGCGGAACTGCGCCTTTTGGATTGCCTTCATTTTTCCCCCCCGCTCAATCGAGAATGAATCCGTACTTGCCGTGATAGTCGTTGGCCGGCCGTGCGTCGGGCTTGCCCGCAACCCCGTAGATGCGATTCAACTGACCAAGCAGAACGCTCTGCGGATCACTGGGATCGGCAAATCCGTCATCTGGCCGCGACAATTGCTTTTGTGCCACCGCGCGCACGACATACGGAGTAACGATCACCATCAATTCGGATTGGTGGTTGACGTAATCGCGGCTCCTGAAGAGAGCACCCAGAACCGGGACCTGGACCAGGCCCGGGAGACCGTTGATCGCCTGCTTCGTCTGCTCCTGGATCATGCCCGCGAGTGCCAGCGAGCCGCCTGAAGGTATTTCGACAGTCGTCTCGGCCCGGCGAGTCTGGATCGACGGCACGGTCAGTGACGTTGTCGAACCGGTGACCTGCAAGGTCATCGCGTTTTCGGTCGAAAGATCGGAAACTTCCGTCATCACTTTCAGGCTGATTCGGCCTTCTGTCAGCACGACCGGCGTAAACACCAGGCTGACGCCGAATTTCTTGAATGTGATTTGAGGCTGACAGATCGGCGGCGATCTGGTCGTGTCGCACGACAGTCCGTTTGGAATCGGGAATTCACCGCCGGCAACGAATGTTGCTGTTTCTCCGGTGATCGCCGTCAAATTCGGCTCTGCCAATGTGCGAA
>DASYSQ010000317.1:0-20558 GCA_036003145.1 Pseudolabrys sp.
TTACCGCAGCGTGCCGTATTCGGCGGATTATGTATTCCTGCACTGAGTGCAATTCAGTCCAATTTGGTGCCGCTTCTGTCCAAGTTTTCCGACGCTGGAGCGCTTAAGTTCCTTATTCCAAAAATTGCAATTGTGCGGTGGCGACCGTGTTGATCGTACTCCGGCGCTTGCCAGCTCTCGCTGGGTTCTTCATCGGCATTGAAGTTTTTCGAGGCAAGACAGCATGGCGGTCACTCAAATGATCATTGTGACGTTCGCCGTGACCGCCTTTCTCATCGGCGCGGTACTTGGGTTGCGCTTCAAGGTTTGCGTGCTGATCGCTGTGGTCTTTCTCAGTTTTATAGCAATCGTTGGCTTCGGTTTGCTGTACGGAAAAAGTCTGGGGTTCATTTTTCTTGCCGTATTCTTCGGCGTAACGGCAATGGAATTCGGCTACCTTATCGGAGCAATTATTGGCTATTTCTTCGAGCTCGACTCAGGCGATTTAGAAGACTCCCCGGAAGGCGTTGTGGTTACACCGCGGATATACCGACGTCTTCAGCCGGACGCCAGGGATGGAACCTAGGCAACATTGCGCGTCGCGATTGCGACGCGGTGCTGACGAACGCGATCTTCGTCGACATCGATACCGAGTCCGGGACGGTCGAGACTATCGGCGTGGCCTTTGGCGGTCGGGACCGGCGAAGCGGCGACATCCTCCGCCAGCCCCGTATGTGTCAACGTCAGTCCCCAGCCGATATTGGGAATCACGGCGGCGACATGAGTTGCGGCCGCGCAGGCGACGCTCGATTCGCCGGTTTTGCATGAAATATTCACGCTCATGCCGAGCCGATCGCACAGGCGTCCGGCCTCCGCCAACGCGCGGATCCCGCCCAGCTTGATCGCCTTCAGGCTCACGCCGCTGGCGGCTTTTCGCTCGTGGTGGCGCCTGATGTCCTCGAGTGAATGAATGCCTTCGTCGGCGCCGATAGCGATGTCGGTTGCGGCCGCCACGGTGGCCATTCCGGGAAGGTCATCAGCCATCACCGGTTGCTCGAAGAAATCGAGTCCCGAGCCCTTCACTGTCTGCACATAGGCAAGAGCCTGTTCGGTGCTGTAACCCTGGTTTGCATCCGCGGAAACGAGCATGCCGCCGCCGAGAGCTTTGCAGATGTCGCGCGTGCGCGCGGCGTCGTTTGCCGGCGTGTCGATGCCAACCTTGATCTTGTAGGCGGTGAAGCCTGCCGCCTTTTTCTTTTCGGCGTCGCGCAGATCGCCGGCGTAATCGCCGCCACCGATCACACCGAGTAACGGCATACGGCTGCGTTTCTTTTCACCAAGCAGGGCATGCACGGGTTTTCCCGTCGCGCGACCTGTGAGATCATGCAACGCAATTTCAATCGCGGCCTTGGCGCCGTGATTGCCATACATGCGGCCGTCCATGGTGACGAGAGCGCCGGCAATGTCGGTCGTATCACGACCGCACAATGCCGAGCTCAGGTAATGTATGGCGGAGACGATGCTTTCCAGCGTGTCGCCGGTCATCACCGGCGCGGAAGCGGCTTCACCCCAGCCGACCACGCCATCGTCGCTTTCGATCCGCACCAGCACATTGTCGGCGCGCCGGACTTCCTCGCCCGCCATGATGACGGGCTTGAGCATCGGCAAACTGACCGCGATAGGCTCGATTGTCTTGATTCGCACGATCGTGTTCCGCCGGCCCGGGAATGACCATTGTTACTATAGCTTCTGAATTCCGGCCTGATCGATGATGCTCCTGAACAGGTCGATTTCCTTGGTCACGCGTGCCCAAGCCGCGTCGGCACCCTTCGCCCGAACCTGAAAGCCGGATTTGTAAAGTTTTTCCTTCATCTCACCGGTGGCGAGGACTTTGAGCGTTTCGTTTTCGAGCCACTTTATAATTTCCGGTGACGTCTTGGCAGGCGCCAGCAGGACGGTGTCGGTCGCAAACACGAAATCCTTGTAGCCGGATTCGACCATCGTTGGGACGTCAGGCAAGTCCGGCCAGCGGCTTTCACCAGTCACTGCCAGACAGCGCAGCGTACCTGCTTTGATATGGGGAGCCGCTGGCGGCAACGAACCGGAGCTCAATTGTGCGGTCCCGCTCAGCAGGGCCTGGATGGCGTCGCCGCCACCCTTGTAGACGACGTCTTCCAGTTTGGGCAGCTTTTCGCGAATTTTCAAAACTTCAAGTTGGATTTGTGGCGTGGTTCCGATCGGTGGCGTCGCGCAGTTGAATTTTTCCGGATTGGCTCTGGCAAGCGCGACGAAGTCCTTTATTGTTTTGGCCGGCAGGTCGGACTTGACCACAAATGTATTGGGTGAGGTTGCCAGCTCGCTCACGCCCACGAAATCCTTGAGTGGATCGTAGGGAACCTTGTTGTAAAGGCTGGCATTGATCGACCAGGCATTGGTTGCAAGCAGGATCGTATAGCCGTCGGCTTCGGCACGCGCGGCATTTCCAAATCCGATGTTGCCACCGGCGCCACCGATATTTTCAATGATGAAGGTCTTGCCGGTCGCTTGTTGAAGCGCGGCAGCGGTAATACGGCCGACGATGTCGGAAGGTCCGCCCGGCGTATTCGCCACGATAATTTTCACTGGCCGGTCCGGATATGCGGCATAAGCCGAGCGCGCGCGCAGGAATGCCGGGGCGGCGACGCCCGCCGCCAAGGCGCCCTTGATGATGCTGCGCCGTGTCGGCGCCGAGTGCCCGCTGGATTTCATCATTGTCCTCCCCCTGAATATTGTTCGTATTTTCTGATTAGCGTGGCAATTTGTCTTAGGCTAAGCTTTTGCGATTATTGGAGCAATGGCCTCGAATGGAAGCGTTATCGGGCCTGGTTCGAGTACGCGAATTTCACGATGTTCAAACCGCAGCGGCCCGGTCCTTCGAGTCATGACAGATAGTCGGGCAATCACCTGGCACGACATTGTGCTTGCGACGTTGAAGGCGAACGACGTCAGACTTGTAGTGTATGTTCCCGACCGGGTGTTCACGCCTCTGATCAGAGGCATTCATGCCGACCCGTTCTTCAACGCCTTTGCTGCGACGCGTGAAGAGGAAGCACTTGGCATCATCACCGGCGCATGGATGGGCGGATTGCGCGGTGCGGTACTGATGCAGACCAGTGGCTTCGGCACCATCCCGAATGCGCTCGCCTCGCTGGTGGTGCCCTGCCAGATCCCGGCTCTGATATTCGTGTCGGAACGCGGTACGCTCGGCGAATTCAATCTCGGCCAGGCCCTTGTCTGCAAGACCATGCGGCCGGTACTCAATTCGCTCGCGGTCGAGAACATCACGATTACCCGCCAGGACGAGCTTGCGTTCACGCTAGACCGCTCCATCAAGCAAGCGGTGGCAACGCAGGCTCCGGTGACTTTTATTCTTTCGCCCCTGCTCACCGGTGGCAAAGTGTTCGAGGGTTGAGATAACCATGACCACGAAACCGTCCGGAGCCGTCGGGGCGCATAACGCCAAGGTGATGAACCGCTTCGACTTGACGAAGCGGCTGGTGGCCCAGCTCAAGCGAGACGAAGCGGTCATCGGCGGCATCGGCAACGCCAACTTCGATCTGTGGGCGAGCGGCCAGCGTCCGCAGAATTTCTACATGCTTGGCAGCATGGGCCTCGCCATCCCCATCGCACTCGGCGTTGCCATCGCGCAGCCACGCCGCCACGTCATCGCGCTCGAAGGCGACGGCTCGCTGCTGATGCAGCTCGGGTGTCTCGCAACCGTTGCCGAGCGCGCACCGAAGAATCTTACGATCGTTGTGTGGGACAACGGTATCTATCAGATCACGGGCTCGCAGCCGACCGCGAGCGCGGCGGCCACCGATCTCGTCGCGGTTGCGCGTGGCGCCGGGATCGTAAACAGCGCATGGGCCTTCGATGAAGCAGATTTCGATCGCCTGGCGGCATCTGCCCTTAAAGGGGAGGGGCCCAGCCTGATTGCTGCCCGCATCGACAACAAACCCGCAGTGGCAACAACCGACCGCGATCCGGTGCAAATTCGCGAGCGGTTCATGCGAGGGCTTGGCGTCAAGGCCGGCGGCGTCTGACACAGGAGCGGGGGGCAGCATGGCGACTTTCGATGGAGTCGTGATCGGCGCGGGCCACAATGGCCTCACGCTTGCCGCCTACCTGACGCGCGCCGGCATGCGCATCGCCGTGCTTGAGCGCAACAGCCGCATCGGCGGCGGATCAAGCACCGAAGAGCGTATCCTTCCCGGCTACAAGCTCAATCTGCACGCCAATTTCTACATGGGCATCGGGCTTTGCCCGCTGCTTCACGACCTCGAGCTTCATCGGTACGGTTTTTCCTATATCGAGCCGCCCGTACAGCAGGCGGCGGTCTTCCGCGACGGCACTGGCATCGTCATCTACAAGGATCTCGACAAGACCTGCGCCTCGCTGGCGCGTTTTTCAAAGCAGGATGCCGAGACGTTCCGCGGGCTTTGGCATACTTACTGTGAGGAGATGCGGCCGCTGCTGGTGTCGTTGCTCTATAACGCGCCGATGCCGCGTGAGCAGCTTGTCGACCGGCTGAGCGGTGCGAAAGCAAAAGAACTGCTTTCACACGCCCAGCACGACCTCTTCAGCGTCGTACGCAAGCATTTCTTGGACGAGCGCATCCGCACGCTTTTCACATCTTATATGCATGTGATCACGACCGAGAACGTGCCCGGAGCGGGCATCGTTTTTCCGGCAATCTTCGCCAATATTGCGAGCTTCACGCTGCCGGTCGGCGGTGCGGCATCGTTGCCGCTGGCGCTGGCGCGCGTCGTAGAGGCGGGTGGGGGCGAGATTGTCAGCGGCGCCGATGTGAAGGAAATAGTTGTCAAGAACGGCCGTGCCACAGGCGTGAAGCTTGCCGACGGCCGCACCATCAACGGCGACAAGTTTGTTGCCAGCGCGATCGACTTTCCCGCGACGGTGCAAATGGCCGGCGAGGAGCTGTTCCCCGAGCCGGTGCGAGAGAAGGCGAAATCCTGGCACTGGGGCAACCACAGCCTGGTGACCTTGCATATCGCGCTGAAAGATCCGCCGGCTTACCGTGCCGCTGCCTTCGATCCCGATGTTGCGCGCGCCTACAACATTTTCTTTGGCATGGATCATATCGAGGACGTCGCGAGTTGCTTCGACGATTGCGCGGCAAAGAAATTTCCCAGAGTCCTGATGGGCAACGGCGCCTGCAACAGCCAGTTCGACCCGAGCTATGCGCCGGCGGGCAAGCACGTCGCGTTCTGGTGGCCTTTCGCGCCCTATTCGGTCGATGGCGGGCCGCAGGAGTGGGAGCGTAACCGGGCTGAGTACACGCAGCGCGTCCTCGACTACTGGCGTATCTACGCGTCGAATCTCGAGGGTGACAATCTGCTTGGGACTTATCTCTTCACTCCGCTCGACGTTGAAAAGCTCAATGCCAATATGCGTCAGGGTGCCGTGCGTGTGGGCGCTTATGTTCCGAACCAGCTCGGAATTAACCGGCCGCACCCGCTGATGCCCGGGTCGCGGACGCCCGTCGAAGGCCTCTATCTTTGCGGTTCGTCGTCGGGTAATGGCGGCGGCATTAACGGCGCGGCCGGCTATATCGCCGCCAATGCCATCGTTGATGATCTGAAGGTCAAGCGCACGTGGAAGCCGGTCGACGCGCCGGAATGGAAGCACTAGCCCGCTGCCGCCACCACGGCGCAGGTGGTGACAATGTCCTCTACACTGGCGCCGCGCGACAGATCGCTGATCGGCCTGGCGAAGCCTTGCAGAAAAGGCCCGATGGCCTGCGCGCCGCCGAGCCACTGCGTGAGCTTGTACGCGATGTTGCCGGAATCGAGATCAGGGAAGATCAGCACGTTGGCCTGTCCGGCGACGGCGCTTTGCTCTTTCACCTTTGTCTGCGCCACGCTCGGCACCACTGCTGCATCGGCCTGAAATTCGCCGTCGACGATCAACCCTGACTCGCGCTGGCGCACAAGGCTCAACGCCTCCCGTACCTTGTCAACGCGCGCGTGCTGTGCACTGCCTTTGGTTGAGAATGACAGCATGGCTACGCGAGGCGTTTCGCCAAGCAGGGCCTGCGCGCTGCGTGCCGAGGCGATGGCGATATCCGCCAGTTCGCCCGCGGACGGATCAGCATTGACCGCGCAATCGGCGAAGACGAATGGCCTGGGGCCGCGCCCGAGAAAGTCCGGCACGACCATCAGAAAATAGCTCGACGGCAGCGCGATCCCCGAAGCGAGGCCAACCGTCATCAGCCCGGCCTCGATGACGCGCCGCGTCGGATTTGCGCATCCCGCGACCATCGCATCGGCATCGCCTTGCCGTACCATCATGCCGCCGAAGTAAAGCGGTTTTGACACGAGCCGCGTCGCCATCGCGGGCGTCATCGACTCCCGCACCGTTGCAAGCGCCGCGCCATAGTCGTTGAGCCGTCTATCGCTGCGGGGATCAATGATCTCGATGCCGTCCAATGAGATTTTCAGATCGTCCGCGATTTTTTTCAGCGCAGCGGGAGCGCCGAGTATGGTCGGCCGGGCGAGATATCGATCTCTCAGGCGTGTAGCGGCTGCAACAATGCGCGTATCATCGCTTTCCGGCAAAACGATTTTGCGATTGCGCCGCCGTGCGATATCAAACAGCCGATCAAGTAAATCCATGCTTCTCACCGCGTGGGAAAGACGCGTCACCGAGAGCGAGCGCATAATCCCGAAGATCAGATGATGCGCAGCAGAAGAGGCCATCAATGACCGAAACCGCCGAGCCGATCAAGATTCAACGCGGCCTCAAGGGAGTTTACTTCGATCGCTCGCCCTGCACCTTCATCGACGGCAAGGCTGGCGAACTACGCTATCGCGGCTATTCGATCCACGATCTCGCCGAACATTCGAGTTTCGAGGAAACCGCGTGGCTGCTGCTGAACGGCGATCTGCCCAACGGACAGCAGTTCGCGGCCTTCGATGCCGAACTGAAGTCCTCGCGGAAATTGTCTGCAGCGGTCATCGACATCATTCGCTTGATCAAATCGGCGCATCCGATGGATGTCTTGCGCACGGCTGCTTCGGCGCTGTCCGCCTTCGACCCGGAAACCGCCGACAATTCGCGCGAGGCGACCTTGCGCAAGGCCGTGCGGCTGACCTCGCAGGTGCCGATGATCGTCGCCGCCCATTCGCGCATTCGCGCCGGCGAGGAGCCGGTCGCGGCTGACCAGGCGCTGGGCCATGCCGCTAACCTGCTCTGGATGCTGACCGGAAAGAAGCCAAGCGCCGATGCCGCGCAGCTGATCGATCGCGATCTCATTTTGCATGCCGAGCATGGCTCCAATGCCTCGTCTTTTGCCGCGCGCGTGGTAGTCGGGACCGAAGCCAATCTGCATGCTGCGATCGTTGCGGCGATCGCAGCGCTGTCGGGGCCAGCGCACGGTGGCGCTGCCGAGGACGTGATGAAAATGGCAGAGGAAATCGGAGACCCGGCACGCGCTGCTGAATATGTGAAGGAAAAACGCAAGGCGGGCGTCCCGGTCACCGGCTTCGGCCATCGCGTCTATCGCGCGGAAGATCCACGCGCGCGTCACATGCGCGCCGGAGTCAAACTCCTGTCGAAGGAAATGGGCGAACCGAAATGGTTCGAGATTCTGCAGGCTGTGGTTGCGGCCATGGCACCTTATGCGCGTCACGGCGTGAACGTGAACGTCGATTTCTATTCCGGCGTCGTCTACCACCTGCTTGGCATCAAGCGTGATCTGTTTGTACCGATCTTCGCTATCGGGCGCGTACCGGGCTGGGTCGTGCAGGTGCTGGAACAGCTCGAAAACAATATCCTGCTGCGTCCGCTCACTCTTTATAACGGACCCGACGCGCGGGCCTATGTGCCGATCGAGAGGCGCTGAGGATTAGATCGCGCCGCTCTCCAGCGTCATGCCCGGGACATAGGCGTTCTAAAAGAACGCCGTTCTTTGAACGGCTACGCCCGGCCATGACGAGCTGTGAACACCTGCCCCAACAAAAAAATCGCTGTGCTTCCAGCGTTTCCTGAAATCGAATTCCCAAATCGCGGGACATTTCGCCTCGAAATCACCATTGCCGCGCATCGGCCTTCTGTTATCGTATTGAGAACGTCAGTCTCAAATAATGAGACATCGTCGAGGCGGTTCCTCCGCCCAGACGACCAACCGGCAGTCAAAAGCCGGACCAGCGTCCTTGCCAGGCACGGCCGCGGCTGGACGAAATCTGCAAGCGGCCGATGGCAGGAGGATCAGTCCATGCGTTCGACGCGAAGCCTCGTAGTGCTTGTGGCGGTGGCGCTCATCGCACTGTTCGGCAGCAAGGCCGTTGCGGCCGGCTATCCGGAACGCCCGATCGAATTGATTGTCCCGTGGGGACCAGGTGGCGGCGCCGATCAACTCGCCCGCCTCGTCAGCAAGCTGATGGAGCCGATATTCGGTCAGGGCATACCGGTCGTCAACGTACCCGGTGGCACCGGTGCGACGGGCATGACGAAACTTCTGGCGGCGCCTGCCGACGGTTATTCGATGGCGATTTACATCGCCGACAGTCACGCGTTGCTCGCCGGCAAGAGTCCCCGCTGGACCATGAAAGACATCACGCCCGTTGCAGTGATGATCAAGGGCCCATCTTTCATCTTTGTGAAGGAGGACAGCGAATTCAAAACCTGGGCCGATTTTGAAAAATCCGCGAAGGCCAGTCCCGGCAAGCTGAAGGTTGCGACGCTTGGTTTCGGCAGCGTCGACGACTTCTCGCTCTCGGTGCTCGACCGCGGCGGCGTCAAGGTCGTGCAGGTACCGTTCTCCAAACCGAGCGAGCGCTATGTTTCGATCCTCGGCGGGCACGCCGATGCACTCTATGAGCAGGCGGGCGATGTCGCGCAGTTCCTCAACGGCAAGCAAATGCGCCCGATCCTTCTGTTCGGGGAAAAGCGGCTGGCGGCATTCAAGGATGTGCCGGCTTCATATGAGCTTGGCTACAAGGTTGCGCTGCCGCAGTTCCGATCGATCGTCGTGCGCGCCGGCACGCCGCCGGACATCGTGAAGAAACTGTCGGACGCGCTGGCCAAGGTCTACGTCTCGCCGGAGTACAAGAAGTTTCTCGAGGAACAGTACGCCGATCCGAACAGCTTCGAGGACGCCACGAAAGCTTCAGCCTTCGTGAACGAGCAGCTCGAGGACATGAAGAAGACCATGGCGACGAACTAGCGGGACAGGCATGTTTTCCGTAGCAGGGTAGGGGTCATGGACAAGGCGCTCATTCGCTCGGTCATGCCCTACGCGGTCGGGCTTGCCCTTGCGATTGCGCTCTACATCTATGCAGGCACGTTCGAGTACGCGCCCCGGCCCGGACAGCTTGGGCCCGAAACGTGGCCGCGCCTCGCTATCCTGCTGATGGGCGCGTCCTGCGTATGGGAAATTTCCCGTCGCCTCATCGCCGGCAATCAGGACGCATCCGGATTTCTGGAAGCCTTCGACCGGGAGACGGACACCGAGGAAAAACAGCCGGTCTATCGGCGTCTTTTGATCGGCGGGATCGTACTGATGGCGATCTACGCGGTGCTGGTGCCGGTGCTCGGCTTCATCCTCGGCACTTTCCTGTTTCTCGCCGCCTTTATGTATGTCGGCGGTTATCGCGCGCATGGCGCCATTTGGGGCGCCAGCGCTGCGGTGACGATCTTCTGCGGCATTCTGTTCTTGCGCATTGCGTATGTTTCACTGCCGCGCGGTATCGCGCCGTTCGATCGCGTCACCGATATTTTCTTCGCGATCCCGAGTCTGTGGTGAGGACATGATCGACATCCTCATCCAGCTCGCGAACGGGTTCGTCCACTGCCTGACGCCGCTCAACATGGCGATGCTGTTCGTCGGCATCGTCATTGGCCTGCTGATCGGCGTGCTGCCCGGCCTGACGCTGGTGATGGGCGTCGCGCTGGCGCTGCCTTTCACCTACAAGATGGACGTCACCGCCTCGATCGTGCTGCTGACGGCGATGTACGTCTCGGGCACCTATGGCGGCGCCTTTACCGCCATTTTGTTCCGGATTCCCGGTGAGCCGATCGACGTGCCAATGCTCTGGGATGGCTACACCATGGGGCGCAAGGGCAGGCCGGCCAAGGCGCTCGGCTGGACGCTGGTCGCGGCGCTTGGTGGCGGCCTTCTGTCAGCCATCGTCATGGTCGCGCTGACCGAGCCGCTCGCCAAATTCGCGCTACGCTTTTCCTCGCCGGAATACTTCGTGATTGTCATGTTCGGTCTGCTCAGTGTGGTGGCGATCGGCAAGGGTTCGCTCGCCAATGCCTTTATCAGCATGAGCGTCGGCATTCTGATTTCGACCGTCGGCACTGATCCGATTTACGGCGCCTATCGCTTTACGTTCGGCTCGCCGATCCTCGCCGACGGCATTGAATTTCTTGTGGTGATGGTCGGTGCTTATGGCGTCGGCGAGGTGCTCACTCGCCTTGAAACCGGTTTTGCCACCAAGCCCCTCGACAAGATTTCGAACGCCCGCACCGAATTGCCAACGTTGAAGGAACTCAACGAGATCAAGGGAATGTTTTTGCGTTCATCGGTGGTCGGCGACCTCATCGGCCTGTTGCCCGGGGCCGGCGCGACCATTGCGTCGTTCGTGAGCTATGGCATCGAGGCGCGCTTCGGCAAGCGCAAGAACCTGATGGGCACCGGCATCGCGGAGGGCATTGTGGCTCCCCAGGCAGCGGCCACTGCGTCGGTCGGCGGCGCGATGGTGCATCTGCTGGCGCTTGGCATTCCCGGCAGTGGTGCAACCGCGGTCATTCTCGGCGCCTTCATGCTGCACGGCATTCAACCCGGACCGCAGGTGCTCGTGAGCTCGGCGCCGCTGGTCTACACCGTATTCGCCTCACTCTTTCTTGGCCTCGCGCTGATGTGCGCCATTGGATATTTCGCCATCCGTCCGCTGGTGAAGATCCTCGATTTTCCCGAAGCGGTCGTATCCGCTTATGTGCTGATTCTCTGCTTTATCGGCGCCCTGTCGATCCGCAACAACATAACGGATCTGTGGCTGATCATCGGATTCGGCATCCTCGGCTACGGCTTCGAGCGCCTGAAATTTCCAGTCGCGCCACTGGTGCTGGGCGTGATCCTCGGTCCGATTGCGGAAGAGGCGTTCATGAACACGATGATCAGTTTTTCCAACGACTGGACCGTGTTCTTTACGCGACCGATTTCGGGAACGATCGTTGTGTTGACCACCATCGTCGTGCTGCTGCCCTTCCTGCAGCGGTTGCTCAGAAGCCGTCTGTTGACGGCTCAAACCGGGGTTAGGTGACCCATGCCTACCAATCTTGGACTGGATGAGGGAACGGCCGGTAGTGCGCGCTCCAGCGTGCGGCCGAGTGTGACCAAGAGGAGGCCACGCCTGCCGAAAACCGCAGGCGCGCGCGAACACAAGCTCGGCGCCACCGCGCGCTCTTTCGCGATTCTCGAGCACGTAGCGAGTTCACGCACGCCGGTCGACGTGCTCGACATCATCTCGTCGGTGAAATTGCCCAAGGCGACGGCCTACCGGCTGGTCGACTGGTTCATCTCGCAGGGATATCTGTCTCGTGAGCCCGGCCGGCGCCGGCTGATCGTCGGCCCGAAGCTGACAAACCTCGCCTTCGGGGCGCTGTCATCCTCGATGCGCCACGACACACCGCACGTCGTGCTTCAGCGGCTCGTCCATACACTCAACGAGACCTGCAATATCGGCACAATACTCAACGGCGAGGTCGTCTATCTCGATCGTGTGGAAGCAGAACATTGGCCCTTGCGGCTGCATTACAGCGTCGGCTCGCGCGTACCATTGCATTGCAGCGCCATCGGCAAGCTGTATCTGGCGCTGGCCGCGTCGGCGCGCCGCCGGCGACTGTTGCAGAGCCTGGAATTGCGTCGCTTCACCGACGGCACCATCACAGACAGTGTACGACTTGCTGCCGAATTGCGGCAGATCCGCAAGGAACAGGTGTCTTTCGACCGTCAGGAATATCTCGTCGGTGTCGTTTGCATGGCGGTGCCGGTGACGGGCAGGAACGGCGAGATGCTCGCTGCCCTCGCAATCCAGGCACCAGAAGCGCGCATGAGCGTGCAGACAGCGCGGCGACACCTGCCCGCGCTTCGTAATGCCGCAAGTGAGCTCGCTGAAATCTTTCAGGACAAAATCAGTAAAGCCGAGATTGCAAAGGACTAGGGCGATGAAGATGACGACGGAAGAAGCTTTCGTGAAGGTCTTGCAGATGCACGGCATCGAGCATGCCTTCGGCATCATTGGTTCGGCATTCATGCCGATATCCGATCTGTTTCCTCGGGCTGGCATCACATTCTGGGACGTTGCGCACGAAACCAACGGCGGTCTGATCTGCGACGGCTATACGCGATCGACAGGAAAGATCGCGATGGCGATCGCGCAAAACGGGCCGGGCATCACGAATTTCGTCACAGCCATCAAGACGGCTTATTGGAATCACACGCCGATGCTGCTGGTGACGCCGCAGGCAGCGAACAAGACGATCGGGCAGGGCGGTTTCCAGGAAGTGGAGCAGATGGCACTGTTCCGCGACATGGTCTGTTATCAGGAAGAAGTGCGCGATCCCTCGCGCACCGCGGAGGTGCTCAACCGTGTCGTCACGAAGGCCAAGCGGCTCTCGGCGCCGGCGCAGATCAACATCCCTCGCGATTACTGGACGCAGGTCGTCGATATCAGCCTGCCGGCGATCGTCGAGTTCGAGCGGCCGGCTGGTGGCGCGCAGGCCATTGCGGAAGCGGCGAAGTTGCTGTCGGGTGCGAAATTCCCAGTGATCCTGTCGGGCGCGGGTGTCGTGCTCGGCAATGCGATCGCGGAATGCGTCGCGCTTTCGGAAAAGCTCGATGCGCCCGTCTGCAACAACTACCAGCACAACGACAGTTTCCCGGGCAGCCATCGGCTCGCGGTTGGTCCGCTCGGGTACAATGGCTCCAAGGCGGCCATGGAACTCGTCGCCATGGCCGATGTGGTGCTCGCACTCGGCACAAGGCTCAACCCATTCTCGACGCTGCCCGGCTATGGCATCGACTACTGGCCGAAGACCGCAAAGATCATCCAGGTCGACATGAATGCCGACCGGATCGGCCTGACTAAGCCCATCACGGTCGGTATCTGTGGCGATGCCAGGCTCGTCGCCCAGAGCATTCTGGCGCAGCTCTCGCCAACAGCGGGAAATGCGGGCCGCGATGAGCGCAAGGCATTGATCCACACGACAAAATCGAAGTGGCTTCAGACACTTTCAAGCATGGATCACGAGGATGACGATCCGGGCACCACATGGAATGAAGACGCACGCAAGCGCGATGCCGACCGCATGTCGCCGCGGCAGGCCTGGCGCGCAATCCAGGCCGGATTGCCCAAGGACGCCATCATTTCCAGCGACATTGGAAACAATTGCGCCATCGGCAACGCCTATCCGACGTTCGACAAAGGACGGAAATACCTGGCACCCGGCCTGTTCGGACCCTGCGGCTACGGTTTCCCGTCGATCATCGGCGCCAAAATCGGCAATCCCGATACGCCATGCGTCGGCTTTGCCGGTGACGGCGCGTTCGGCATTTCCATGAACGAAATGAGTTCGATCGGCCGCGAGGAATGGCCCGGCATCACCATGGTCGTCTTCCGCAACTACCAGTGGGGCGCGGAAAAGCGCAATTCGATCCTCTGGTACGACAACAATTTCGTCGGCACCGAGCTCGATCCGCATCTCAGCTATGCAAAGGTGGCCGAAGCGTGCGGCCTCAAGGGCGTAGTAGTCAAAACGCAGACGGAACTGACGGAGGCGCTTCGCGCGGCCTGCGAGGCGCAGAAGAAGCGCGTCACGACCTTCATCGAGGTGATTCTCAATCAGGAGCTTGGCGAGCCGTTCCGCCGCGACGCCATGAAGAAGCCAGTAGTCGTGGCGGGCATCACCCGTGAAGACATGCGCGCGCAACAGGTGGCTTAGAGGAAAGTCCTATGACGGTGGCAGTGAAATCACCGGAAAGTGCGAACGCCGTGGTCGACGATCTGGTGCGGCGCGGGCGTACGGCGATGGCTGCGTTTGCCAATGCCGACCAGGCGCGCGTCGATGAGGCGGTCACCGCGCTCGCCTGGTCACTCTACAATCCCAAGCACGCGAATGAGCTGGCCGAGCTGGCCGTGAAGGATACGCAACTCGGGAACGTACCCGACAAAATTATCAAGAAGCAGCGCAAGACCTTCGGTACCTTGCGCGATCTTCTGCGCGCGAAGTCGGTTGGCATCATTGAGGAAGACAAGAAGCTTGGCATCGTGAAATACGCCAAGCCCGTCGGACTCGTCTGCGCGATCACGCCGTCGACCAATCCAGGTGCGACGCCGGTCAACAAGGCGATGATGGCGATCAAGGGCCGCAATGCGATCATCATCGCGGCTTCACCCGCTGGGCTGAAGACGACTATGAAGACTGTCGACTATATGCGTGCCGAGCTGAGGAAGGTTGGCCTGCCTGAGGACTTGGTGCAGATTTTGCCGCCGCCGGCTTCAAAGGACATGACGCAGGCGCTGACCCAGGCGGTCGACCTCGTCGTAGCAACCGGTTCGCAGGACAATGTCCGCCGCGCCTATTCAAGCGGCACGCCCGCGATCGGCGTCGGCACCGGCAACGTGCCGGTGATCGTGGACGAAACTGCGGATCTCGATGACGCCGCCAGGAAGATCTGCGCGTCGAAGATCTTCGACAATTCGACGTCCTGTTCGTCTGAGAATTCGGTGATCCTTGTCGACGCGATCTATGACAAGGCAATTGCGGCTCTCGAGCGCGCCGGCGGCTATATGGCGTCCGCGCCTGAGAAAGACAAAATTCGGGCCGCGCTTTGGCCGGATGGAAAGTTGAGCCGCACGTTGATTGCGCGTGATGCCGACGTCTTCGCCCGCGGCTGCGGCCTGCCGGCTGCGGCAGAGTCAAAGAAGTTCTTTATGGTCGAGGAAACCGGCGTCGGCCGCAACTTCCCGTTTTCCAGCGAGAAGCTGTCGCTCGTGCTTGCTGTCTATCGCGCGAGGGATTTCGACACCGCGATCACGCGCGCCAACGAGATTCTGGCGCATCAGGGGCGGGGTCATTCCGTCGGACTTCACACCAAGGACATGAGCCGCGGCCGCGTGCTTGCCGAGCGTTCCGACGTTGTGCGCGTACTGATCAACCAGGCCCACACGTTCGGAAACGGCGGTAGCTTCGACAACGGCCTCAACTTCACGCTCAGCATGGGTTGCGGGACCTGGGGCGGCAACAGCATCACGGAAAACCTGAATTACAGGCACTTCCTCAACATAACCCACCTCGTCACCACCATTCCGGAAGACAAGCCGAGCGAGGAAGCCTTGTTCGGCGCCTACTGGAAGAAGTACGGGAAGTGATCATGGGCTGCGCGAAGTTCATTCGCTGTCGTCGCGGGCGAGCGCAGCGAGGCCCGGGACCCGTATTCCGCAGCTTATCGATAGGTTGCGACGTATGGGTCTCCGCTTTCGCGGGGACGACGGCACCACCATGAACTTCGAAGAACACGTGGCGAAATCGCTGATTCTGGCGCCGGCCGGAGTTCCGGTTCCGCGCGGTATCCTCTGTATCACCGTCGCGGAGGCGGCGATGGCGGCTGCGAATATCGGCCCCTGCGTGATCAAGGCGCAGGTGGCGACAGGCAAGCGTGGCAAGGCCGGCGGCATCAAGCTTGCCGGCACGCCCGATGAGGCCCGAAAAGCGGCCGAACAAATCCTCGGCATGCGCATCGGCGAGTACACGGTCGAGCGGCTGCTGGTCGAAGAGCAGGCCGATATTGATCGGGAGTTTTACGCCGCCGTTCTGCACGACGTCGCGGCGCGGCGGCCACTGGTCCTGTTCTCCACCGAAGGCGGGATGGACATCGAGGACGTTGCTGCGGCAAAACCGGCAGCGATACGGCGCCTGCTTGTCGATATCGACGGCGAGCCATCTGCGGCGGACATCGCCGGCATGCTCAAAGGCCTGCGCGTCGATGCGGCAGAAGAGCAGATCGCTCGAATCCTCGCTCAACTTTATGACATCTATCGCGCACGTGATGCGGAGTTGCTCGAGATCAATCCGCTCGCTCTCCTCGCGGACCGCCGCGTTGTCGCGCTTGACTGTAAATTCGTACTCGACGATGCGGCCATTTACCGGCAGACGGAGATTGGCAAAGACGGCGCGGTCGGCGTCATGACCGCGCTGGAGAAACGTGGCGTCGAGGCCGGCCTGAAGCTGATCCAGCTCGATGGCAATGTCGGCGTGCTCGCGAACGGCGCCGGACTGACCATGACCACAATGGACGTGATCCGTCACTACGGCGGGAAGCCGGCCAATTTTCTCGAGATCGGCGGCGAGGCTTACACCAAATCGGAGATTGCACTCGATCTCGTGCTTTCCAATCCCGGTGTGAAAAGCCTGGTGATCAATTTCTGCGGAGCGTTTGCCCGCACCGATGTGATGGCGGAGGGCGTGGTGCGCGCCTGGCATGCGCTGAAACCGAAGATACCGGTGTTCTTTTCCATCCACGGTACCGGCGAGAACGAGGCGATCGCGCTGGTGCGCAACCAGCTCGGCATTGAGCCATACGACTTCATGGAAGACGCGATCCAGGCGGCGGTGAAGGCAGCCCAATGATCGTCCGTAAAAATGACCGTGTTATCGTGCTCGGCATCACCGGCAAGCAGGGCACTTTCTGGACCGAAAAGATGATCGGCTACGGCACCAATGCCGTCGCCGGGGTCAATCCCAAGCGTGCGGGTGAAACTCATGTCGGCGTGCCGATTTTTGCAACCACCGCCGATGCCGTCGCGAAGGTCGGCGGCGATGTGGCGGTCATGTTCATCCCGCCGCCGATGGCAAAAGATGCCGCGGTATCAGCAGCGCAAGCCGGCATCAAATTATTGGTGGTGCTGACCGAGCACATTCCGGCGCTGGATGTGATGGCGATGCACGCCGCCGCCGCGAAACACGGCACCCGCATCGTCGGCCCCAATACCGCAGGCCTTGTCACGCCGGGCGAATCGTTTGTCGGTATCATGCCGGCCTTCGTGCCGAGCGTGTTCAAGCCCGGCCGTGTTGGCGTGATTTCGCGCAGCGGCAGCCTCGGCACGCTGGTATGCCTCAATCTGACGCGCGCGGGCCTCGGTCAATCCGCTTTTATCGGCATTGGCGGCGATCCGATGCTCGGCACCACCACGCGCGAGGCGCTCGAAGCGCTCGATAGGGATAGCGGTACCGACGCCGTCGTCATTGTCGGTGAGATTGGCGGCGCGATGGAAGAAAGCGCGGCCGATTACGCGAGGAGTATGCGCAAGCCGATGGTCGCCCTCATCGCCGGTGCCGCCGCGCCGCCGGGCAAGAAAATGGGCCACGCCGGCGCGATCGTGACCGGAAGTGCCGGCAGCTACGCCTCCAAGCGCAAGGCGCTGGAGGCAGCCGGCGTCGTCGTCGTTGATACACCCTCGCAGATCGCCACGGCAGTAGCCGCGGGTCTTCAGGCCAGCCGTGCCGGCAGCAAGATCGCCGCAAGGAATTCCGCGTGACAGCAGATAACATGCAGGCTTCGCGGCCCTCCGTGGCGATGGCGGCAGCGCTTGCGCCGGGCGTCGCGCTGTCGGCGGTCGTCGCCGCCATCGGCTATGTCGCGGCGCCCTATGTGGCTCGCTTTGTCCCGATTCCGAACATGGTGATCGCGCTGGTCGTCGGCATTGCGCTCAATCCGCTGGCGGCGCGGGCGTCAGTGCAACCGGGCATGAATTTCTGCGTAAAAACCTTGTTGCGCTGGGCGGTGGCGCTGCTCGGCCTGCGCGTCGGGCTTGGCGATATCGTGGCACTTGGCGCCGAGACCGCGATTTTGATCGTCATCGCAATGGCGGCGACGGTTGCCTCGGGCTTTATCTTCGCGCGCTGGAGCGGCCAGGCGCCAGGTTTTGGTGCGCTCGTCGGAGTCGGCACGGCGGTGTGCGGTGCTTCGGCGACGCTCGCGACGTCGACCATCGTTCCCGAGTACAAGGGCAAGAAGGCCGACATTGCCTTTGTGGTGGTCGCGGTGAACGCGCTGGCCACGCTCGCGATGCTGATCTATCCGCCGCTCTGCATTCTGCTCGGCTTCGACACGCAGAGCACCGGCGTGATGCTGGGTGGTACGATCCATGATGTCGCACAGGTGGTTGGCGCCGGCTATGCGGTGTCGGATGCGGTTGGCAATACCGCAGTGATCGTGAAGCTGTTCCGCGTGTTCCTGCTGCTGCCGGTGGTGCTCAGCGTGGGCTGGTATTTCACGAAGCAGGGCCTGCGTCACGGCGAGGCGCACGTTCCGGTGCCGGTCTTCGCCATTGTGTTCCTGGTGCTGTGCATGGTGAACAGCGCGGCGCCGCTGACGCCGGCATTGCTGCCGGTTTACACCCCGTTGAAAAGCGTGCTGGTGGAAGTTTCCACCTGGGGCCTGCTGCTCGCTATCGGGGCGCTTGGCCTTGGCACGTCGGTCAAGACCATCATCGGCCTCGGCTGGCGTCACATTACGACCGTGCTCGGCGCGAGTGCGGTCATCTTTGTGGCGGTGACGGGTGGTTTGCTTTTGATGAAGTTTATATAAGTGTCATTGCCGGGCCGCCGCGCAGCGGCGAGACCCGGCAAACATTCTGCGCCCCATCATCGATGCGCGGGTCAAGCCCGCGCATCGACGACCGAGAGGCCGGCGATTTTGGCCTACTTCAGCGTCACCGTCTCGAAATTCGCAGGCAGCACGATTTCCAGCAGTTCGCAATCATCGGAATAGCCGCGCACCGTGTGCTTGATCTTCGGCGGCTGGATCCAGCACGAGCCGGCATGGAACGTGTGCACGCCCTGGCCCTCGAATTCGCTCGTGAAGGAGCCTTTAAGCACGTAGACCATCTGGAAGTCGACGTCGTGATAGTGCGGGATTGCCACTTCGTCTGCGCTGAACGGCTTGGTCATGCGGATGACGTGTGCCTGCACCATGCCGCCGGTTGCCGGCGTAATGCCGAGATCGCGATAGGCGGAATAGGGGCGCAGACCCTGGTCGAAATCTTCCTCGCGATGATGGCTGAGGGTGAATCTTTGTTTCGGCCGTGCTTTGGCGCGGGTCTTTGCTTTCAACCGGCGATGCCCTTTCATCTTTCGGCTCGCCGGCTTGCGCCGTGACTGGACTTTTTTGCGTGCCTTGGCCATGGCTTCCTCCGGTGTCGTTTTCTCTGCGGATTGGATCACGATGGCTGAGGCCATGGAAGACCCCAAGTCGGCCATTCGCATTTTTGTCGATGCCGATGCTTGCCCCGTGAAGCCCGAAATCTATCGGGTGGCGGAGCGATACGGCCTCAAGGTCTATGTGGTGGCCAACGCCTTCATGGCGGTTCCGCGCAGCGATTTGATCGAACGGTTCGTCGTGAGCGAAGGCCTCGATGCGGCCGATGACTGGATTGCGGAACGTGCCGGCGCAAGCGACATCGTCATAACCGCCGACATTCCGCTCGCCGGGCGCTGCGTGCGCAATGGGGCGACGGTGATCAGCCCGACCGGCAAGGCATTTACGGACGATTCGATCGGGATGGCCGTGGCGACGCGGGATCTGCTGACAAGCCTGCGCTCGGCCGGCATGGCGACGCGCGGGCCGCCGCCGCTGACGCGTCAGGATAAATCGCGCTTTCTGTCGGCGCTCGATCTGGCAGTGACGCGCAAATTGCGTGAGCGAGGCTAACGCGAAACTTCACTCGGCGGCTTCGGCCGCGCCGCCGTGCGCTTTCGACCAGCCGGCCGGATCGCCGATGAATTTCTCCACCTCGGCCAGCATCTTCGGCTCGAACTGACCGCTTGCCTTGGCGACGGCTAGCACGTCCTTCCATGTCGTGAGGGCGTGCAGCGTGACTCCGAGATCGCCCAGGATTTTCTTGCTCTGCGGATAGATGTCATAAAAGAAAATCACGAAGCAGTGGTCGCAGACCCCGCCGGCCTCACGCAGGGCCTGGATGAAATTGACCTTGCTCTTGCCGTCGGTGGCGAGATCCTCCACCAGCAGTACGCGCTGGCCCGGCACCAACAGGCCTTCGATCTGCGCGCCGCGCCCGAACCCTTTCGGTTTCTTGCGCACATATTGCATCGGCAGGTGCATGCGATCGGCCACCCAGGCCGCAAACGGAATGCCGGCGGTTTCACCGCCCGCCACCGCGTTGATCTTGTCGCGGCCGATGTCGCGCTCGATAGTGTGAACCGCGAAATCCATCAGGGCCGAGCGCACGTCCGGAAATGACATCAGCCAGCGCGAGTCGTTGTAGACCGGGCTGGCCCAGCCGCTCGTGAAAATGAACGGCTTGTCGGTCATAAAACGCACTGAACCGGTGTCGAGGTACATCCGGGCGGTCAGCTCGGCGATCGTTTTGCTGTCGAGGAACTGGCTGGCCGACATTGCAAGGAGTCCGGAACGTGCTGCGTTCCCTTGTTCAAAGCACAAAATGTTTCACGCCGCCATGCCGCAGTGGCGGGACAATTCACAGGCAAGATCG